>NZ_OZ243890.1:3642920-4015560 GCF_965213555.1 Acuticoccus sp. | reverse complement strand
GCGCTACGACATCGACATGGTGAAGTGCATCTACTGCGGGCTGTGCCAGGAGGCTTGCCCGGTGGACGCCATCGTCGAGGGACCGAACTTCGAGTTTTCCACGGAGACACGCGAGGAGCTCCTCTACGACAAGGAGAAGCTTCTCGCGAACGGGGACAGGTGGGAGCGCGAGATCGCAGCCAACATCGCCGCCGACGCGCCGCACCGCTGAGGCAAGCCAAACCGTGCTACCCTCAGGGCTCCTGACGGGAGGAGCCTTCATGGAAGACCGGACCAAACACGCGGGCAACGGCCGCCGTGCCAGGGGCGGGGCGCTGTTCACCTTCGTCGCGATCGTGACAACGGTCCTTGCCGCGCTGATGCTCATGCACCAGGCCGGCCTCGTTTGAGCCGACGGCGCAGGACACGTTTGACCGCGCTTGAACCTCCAGGGCTCGGGTCGCGGGCGGTCGTCATGCGCCCGGCGCAGCTTGGTGCGCTGCGATCCTTTCCGCAGCAAGCGACGTCGCCGCCACGGTGTCGAGCTTGCCGGAGCCGAGGAGCGGGATCCTGTCGACCGTGATCGTGCGCGCGGGAAGGTAGCGCTCGGGCAGCTGTTCGGCACGGAGCTGCCGCACGAGCGCGCCCGCGTCCGGCGAGGGTTGCTCGGTGAGCAGGATGATGCGCTCGCCCTTGCGACCGTCGGGCAACGCCACCGCGGCATGGAGCGCGTCCGGCCAGACCGCTCCGGCGAGCGACTCGACGATGACGAGGGACGTCATCTCACCGCCGATCTTGGCGAAGCGCTTCAGCCTGCCGCGGATCATGAGGTATCCGTCGTCGAACGTGACGACGTCGCCGGTGTCGTGCCAGCCGTCCGGCGGAGCCACGAGGTTGCACTCCGCGTCGAGGTACCCAGCCATGACGTTGGGGCCGCGCACCGAAAGCCTCGCCCCCTCGGGGAGCCCCGGCACGGGCTCGAGCTTCGCCTCGATCCCCGGCAGCAGCCGGCCGACCGTGCCATCGCGAATGTCGTCGGGGTGGTTCGCGGAGAGTACAGGGCTCGTCTCGGTGACGCCGTAGCCCTCCACGACGACGAAGCCGAATCGCTCGCGGACGAGCTCGCGCGTCTCCTTGCGCACGCGCTCCGCTCCGCAGACCGCGAACTGCAGCGACGAGAGGCTGCCGTCCGCCCCAGCCCGCGCGTACTGGCGAAGGAAGGTGTCCGTGGCGAGGAGCACGTTCGCCCTCGTCTGGGCGATGCGCTCGGTCACCTCCTTGGTGCGCAGCGGAGAGGGGTGAAGGACGAGCTTGAGGCCGCTTGTCAGCGGCAGGATCATGCCGGGGCCGAGGCCGAAGCTGTGGAACACCGGCAGCGGGTTGAAGAACACCCGCACGCGCTCGAGGGGCAGCGCGAGGCGCACCTGCTCGCAGTTGGCGAGCACGTTGCGATGGGTCAGCACGACCCCCTTCGGCTCGCCCTCCGCACCGGAGGTGAAGAGGATCGCTGCCGCCTCGTCCGGGGCCGAGCGCGGCAGGAGCCCGAGCGCGGGCGCGAGGAGGGCGAACAGGCGGTCGCGCCGGGTGACACGTTCGCGCATGTCCTCGAGCCGCGCGACGGGTGCAGCGTCGCCAAGTGCGTCGGCGAGTGGTTCGAGCTGCGCAAGCTCCAGGAACCTCGTGGCGGTGATGACGAGCCCGGCGCGCGCGCGGCGGCAGGCGGCGATGCACTGGGAGGCGCCAGCGGTGAAGTTCACCATGCACGGCACCTTGCCGGCGGCGAGGACCGCGAAGTAGGCGACCGCAGCTGCAGCGCTGGAGGGCAGCATGACGGCAACCACCGGCGCCTCCGTCGCCCGGCGGATAACGCGCGACAGCGCTGCGGCTGCGCGCACGAGCTCGGTGTAGGTGAGGGTGCGGCGGTCGCCGTCCTCCAGCGCCACCGTCCCTCCACCAACGGTGCGCCGTGCGTCCAAGAGCGCGGTGAGCACGCTGCGGTCCGCGCCCTCGGCGATCTCCCGCGCCGTCGGTGCATCCGCTCGTTCGGGAACGATGATGCAGCCTACGCCCCCTGTCGACGCCGCGTCGTTCATGCCCGGTAGGCGGTGTGGTCGGTGCCGGCGTAGACCGCAGCGACCTGCGCCGCCATGGAGCGCTCGTGCACGGCAACCGCTGCCGGGTCGAGGTCCACGGCCGGCGCGGGCTCGTGCTCGAAGTGCCCGTACGCGTCCCGCCCTCGCACCAGCGTCGCGAAGTCACGGGTCTTGGTCTGCGCGAGGCGCGTCGGGATGTAGCGCAGCGCGAAGCCGATGCGTCGCCGGTCCGATCGGTTCGGTCGCGAGCCGTGGACGAGCAGCACGTGGTGGAGGCTCATCTCGCCCGCCGCGAGCGGGACGTCGACACCCTCCTGCTCAGGGACGTCGACGGCGATCTCCTGCCCTCGCGACAGCAGGTTGTCCGCCGCGAACGTGTCGCGATGGGTGAGTTGTTGCTTCGTGTGGCTCCTCGGCCAGAACTGCATCGCGCCGGACTCCACCGGCGCGTCGGCGAGGGCCACCCAGGCGGTGACGATGTCCGAGCCGTCGAGCCCCCAGTAGGTGGCGTCCTGGTGCCAGGAGACGAACGCGGCGCTGCGCGGCTCCTTGATGAAGAACGACGAGCCCCAGAGCAGGATGTCGGGGCCGATGAGCTGTTCCACGGCATCCAGGATTTCCGTCCGTCGGGCGATCTCCGCGCACCAGGTGAAGAGGAGGTGCGACTTGTGGCGCTGGTTGCCGGCGAGCGCTCCATGCTGCCGCTCATGAGCCTCCAGGCGCTCGGCATAGCCCGCTGCCTCGTGCGCCGTCATGACGCGGACCGGAAAGACGTAGCCCTCCCGCGCGTAGTGCGCGACCGCCTCGTCAGTAAGCGCCATGGTGTCCTCCCGCCGCCGCGCCATGCTGGACCCCGTGGCAGCCACGATCAAGCGTGCGGTGCAACCTCCCGCGCGTCGCTCGGCGCCGAACGTCCGCGGCCAAGCTCGGCGAGTTCTGCTTCCAGGGCACGCTCGACGGCGCCGCGCGGGGCGGTGAGGCGCGCCAAGAGGTCGTAGAGCACCGGCGTGACGACCAAGGTCAGCGCGCCGGCCAAGGTCAGTCCGCCGACGATGACCGTGCCGATGGCGATGCGGCTCTCGGCCCCCGCACCGGTCGCGAGCACCAGCGGCACGGCGCCTAGCACGGTGGAGACGACCGTCATGACGATGGGGCGCAGCCGCAGCACCGTCGCCTCGGTGACGGCCTCGCGCACGCTCATCCCCTCGTCGCGCAGCTGGTTGGCGAACTCGACGATCAGGATGCCGTTCTTCGCCATCAGTCCGATGAGGAGGATGATGCCGATCTGGCTGTAGATGTTGAGCGTCAGCCCCGCGGCCGCGAGCGCGAAGACCGCGCCGGCGACGCCCAGCGGTACGGTCAGCATGATCGTGATGGGGTGGATGAAGCTCTCGAACTGCGCGGCGAGCACGAGGAACACGATGAGGAGGGCGAGGGCGAACGTGACCGCGACCCCGCTCGAAGTCTCCGCCAACTGTTGGGACTGTCCGGCGAGGCTGATGCGCGCCTCGGGCGGCAGCTCGCGCGCAGCGGCCTCGCGCATGAAGGCGATCGCCTCGCCGAGCGTCGTGCCCTCGGCGAGCGACCCCTCCACCGTGATGGACGGCAGCCGGTTGAAGCGCGCCAGCTCCGCTGCCGCGGCGGTGTCGCGGACCGAGACCAGCGTCGACAGGGGCACCAGCGTCGTCCCGTCCCCCGCCCGCACGAAGATGAAGTCGATGTCGGAGGGCGAGGCGCGGTCCGAGCGCTCGGCCTGTAGGAGCACCGGGTACTCGCGGCCACGGTCGACGAAGTTCGTCACCTCGCGTGAGGCGAGCAGCGTCTGCAGGGTGGATGCGATGGCCTCGATGGAGACGCCGAGGTCGTCGGCGCGCTGGCGGTCCACCGTGATGTCGAGCTGCGGCCGGTTCTCCTCGTAGTCCATCTCCATGTTCTCAAGGGCCGGGTTTTGCCGTGCGACCTCGAGCAGGTCCTCCGCCCAGCGCTGGACGCTCGGGAAGTCCGGTCCCGACACCACCACGCGCAGCGGCGTGCGGCTGCCCCTCAGGCCGAGCCCCGAGGGCGTGATGGGGAAGCCGCGCGCGCCGGTGACTTGGGACATGCCAGGACGCATCGCGTTGGCGATCTCCTGGGCCGACATCTGTCGCTCTGACCAGTCCGCGAGCCGCAGGACCACGAAGCAGCGGTTCCCCCGCCCGCCGAACCCGCAGAAGTTGAACACGGTCTCGATCTCTCCGGCGCGACGCAGCGGCTCGGCGACCTCCTCCACCTGCAGCGCCGACTCCGCGGTGAAGCGCACCGTCGCACCCTGCGGCGCCGTGAGGGGGACGAAGGCGACGCCCCGGTCCTCCTTCGGCGTCAGCTCCGAGGGCAGGGACTGGTAGACGACGGCGCCCGACCCGGCGACGCCAAGCGCGGCAGCTAGGACGAGGACGGGAACGGAGAGCGCGCTCGTGAGGACCCTGCGAAACGCCCGCTGGGCCAGCGGCTCGCGTCGGTCGGCGGTTCCGGGCGCGCCGCGGCCAGCCTCGCCGGTGCGCATCACCTTGGAGGCAAGCGCCGGGCAGGCGGTGAGCGCCACGAAGGTCGAGATGAGGACCGCGCTTGCCATGACGAAGCCGAACTCGATGAACAAGCGACCCACCTGGCCCTCCAGGAAGGAGAGGGGCACGAACACGGCGATCAGGGTGAGCGACGTCGCGACGACCGCGAAGGTGACCTGCCGCGAGCCGCGCAGGCACGCGACGAGCACGCCCTCGCCCTCGTCCATGCGCCGCTGGATGTTCTCCAGGACGACGATGGCGTCGTCGACGACGAGCCCGATGGCGAGGAGCAGCGCCAGGAGGGTCAGCACGTTGATCGAGAACCCCATCGCGGCGATGAGGATGAACGTGCCGACGAGCGCCACCGGGATCGTGATCGCGGGGATCAGCGTCGCGCGCCAGGAGCGCAGGAACGCGAGGATGACGGCGACCACCAGGACCAACGAGATGGCGAGCGCGGTGACCACCTCACGGATGGACGCGCCGACGAAGATCGCGTCGTCCGAACCCACGCTGATCGCCATCCCGTCCGGCAGGGTCGGCCGCATCGCCGCGATCTCCTGTCGCACCGCGTTGGAGATCGCGAGGGTGTTGGACTGGCTCTGCCGGATGACGGCGATCCCCACCGCGACCCGCCCGTCGGAGCGCACGATGGTCGATTCGTCCGAAACACCGGGCACGACCCGTGCGACGTCGGACAGGCGGATCGGGTAGCCCCCGACGCGATCGACGACGACGTTGCCGAACGCCTCCACCGACGGCAGGCGACTGTTGAGCCGCACGGTGAGCTCGCGCAGCTCGGACTCGATTTCCCCGGCGGGCAGCTCGACGTTGGCTCGGCGCAGCGCCTCGCTGACGTCGGCGACGGTGAGGTTGCGCGCCGCAAGGGCCCTGCGATCGAGCCAAATGCGCACCGCGAACGGCCGATCGCCGTAGATGTCGAGGGAGGCGACGCCGTCGACGGTGGCGAACCGGTCCGCAACGTAGCGGTCGATGTAGTCGGTGATCTCGGACGGCGTCATTTGCGTCGAGGTCACGGCGAGGCGCATCACGGGGTCGCCGTTCGCGTCGGCCTTGGTGATCCGCGGCTCCTCCGCATCCTCCGGTAGGTCGCCGCGCACTCGGGCCACCGCGTCGCGCACGTCGTTGGCCGCCTCATCGATGTCGCGGTCGACGTCGAACTCGATGGTGATGTTGGAGCTGCCCCGGCGCGAGGTCGACGACAGCGTCTTGATGCCGGAGATCCCTGCGACGGAGGCCTCCAGGATCTCGGTGATGTCGGTATCCACGATCTCGGGGGCGGCGCCGATGTAGGTGGTGCCGACGGTCACGACGGCGGTGTCGATGTCGGGCAGCTCGCGGATCGGCAGGCCGACGAGGGCGCCCGCCCCGAATACGACGATGAGGAGGCTCGCGACGGCCGCGAGCACCGGCCTGCGGATCGCGATGTCGGACAGCGTCACGTCGGGCTTCCGTCGGAGGGCTGGGCCGCGGTCGCCGCCGGCGCGACGGGCTCGGTGGGACCGGCGCCGGGCACCGGCGTCGTGCCAAGCACGGTCACGGTCGCCCCATCGCGCAGGGACTGGATGCCGCGCGTGACGACGTCCTCCCCGGCGGCGACCCCCTCGATCACCTCAACGAAGCCGTCACGACGCAGGCCGATGGTGACGGGCCTGCGCTGAACGACCTCGCCTGTGGCGACGTAGACGGTGGCGTCGCCGCCGTCGATGGACAGCGCCACCTCCGGCACGACCACGGCGGTGCGGTCCTCGAGCGCGAGGTCGAGGCGCATGAACATGCCCACCGGCAGCGCGCGGTCCTCGTTGGGCAGACGCGCGCGGACGCGGAAGGCGCGCGAGACGGGGTCGATGCGGCTGTCCACCGCCACGACCTCGCCCTCGAAGACGCGGCCCGGGAACGCTGCGCTTTCGGCCTCGATGGTCTGACCGCGACGGATCTGGCCGTAGACGGTCTCCGGCAGGCTGAACTGGACCTCGACCTCGGACAGGTCGTCGAGGGTGGTCAGCACCGTGGAGGTCTCGACGAAGGCGCCGAGGTCGACGTTGCCGATCCCGAGGACGCCGGCGAACGGGGCGAGGATGGCGCGGTCCTCCAGCCGCTGCCGGGCACGCTGGACGCCGGCCTCGGCCACGGCGAGCTCGGCGGCGAGCGCGTCCAGCGTGGCCTCGCTGACGGTTGAGGCGTTGGAGCGCTGCAGCGTAGCCGAGCGTTCCAGGGCGCTCGCCTTCTCGCTGCGCGTCGCCTCGGCCTCGGCGAGCGTCGCCTCCTCGATGCCGGTATCGAGCCGCGCGATGACGAAGCCGGGGTCGACGTCGCGGCCGGGCGTGATGTTGCGCTCGACGACGCGGCCCTCGGCCAGGGGCACGATGTCGACGGATTGAAGCGCCCGGGTGGTGCCCACTGCCTCCACCGACCGCTGCAGGGTCCGCTGTGCGGCGCTCGCCACCTCGACGGCCACCGCGCGCTGCCGGCCGAGCCCCTCCGGCGCGCCGGCCGCTCCGGCAGGCGCTGAGTTGGCGGGTCCGCCCTCGGATGGAGCAGCGGCGCGCTCCTCGAGGACCAGCCAGCCAAGGCCGCCGGCGACGGCCAGGAAGACCAGCAGGAGGACCTGCCGTGCGATGCTCATGCGCTCTCCCGGAGGTGCCTCCAGATGCGAGGCGTTCCAAACCATATCGCGTTCCACGCCCCTCGGGGCAACGTGGGTTGAAGCGGCAGCGCTGCGCCGTCCCAGCCCGAGTTGGCGGGGTGCGAAGGGTTCACGATGGTGTGATGGTCGCGCTACAGGCCGCGCGCCTGGAGGAGGGCGCTCAACGCCGCCGGCTGAGAGGTGTGCGGCGGTCGTAGCACGCGCTCCAGCGTCTCCACGGTCAGCGCGCTGAACGTCGTGCGGGCGACGCGCCCGGCGGCCGCGAGTGCGTCCACCTCCCGGCGGTCCCGCCTCGGCCCCCGGTAGCCGTCCGCGCGGGCGACCAGCGTCGGGCGCGCCGCAGCGACTGCCTCGGTGATCATCGACAGGCTGTCCTCGGTAACCACGGCAAGGTCCGCCTCGAAGGCGGGCGCGTTGGAGCCCAGGCCGGCCCGGGCATAGCGCACCGTGTCGAGGCGCTCGCAGTGGCCGAGCGCTCGCGCGAGGACGTCGAACAGGTGCGGGGCGGTGCGGCGCGAATCGAAGGCGATCAGCGACCAGTCCGGGCGCGAGGCGAGGAGGGCCGCGAGCGACGCTGCGAGGGCGTCCATGTCGCCTCGCGTGTAGGCGTAGTGCTTGCTGTCGCCACCGAGGAGGAGCGCGACCGTCCGCTGGCCGGGCGCACCCAGCGGGCGCGGCCCCGGAAGGCGCGTCGCATCGAGGTCGGTGGGACGCGGCGCGAGGACGGCGGCGCGCGCGCGGCTCGGGACCGGAGTGAGCAGGACATGGAAGCCGACGACGGGCCACTTGGCGAAGCCGCAGTAGACGTTGCGGGCGCCGTATCGGCGGGCCGCCGCGATGTTGACCGCCGCCGTCGCAGGTCCCGCCGAGACGACGATCTCCGCGTGAGGCGGCCAGCGGGCGGCGCACACCACGCCGCGGTCCAGCCAGCGCGCAGGATCGGTCGCGGCGGCGGCGAGGCGGGCGAGGCGACGCGACGCCGGGCGAACCTCTCGCACCGGCAGCCAAACCGGGTCGATCCGCCGGTGCTGCGACAGCGCCGCCAGCACGCCCGCCGACGCCCGATCGTGCCCGGCGACGCCATCCGACAGGACGAGGACGGGGGTCAACGCCAATGCTGGGCGATCCACGGTGTCGGGCGCACGCGCTTCCTCAGTCGCTTGTACCACGTGCGCTCGGGCCAGACCCCGTCGCGCGCGTGGTCGGGGTTCGGGAAGCCCGTGAAGCAGACCACCTTCGCGTCCGCAGGCAACGGCGCGGCGCGCACGTAGTTCAGCGGGAACGGCGGCAGAAGGGAGTGCTTGAAGGAGACGCACCACGGGGCCGGCCAAAAGGTGCGCGAGGAGATCGTGCGCGACTGGAACGTCTGGCTGTTCGGGTGGCGCGCGACGGTGCCTGCCGGATCGGCCATCAGGGTGTCGTAGACCTCCGCGTGCGCACCGACGGTGAGGCGGAACACCGAGGTGTTGCCGATGCCCGATCCCCTCTGCGTCCAGTTCTCGATGACGCAGTACGTCGCGCCTGGCGCATGGTCGAAGAAGGCGTCGATGGAGCCGGCGACGACGACGTCGAGGTCGAGGAACAGGATGTCGCCCGTCAGGCCGCCGACGTTCGGCTGCGTCAGTGCGATCTTCCGCCACGCCTTGTGCGCATGGCTCGCGGGCAGCTCGATGTGGGGCAATGGCAGCACCTCGATCCCGGCATCGAGGCCGCGTGCATCGTCGGTGAAGCAGATGAAGCGCAATGGGCGGTGCGTGTGGCGCAGGACCATGCGATGGAGGGTGTTCGCGTATTCGGCGCCGTACGCCTTGCCCCACTTCATCGACACCACGGTCTGCAAGGATGAGGACGAGACCCCAGCCTGCGCCGGCGAGGACGACACCACCCGCTGCGCTGACGAGGACGACCCTACGGTCTGTGCAGACAAGGGCGACCCTGCGGTCTGCGCAGGTGAAGACGACGCCACGGCCTGCTCACACGAGGGCGACGTCACGGTCTCTTCCGGTGAAGGAGCCACCGCGGTCTGCGCAGCCAAGGGCGACCCTGCGGTCTGCGTGGGTGAAGACGACGCCACGGCCTCCGCTGGCGATGACGACGTAGTCTGCACGAGGAAGACGGCATTACCGCGTGCGCAGGCGAGGGCGACACCACGGCGTGCGCAGGCGAGGACGACGCCGTGGTGTGCGCAGGCGAGGACGACGCCGTGGCGTGCGCAGGCGAGGGCGACGCCGTGGCGGGCGCAGGCGAGGACGACACCGTGGCGTGGGCAGGCGAGGGCGACGCCGTGGCGTGCGCGAGCGAGGACGACGCCGTGGCGTGCGCAGGCGAGGACGACACCGTGGCGTGGGCAGGCGAGGGCGACGCCGTGGCATGCGCAGGCGAGGGCGACGCCGTGGCGCGCGCAGGCGAGGACGACGCCGTGGCGTGCGCAGGCGAGGGCGACACCGTGGCGTGGGCAGGCGAGGGCGACGCCGTGGCGTGCGCGAGCGAGGACGACGCCGTGGCGTGCGCAGGCGAGGACGACACCGTGGCGTGCGCAGGCGAGGGCGACGCCGTGGCGGGCGCAGGCGAGGACGACACCGTGGCGTGGGCAGGCGAGGGCGACGCCGTGGCGTGCGCGAGCGAGGACGACGCCGTGGCGTGCGCAGGCGAGGACGACACCGTGGCGTGGGCAGGCGAGGGCGACGCCGTGGCATGCGCAGGCGAGGGCGACGCCGTGGCGCGCGCAGGCGAGGACGACACCGTGGCGCGCGCAGGCGAGGGCGACGCCGTGGCGTGCGCAAGCGAGGACGACGCCGTGGCGTGCGAAGGCGAGGACGACGCCGTGGCGTGCGCAGGCGAGGACGACACTACGGACCGCGCGGGGGACGCCGACTTCACGGTCTGCGCGTGCGAGGACGGCACCGTCTGCGCTGGCGAGGACGACACGACGGTCTGCGGGGGCGAGGACGCAGCGGACAGCATGGCTCAGCCTCGGGTCGGCCTCGCACGTGCGCGAGGGACATCGACGGCGGATCGCATGGGACGATCCGACAGCCAAGGCAAGGTCTAGTGCATCGCCGACCGCGCTGCGAGGTCGCGCATGATCGCGATCACAGCCGACCGCCTCTCCGGCGTCATCGCCGAGTAGAGCGACAGGCACTCGGTGGCGTCCGGCCCCATGTCAACCCCGTCGACGAGGTAGGTCACGGTGGTTCCAAGGACGTTCGCGACCTTCTGAAGGTTGTCGATGCGCGGCGTCGCCCCCTTCTGCTCGAGGATCTGGGTGAGGTAGGCCGGGTTGAGCCCAGCTTCGCTACACACCTGCGAGCGGGACTTGCCGCTCTGCGCGAGGCGACCCCGCAACCGTGCTCGCCAATCATTCATCTGCGTCGTTCATTCGTTTCAGTGGCTGTCCCACGCGGAACGCCGACCGGACGGTCGGCACGCGTCCCGCGTTCCTCTCATCCAAGGCGACCCTGGTTCATACAGGCAAACCACCGCGCAACTGTGCGCATCTTCAGCTTGCCGAAATGTACGAGCCGGGACGCGCTTTGGCTTGTTGCATCATCGAGCGCCGGGCGCGAGACAGGTGTCGCCATGCGCCTGTTCCACCTCATCAGCTCCCACGGCACCAAGATCATCGCCTCGGCAGCTCTCCTGGGGCTGGCGGCGCCGGTGCTCGCCGAGCTGCTGCGACCCCTCATCGCGAGCCTCCTCGTCGCGATGCTATGTGTGTCCATGCTGCGCGTCGACCTGGCGGCGCTCCTCGGCCGGCTCAAGCACCCCAGACGCACGCTCGCCGCAGCAACGGCGATCACCGTTGCGTGCCCGCTCCTCGTGCTGTCGACGCTCAGCGCGACGACTGGGCCGCTCGGGTCGGCCACCGGCCTTGCGGTTGCGTTCTTGTTCGTGGCGCCGCCGCCGATCGTCTCAGCCCCAGCCTTCGCCCTCTTGATGGGGCTGGACGGAGCGCTGGTCCTGTCGATCATGTTGATCTCGACCGTCGCGATGGTCCTCACCGTGCCCATCATGGCCGCGCTGTTCGTCGGCGACGCCCTGCCGGTCGGCGCAAGCGACCTTGCGGGGCGGCTCGCCGTGATGATCTGCGGCGCTTGCCTCACGGCGGCGGCGATCCGGCGCGTCGTAGGGCCTGCCAGGATCGTCGCGGCCCGACCGCTCCTGGATGCCGCGGGTGTTGCGATCGCAATGCTCTTCGCGATCGGCGCCATGGACACCGTCGGCGCGCGGCTGGTTGCCGCGCCGACCGCGACGCTTGCGGTGGCCGCTGCGGCCTTCGCGATGCAGGGGGCACAGATCGTCGCGTTCTACGGGTTGTTCCAACCCTTCGTCGGAGCCGATGCCGTGGCGATCGCGTATGCGGCGGGCAACCGCAACGCCGGCCTCGTCGTCGCAGCGCTCGGCGCCACGCAGGTGGGCGACACCGTGTGGCTGTTCTTCGCGCTCAGCCAGCTTCCTGTCTTCACGTTCCCGCTCCTCTTGGCGCCGCTCGGCCGCCGGCTCGTCGCGGCGCACGCCGCCCCCCTTTCCCGCACGAAGAAGGGCACGATGCCGCAATGATCGAGCGCTACGCGCGCGCCGAGATGGCGCACATCTGGTCGGCGGACACGAGGTTCCGCATCTGGTTCGAGATCGAGGCGGCGGCGGCGGACGCGATGGCGCAGGTCGGCGCCATCCCGCAGGAGGCGGCGCGGACGATCCGTGAGCGCGGCGGGGCTGCCACCTTCGACGTCGAGCGGATCGACGCCATCGAACGCGAGACGCGGCACGACGTCATCGCGTTCCTCACCCACCTTGCCGAGATCGTTGGTCCGGACGCGCGCTTCGTGCACCAGGGCATGACCTCCTCGGACGTCCTAGACACGGCCTTCGCGGTGCAGCTGACGCGCGCCACCGACCTCCTCATCAGCGACGTCGAGGCGCTGCTCGCCGCGCTACGACGGCGCGCGATGGAGCACCGCACGACGCCGACCATCGGCCGCAGCCACGGCATCCACGCCGAACCGACGACGTTCGGGCTGAAGCTTGCCCAGGCCTACGCCGAGTTCGACCGGGCGCGCACGCGGCTCATCGCGGCCCGCGCCGAGGTCGCGACCTGCGCGATCTCCGGCGCGGTGGGCACCTTCGCCCACCTCGACCCGCGGGTGGAGGCGCACGTGGCGCAACAGCTCGGCCTCGCCGTGGAGCCGATCTCGACGCAGGTCATCCCGCGGGACCGCCACGCCGCCTACTTCGCGACGCTCGCCGTGGTCGCCTCCTCGGTGGAGCGGCTGGCGACGGAGGTCCGCCACCTGCAGCGCACCGAGGTCGGCGAGGCGGAGGAGGCGTTCGGCGCGGGGCAGAAGGGCTCCTCGGCGATGCCGCACAAGAAGAACCCCGTTCTGAGCGAGAACCTTACCGGCCTCGCGCGGATGGTCCGCGCTTACGCGCTGCCCGCCATGGAGAACGTCGCACTGTGGCACGAGCGGGACATCTCGCACTCCTCGGTGGAGCGGATGATCGGGCCGGACGCCACGGTGACGCTCGACTTCGCGCTGGCGAGGCTCACCGCGGTCGTGGACGGGCTCGTGGTCAAGCCGGAGCGCATGGCGCAGAACCTTGCCGCGCTCGGCGGGCTCGTCCACTCGCAGCAACTGCTCCTCGCGCTCACCGTCGCCGGCATGCCCCGCGAGGATGCCTACCGGTTGGTCCAGGGCAACGCGATGCGCGCCCACGCCGGGGAGGGAGCCTTCCGCGACCTCATCGGTACGGACCCGGACATCGCCGCGCGCCTGTCGCCCGAGGCGATCGCGACGGCATTCGACGAGACGGCGCACCTTGCTCACGTCGACACGATCTTCGCACGGGTCTTCGGCGAGGCGTCGCATGGCGACGGCTGAACCTTGCCTTGGGGATGGCGTTTCGACCATCGACCAGGGAGGTTGTCATGAGGTTGATCGGCGTGGCCGTGTCGGCACTGCTTGCAATGCCGCTCGCAACTCCGACGAGCGCGCAGTTCGGCACCCCGGCGGAGGTGGCGCGCATCCGCGACGCGGCGCCGTCCTGCAAGGCGAACCCGGAGCTGCCCTACATCGGGCGCGTGTCGGGCGGCACGCGGGGCCACACCGACTGGACGCGGCCGGTCTCCTTTGTCGGGTGCTTCGCGACGCTTCGGGGGTGCGAGGCTTGGAAGGGCCGCGCGAGCGCCATCATCTCGACGCCGCTCGTCCAGTACAGCTGCAGCCGGCGCTGAACAACAGGCGAGCTGCGTAGCCCAGCAGGTCAGCCCTCGCGGCGCTCATCCACCAAGGCAGTGGAGCGTTCCGTCAAACGGCTCGACCGTGTGCGACGCTGGTCGTCCTCGCGCGCCCGGTTCGCCTGACGCAGGTGCTCGAAGCTCTCACGCCCGCCCCACATTCCGCGCTGCGCATTGTAGCGCGCGATGAGAAGGTAGTTCCACATGTGCCGGCCCCCTCGGTCGCGCGACAGCTCGTCGTCATCGAACTGTCGTGTTGCAGCCTGATGGAGGATATATACGCACATTGTGCGCATGTTGGCAAGAGGAAAAGCGCAAGGTGTACGCCAACCTCCAGTGGTTGCAGCAGAGTGAAGTTGCGGATTAGGGTTGCGGACGGCACAAAAAAAGGCGGTGCCGTAGCACCGCCCTTGCTCGCGACCCGAGGGCCGTGTGGCCGGGGTCGGCTCAGCTCTCCTGGATCGCCGAGACCTGCCAACGGCCGCCGACCGGACGCACGAAGGTCCAAACCTCGGTGGTCTCGGTCGGACGCTGGTCCCCCTCGACGACCTCGCCGGTCTGCCGATCGCGCATGACGTCGACGCCTTCGTAACGCATGGCGACCGTGGCGTATTCCCGGTCGTCCTCGCGCCAGGCCTCGGAGAGGTCGCCCTCGAGGAGCTTGACGTCGGTGACGTCGTTCTTGCGTCCGGCCACAGCGTTCTGGCTCAACTCCTCCGACAGGTAGGAGACGATCTCCGGCGTGCAGCGCATGCGCAGCGCCCCATAGTCCTCGCGCGAGAAGGCGGCTTGGACCTCGACGAGGAGCTGCTCGAACGCATCGAAGTCGTCGCCGGTGAGCCCCACCTCGTCGGACCCGCCCTCGAAGGCTGCCGGGGCGGCCGACGGCGCCGCCGTCGCACCGCTGGCGGCAGAGCCGGCCGTGCCGGACCCGGTGTAGGCGGTGCGAGAGACGTCGGGCCGCGCGTCGGCTGACGGGGTCGTGCCGGCGGGGCCCGCGTAGGCCGGCTGGCGGCGCGAGCGCATCCAGCGCAGGATGAGGCTCACCACGAGGACCGCGAGGCCGACCTGAACGAGGAGGCCGAGGATGCCGGCGAGGCCGCCAAGCCCGTTGCCCATCATCATGCCGATGAGGCCGCCGAGCATTAGGCCGCCCAGGAGGCCGCCGGCGAGCCCGCCGAACATGCCGCCGCGGTTCTGCTGCGCGGCTGGCTGGCCGCGCCCGGCCTGCTGTGCCCCGGGCTGGGCCTGCTGACGCGGCGTCATGGATCGGTCGATCGGACTCGCGTTGCGCGGCGCGGTCTGGGTCGCTGCCGGCCGATCGAACGTGCGGGCGCCCCGGCTGCCGAACGAGCCGCCGCGACGTGCCTCGGCGAAGTCGACCGTCACCAGCATCACGCTCGCCGCGAGGATCGCGATCGCAAGGACGGCCTTGAAGGAGTGAAAGAAGCGCATGGGTACCTCTGCCATCACGGATGCCTTCCATATGGGAGCGAGTGCCGGCAAACCAATCCGATCGCCCGCGCATTCGACGGGGAGAGGCGCGTCCTTCAGGTCGGCCGAGGGGATCCAGGACGAGTTCGATGCACGACCGCTTCGCCACACGGCTGCTCCTGCTCACGATCGCGCTGGTCGCGGTGATCCTCGCGTTCGAGGCCGGACCTGCGCTGCGGGCGCGGCTCGTGCCGGTGGACGTCGAGCCCCGCCTGGTCACGCCGCGCGGCGACCTTGCCTCGGACGAGCGTGCCACCATCGAGGTGTTCGAGGCGACGAAGGACTCTGTGGTGTCGATCTCCACCCGCGAGCGCGTCGTCGACTACTGGACGCGCAACGCCTACGACGTGCCGCGGGGCACCGGCTCGGGCTTCGTCTGGGATGCTGCTGGCCACGTCGTCACCAACGCGCACGTCATCCGCGGTGCGACGTCCGCCACGGTGCGGCTGGCGGACGGGCGGGCGGTGCGGGCGCGGCTGGTCGGCGCGGACCCGACGCATGACCTTGCCGTGCTGCGCATCGACGCGGAGGGCGAGGCGCTCGCACCGCTCGCCATCGGCACCAGCCAGGACCTCCAGGTGGGCCAGAAGGTGTTCGCCATCGGCAACCCGTTCGGGCTCGACTGGACACTGACGACGGGCGTCATCTCGGCCCTCGAGCGCGAGCTGCCCGCCGAGGAGGGCGGCACGCTGCGCGGCCTCATCCAGACGGACGCGGCGATCAACCCGGGCAACTCCGGCGGACCGCTCATCGACAGCGCCGGACGGCTCGTCGGCGTCAACACCGCGATCTACAGCCCCTCGGGCTCGAGCGCCGGCATCGGCTTCGCGGTGCCGGTGGACGCGGTCAACCGCGTCGTGCCGCAGATCCTCGGATCAGGACGCTACCGGCCGCCGGTGCTCGGCGTCGCCACCGACCCACGCGCCGACGACCTACTGGCGCGTTCCGGCGTGGAGGGCGTCCTCGTCCTCAGCGTCGAGCCCGGGACCCCGGCCGAGCGAGCGGGGTTGCGTCCGGCTCAGATCCACCCGGACGGGCGCATCCTCGCGGGCGACATCATCGTCGGGCTCGACGGCGACCGCGTCGTCGACACCGAGGAGCTGCGCGCCGCGCTCGATCGGCGGCGCGCCGGCGAGACGGTGCGCCTCGGCGTCCTGCGCGACGGCGCGCGCTCGGAGCTGTCCGTCACGTTGGACGAGGCCGGCTGACGCGGGCGGGGAGGGCGGCGCCCGGCCGCGGTAGACGCGTCATGGTGCGTCCGCTAAGACGGGCTCGGGCCCGGTGCGGGCACCCTTCCGCAAAACACCCGTCGCGCGAGCTGTCCGATGACCCTGGTGTCGCTGTTCTTTTACCTGTTCGCAGCGGTGATGGTGGCCTCGGCGCTGATGGTCGTGTCCTCGCGCAACCCGGTCCACTCGGTGCTGTTTTTGATCCTCGCGTTCCTCAACGGCGCCGGACTGTTCATGCTGGCCGGGGCCGAGTTCCTCGCCCTCATCCTGGTCGTCGTCTACGTCGGCGCGGTGCTCGTCCTCTTCCTCTTCGTCGTCATGATGCTCGACGTCGACTTCGTCGAGCTCAGGCAGGGCTTCATGCAGTACCTGCCCGTGGGCGCAACGGTCGGCCTCGTCCTCCTCGTCGAGCTCATCCTGGTGCTCGGCGCCTACACGCTGGCACCGGAGCTCGCGAGCCGTGCGGCGGTGCCGATCCCCGCGCCGGAGGCGGTGACGAACACCGAGGCGCTCGGCCTGGTGCTTTACACGCGCTACGCATTCTACTTCCAGGTGGCCGGCCTCATCCTCCTCGTCGCCATGGTCGGCGCCATCGTGCTGACGCTGCGGGACGAGAGCCGCGCGAAGAAGCAGGACGTCGCTCGCCAGGTGAACCGCACCAGGGAGGAGGCGATGGAGGTGCGCGAGGTGGCCTCCGGGCGAGGGCTTCAACTGTGATCGGAGTCTCGCATTACTTGACGGTGTCGGCGATCCTGTTCGTCATCGGTGTGTTCGGCATCTTCCTCAACCGCAAGAACGTCATCGTCATCCTGATGTCCATCGAGCTCATCCTGCTCGCGGTGAACCTCAACTTCGTGGCGTTTTCCGCCGCGCTCGGCGACCTCGTCGGTCAGGTGTTCGCGCTGTTCGTGCTCACCGTCGCCGCCGCGGAGGCCGCCATCGGGCTCGCGATCCTCGTCGCCTTCTTCCGCAACCGCGGCTCCATCGCGGTTGAGGACATCGACACCTTGAAGGGCTGATCGGTGGTTGAGATCATCGTCTTCCTGCCGCTCGCCGGCTTCCTGTTCGCGTTCCTCCTGGGCCGTCAGCTCGGCGCGTTCACCGCGCAGGTGGTGACGACGGGACTCCTGTTCGTCTCGGCGGCGCTGTCGTGGATCGTCTTCATCGCTTGGGGCTACGGGAACGCCGAGACCGAGCGGGTCCTCATCGCCGAGTGGATCGTCTCGGGCGACCTCGAGATCGCCTGGCGGCTGCGCGTCGACACGCTGACGGCGGTGATGCTCGTCGTCGTCAACACGGTGTCGGCGCTCGTCCACCTTTACTCGTTCGGCTACATGAGCCACGACGACGCGAAGGCGAAGTTCTTCGCCTACCTGTCGCTGTTCACGTTCGCGATGCTGATGCTCGTGACGGCGGACAACCTCGTGCAGATGTTCTTCGGCTGGGAGGGCGTCGGCCTCGCGTCCTACCTCCTCATCGGCTTCTGGTCGGACCGGCCGTCCGCGAACGCGGCGGCGATCAAGGCCTTCGTCGTCAACCGCGTCGGCGACTTCGGCTACCTCCTCGGCATCTTCACGCTGTTCGCGTTGACGGGGGCGGTGCAGCTCGACGCGATCTTCGCCGCGGCGCCCGCGATGGCACAGGCGAGCTTCGGCTTCCTCGGGCTCGAGGTGCCGGCGCTTGAGCTCGCCTGCGTGCTCCTGTTCATCGGCGCGATGGGCAAGTCGGCGCAGTTCCTGCTGCACACCTGGCTGCCCGACGCCATGGAGGGGCCGACGCCGGTCTCCGCGCTCATCCACGCTGCAACCATGGTGACGGCGGGCGTCTTCATGGTGGCGCGCATGTCGCCGCTCTACGAGTTCGCGCCCACCGCACTCACCGTGGTCGCCCTCGTCGGCGCGGTCACCGCGTTCTTCGCCGCCACCGTCGGCTGCGCGCAGAACGACATCAAACGCGTCATCGCCTACTCCACGTGCTCGCAGCTCGGCTACATGTTCGTGGCGCTCGGCGTCGGCGCCTACGGCATCGCGATCTTCCACCTCTTCACCCACGCCTTCTTCAAGGCGCTCCTGTTCCTCGGCGCGGGGTCGGTGATCCACGCCATGCACGAGGAGCAGGACCTGCGTCGCATGGGCGGGCTGTGGCGAAAGATCCCGCTCACCTACGCCGGGATGGTCATCGGGACGCTGGCGCTCACCGGCTTCCCGTTCACCGCGGGGTACTACTCCAAGGACCTCGTGGTGGAGGCGGCGTTCGCGGCAGGGACTCCTGCGGCGCTGTTCGGCTTCGTGCTCCTCGTCATCGCCGCGGTGCTGACCTCGTTCTACTCCTGGCGGCTCATCTTCATGGCGTTCCACGGACGCACGCGAGCGGCTGCCGACACCTTCAAGCACGCCCACGAGTCGCCCTGGACGATGCTCCTGCCCATGGGGCTCCTCGCCGTGGGTGCGCTCGGCGCCGGCGCGGCATTCGTCCACGCGTTCGAGGGCGATCCGACCGGCGAGTTCTGGAACGGCTCGCTGTTCGCCGGCGTCGGCAACCACGTGCTGCACGACCTGCATGAGGTGCCGCAGTGGGTGGTGCTCGCGCCTGCGGAGGCCTTCGTCGTCGGCTTCGTCATCGCGGTCGTGTGCTACCTTGCCGTGCCCAGCCTGCCCGAGCGCTTCACGCGAGCGGTGCCGGCGGTGCACAGGTTCTTCCTCAACAAGTGGTACTTCGACGAGCTCTACGAGGTGCTGTTCGTGCGTCCCGCTCGCTGGCTCGGCCGCACCTTCTGGAAGGGCGACGCGCGCGTCATCGACGGGGTCGGACCGGATGGGGTCGCGGCACGGGTGAGGGACGTCGCCGCGCTCGCCCAGCGCTTCCAATCCGGCTACTTGTACCACTACGCGTTCGTGATGCTGACTGGGATCGCGGTCTTCGTCAGCGTCATGATCGCCCTCGACAGGGGCGTCTTGTGACCGCCGCGTCGAGCGCGCCAGGAGCCGCGCGATGAGCGACTGGCCGCTCCTGTCCATCCTGATCTTCCTGCCGCTCGTCGGCGTCGCCTTCATCCTGGCCGTGCGGGGGCACGACGAGGCGGCGACCGAAAACATTCGCCGCGTCGCGCTCATCACGACGGTGTTCAACTTCGTGCTGTCGCTCGGGCTCTGGCTCGGCTTCGATGCGACGGACGGCGGCTTCCAGTTCGTCGAGAACCGGGAGTGGATCCCGGGGCTCATCTCCTACCACCTCGGCGTCGACGGCATCTCCATGCCGTTCGTCGTGCTGACGGCGTTCCTCATGCCGTTCTGCATCCTCGCCTCGTGGAGGTCGATCACCGACCGCGTGCGTGAGTACATGGTCGCGTTCCTGGTCCTTGAGACGTTGATGATCGGCGTCTTCTGCGCCCTCGACATCGTGCTGTTCTACATCTTCTTCGAGGGTGGCCTCATCCCGATGTTCCTCATCATCGGGGTGTGGGGTGGCGCGCGGCGCATCTACGCGACCTTCAAGTTCTTCCTCTACACCTTGACCGGCTCGCTGTTGATGCTGGTCGCGATCATCGCAATGTACTGGGACGCGGGGACGACCTCGATCCCCGATCTCATGGCGCACGACTTCCCGGCGGGGATGCAGTTTTGGCTTTGGCTCGCCTTCTTCGCGAGCTTTGCCGTCAAGATGCCCATGTGGCCGGTGCACACGTGGCTGCCGGACGCGCACGTGGAGGCGCCGACGGCGGGCTCCGTCCTCCTCGCCGGCGTGCTCCTCAAGATGGGGGGTTACGGCTTCCTGCGCTTCTCGCTGCCGATGTTCCCGGACGCGTCGGCGGACCTTGCCTGGCTCGTGTTCCTGCTGTCGGCCATCGCGGTCATCGTTACGTCGCTCACCGCGCTCGCCCAGCAGGACATGAAGAAGCTCATCGCCTACTCCTCCGTGGCGCACATGGGCATCGTGACCATGGGCATCTTCGCGATGAACACGCAGGGGGTCCAGGGAGCGATCTACCTGATGCTGTCCCATGGCATCGTGTCGGCGGCGCTGTTCCTGTGCGTCGGCGTCGTCTACGACCGGGCGCACACGCGCGACATCGCGGCCTACGGCGGGCTCATCAAGCGCATGCCCTGGTATGCGACTGCCTTCCTGGTGTTCACCATGGCGAACGTCGGACTGCCCGGCACGTCGGGCTTCGTCGGCGAGTTCCTTGCGCTGATCGGCACCTACAGGACCTCCACCATCGCGGCGGTCGCGGCGACCACCGGCGTCATCCTCTCGGCGGCGTATGCGCTCTTCCTGTACCGCCGCGTGGTGCTCGGGCCGCTCGACAAGGAGGCCATGCGGCGCATGGTCGACCTCAGCGCGCGCGAGAAGCTCATCATGGTGCCGCTCGTCGTGCTCACCATCCTGTTCGGGGTGTGGCCGAACCCGATCCTCGCGGTCACCGACGCCTCGGTGGCTGCGCTCCTCACCGACGTCGCCGAGGCGAACGGGGTGCCGGACGGGCCGGCGGTGGATGCCTCGCAGTTCGCCCTTGCGGACGGCTCGTCGGCGGACGCCGTCGCTCGCGGGCTCGAGGCGCTCGGCATCGCCCCGGAGGGCGAGCCGCACGGCGGCGAGGGCGCTGAGGGCGACGCCGAGCATGGGGCCGACGGGGCGTCGGCTGAACGGGGGAACCGGTGATGGAGCCCGTGCCGCTACCTGCGATGATGCCGCTCCTGCCGGAGATCATCCTCGCGCTCTTCGCCATCGTCCTGTTGATGGCGGGAGCGTTCTCCGACGAGGAGGCGGCGCCCACGATCTCCATCATGACCATCGTCGCCTTGATCGGCGGGATCGTCGCCATCCTGCTGACGCCGGTCGGCACCTTCGCGTTCGATGGCACGTTCGTGTTCGACCAGTTCGCGCGCTACCTGAAGATCCTGACGCTTCTCGGGGCGGCGGTCACGGTGGCGATGACGATCGCCTACGCACGCCATCAGGCGTTCGCGCGCTTCGAGTACTCCGTGCTCATCCTGCTCGCCACCATCGGCATGATGCTGATGATTTCGGCGAACGACATGCTCGGCGTCTACCTCGGGCTGGAGCTTCAGTCCCTCGCGGTGTACTGCGCGGTCGCCATCAACCGCGACTCGATCCGCTCCACCGAGGCGGGCCTCAAGTACTTCGTGCTCGGCGCGCTGTCGTCCGGGATGCTGCTCTACGGCATCAGCCTGGTCTACGGCTTCACCGGCGCGACCGAGTTCGGCGCCATCGCGGCCGCGATCGGCGGCGACGGCGTCGGGCTCGGCGTGTTGTTCGGGCTCGTCTTCGTCCTCGCCGGCCTCGCCTTCAAGGTGTCGGCGGTGCCGTTCCACATGTGGACGCCGGACGTCTACGAGGGCGCGCCGAGCCCGGTGACCGCCTTCCTCGCCGCCGCGCCGAAGGTCGCCGCCATGGCGCTGTTCACCCGCGTCGTCATGGAGGCGTTCGGGCCCGCCTTCCTGCAGTGGCAGCAGATCCTCGTCTTCCTGTCGATCATGTCGATGGTCCTCGGCGCGTTCGCCGCGATCGGGCAGACCAACATCAAGCGGCTGATGGCCTACTCCTCCATCGGCCACGTGGGCTACGCGCTGATCGGGCTCGCGGCGGGGACGGAGGAAGGGATCGTCGGCGTCGTCATCTACATGACGATCTACCTGGCGATGACGGTCGGCGCGTTCGCCTGCATCCTCGCCATGCGCCGCGCCGATGAGGGCATGGTGGAGGACATCACCGACCTCGCCGGCCTCGTTCGCACCAAGCCATGGATGGCGGCGGCGTTCACGCTCCTCCTGTTCTCACTCGCAGGCATCCCGCCCCTCGTCGGCTTCTTCGCGAAGTTCTACGTGTTCCTCGCAGCGGTGGAGGCGGACCTCGTGCCGCTGGCGGTGATCGGCGTCCTCGCCTCGGCGGTGGCGGCGTTCTACTACCTGCGCATCATCAAACTCATGATGTTCGACGAGCCGCGCGATACCTTCGAGCCGATGGCTGGCGAGCTGCGCGCCGTGCTCGCCGTGTCGGGAGCGTTCACCATCGGCTTCTTCCTCGTGTGGACGCCCATCCTGTCCGCGGCCACGACGGCGGCGCAGAGCTTGTTTTGAGGATGCGCCACCCTTGAAGGAGCGTGCCACGTCGGAGTTCGCCGCGCGCACACCCATCGGTGCGGCCAGCGCCCCGATCATCCGGCTGGCCGAGGTCGGCTCGACCAACGACGAGGCCATGGTCCGCCTGCGGGCGTCGGAGGTGCCGCTGTGGGTCGTCGCCGAGCGACAGTTCGCCGGGCGCGGCCGACGGGCTCGGCCGTGGACGTCGGAGCCTGGCAACCTCTACGCATCCTACGCGTTCCCACACGTGTTCGCTCCCGCCTCGTTCGCCCTCTTGCCCCTGGCAGCCGCCGTCGCGCTCGCCGACGCCCTGGAGGTGGTCGGCGCGAGGCCTTCCTTGAAGTGGCCCAACGACGTCAGGCTCGCGGGCGCGAAGGTTGCGGGCATCCTCATCGAGGCCGAGCAGGAGGGTCCGCAGCGCCGCGCGGTGGTGGGGTTCGGTGTCAACATCATGAGCCACCCCCCGGGCCTGCCGGCGACACACCTTGCGGCGCACCTGCCCGCCGCGACGCCGGATGACGTGTTCGGCCCGCTTCGCGACGCGTTCGGCGCCGTGCTCAACACGCTGGGTGTGGGCGGAACCGGCGCGATCCGCGCGCGCTGGCTCGCCCGCGCCGACGGCGTCGGCGAGCCCATCGCGGTGCGGCTGGAACGCGAGACGCGCGAGGGCATGTTCGAGGGACTCGACGAGGCGGGACGGCTCATCCTTCGTCGGAAGGACGGCGTGGCCGAGACGATCGCCGCCGGCGATGTGTTCGTGCGCGGCGCACCATGAGCGACGGCGGCACCGCGGACGAGCTCGTGTTCCTGCCGCTCGGGGGCGTCGGCGAGATCGGGATGAACCTCGCGCTGTACGGCTTCGGTCCGCCCCACGCCAAGAAGTGGCTGATGGTGGACTGCGGCGTCACCTTCGCCGAGCCGCGTTTTGCGCCAGGCGTCGACCTCATCCTGCCGGACATCGCCTTCATCGAGGAGGAGCGGCGCGACCTCCTCGGCATCGTCATCACCCACGCGCACGAGGACCACTACGGGGCGCTCCTCGACCTGTGGCCGCGGCTCGAGGTGCCGGTGTTCGCCACCGCGTTCGCCGCCGGCCTGCTGAAGGCGAAGGCGCTCGAGAACAACAAGATCGTCACGCCCGACGTGACGGTCGTGGCGCAGGGTGAGGTCATCGACCTGCCGCCCTTCCGCGTCGAGCTCGTGCCAGTCTCCCACTCGATCCCCGAGCCGAACGCCCTTGCGATCGAGACGCCGCACGGGCTCATCGTCCACTCCGGCGACTGGAAGATCGACCCGACGCCGGGCATCGGCACCGCGATTAACATCGACCGCTTCCGCGCGCTGGGTGAGGCGGGCGTGCTGGCCCTCATGTGCGACTCGACCAACGCGATCCGGTCCGGTCGCTCGCCGTCCGAGCGGGACGTCGCCGAGGGGCTGCGCAAGCTGGTGGAGACCGCGCCTCACCGGGTAGCCGTCACCGCGTTCTCCTCCAACGTCGCCCGCATCAGGGCGATCTGCGAGGCGGCGGCGGCCAGCGACCGGCACGTCGTCGTCATGGGACGGGCGATGCGCCGCGTCATCGAGGTCGCCACCGAGTGCGGCTTCATGGACGGTCTGCCCCGCTTCCTGACGGAGGACGACGTCGGCCACCTCCCACGCGACAAGGTCTTGATCCTGCTGACGGGGAGCCAGGGCGAGGACCGCGCTGCGCTCGCCCGCATCGCGAGCGACGGACATCCACGCGTGGCGCTGTCGGCAGGGGACCGGGTGATCTTCTCCTCCCGTACTATCCCCGGCAACGAGAAGGCGGTCGGGCAGGTGGTCAACGGGCTCGCGCTCCAGGGCATCGACGTCATCACCGACGCCGACGGCCTCGTCCACACCTCGGGACATCCTCGGCGCGACGAGCTCATGGAGCTCTACGCCTGGCTGAAGCCGCAGATCCTCGTGCCGGTCCACGGCGAGCCAGTGCACCTGACGGCACAGGCAAAGCTCGCCCGCGACGCAGGGATCGCCGAGATCGTCGTGACGCAGAACGGCAAGATGGTCCGCCTGTCGCCCTCGCCCGCCCAGGTCATCGACGAGGTGCCGACGGACATCCTGTTCATGGACGGGCGCCTGCTGCGCACCCCCGAGGCGAGCAACGTGCGCGAGCGTCGGGCCCTCGCGTTCGCCGGCGTCGTCACCGCGGTCGTCACCCTGGACGACCGCTTCGAGCTCGACGATGAGCCGAGCGTGGTCCTCATGGGTGTGCCGACGCACGACGACAGCGGCGAGACGTTCCGCGAGCAGCTCGTGGACGAGGTCGCGTCGGCGGTGGGCTCGATCCCGCGCCATCGTCGCCGCGACCGCGACGTCGTGGTGCAAGCGGCGCGGCGCGCGATCCGCGCGCACATGGCCCAGCGCTGGGGCAAGAAGCCGCTCTGCCACGTCTTCGTCGTCAGCGCATCGTGAGGCGGTTCGCGCGTCGACGGCGGGGACGGCGAAGCGAGCGGAGGAGGAGCGATGATCGGGCGGTTGAACCACGTTGCCATCGCGACGAGGGACGTCGCCGCCGCGTCCGCGATCTATCGCGGTGCGTTGGGGGCCGAGGTGTCCGAGCCGCAGGACCTGCCTGAGCACGGCGTGCGCGTCGTCTTCGTCGTCCTCGACAACACGAAGGTCGAGCTCTTGGAGCCGATCGGCGAGGGCTCGCCGATCGCACCGTTCCTCGAGAAGAACCCGGCGGGCGGCTTGCACCACGTCTGCTACGAGGTGAGCGACATCCGCTTGGCGGCCGAGCGGCTGAGGCAGGACGGCGCTCGGGTGCTGGGCGATGGCGAGCCGAAGATCGGCGCCCACGGCAAGCCGGTGCTGTTCGTCCACCCGAAGGACGTCGGCGGCGTGCTCACCGAGCTCGAAGAGGTCTGATGGACGTCGTCAGCGCCATCGCGATCTACTTCATCATCTGGTGGCTCATCTTCTTCCCGGTCCTCGCTATCGGCAACCGCGATCCCGACACCGAGGAGACGCGCGTCGCCGGGGCCGACCGTGGCGCGCCCGCCCACTCGCGACTCGGCCGGCGCGTGCTCCTCACCACGCTCGCTGCGGCCGTCGTGTTCGCCGGTGTCCTCGCCGTGCTCAACAGCGGCCTCACCTTGGAGGACATCCCGCTGCCGTCGCCGCCCGGGCTCTAGCAGGCTGCGGAAGACGTCGCGGGCCCCGTCCTGCCGATCGTGTTTCCCCCGTCCGGAGCGAGCAGAAGAGCCTCGCGGTGCGTGGGTCTCGGGACGGGTCGGAGGGGATGGTCTCGTCCGAGCTTCGGCGGCGGACGGTCAGGCCGCACGTCACCATGAATGGCGCGGTCGGCAAGCTGGGGCGACAGCGGCTGTCCCCTCCGTGCTCGAGCAGGGCACCTCGACGGCAGACACGCCGCGCGTGCGTCCGCGCAACGTCTTCAGATCGGGTAATCGGGCGAGCAACACGCTGACCGTCGTGTCACGACTGGCTCGCCGAACAGGAAGGAGCCCGACCATGAAGCTTTACGCCGGATTAGACATCTCCCAGGTCGAGACCTCTGTCTGCGTCGTCGATCATGATGGGCGGAGCGTCCACGAGACGAGGGTTGCAACGGATCCTGCAGCGATCGTGGCCATCCTCAAGCCGTACCACACGGACGTCGAGCGGATCGGGATCGAGGCCTGCTCGCTGTCGGAATGGCTGTTCCAGGAGATGAGCGAGGCTGGATGGCCGGTTGTGTGTCTCGAGGTCCGGCGCCTGAAGGCGACATTGGCAGGCACCCTCAACAAGACTGACCGCAACGATGCACGCGGCATCGCACAGGTGGTGCGGATCGGATGGTTTCGAGCGGTTCACGTCAAGTCGAGACGCTCGCAGGAGCTGCGCTTTCTGCTGAGCGCGCGCAAGTCGACCCTAAACCGGGTCCAGAACGCAGAGAACGAGCTGCGCGGGCTGATGAAGACCTTTGGCTTGCGGATCGGCCCGACGACGCGCTGCAGCTTCGCCGCACGGGTGCGCGAGCTCGTCGCCGATCAGGTCATGCTGTGCGCCATCGCCGAGCCCCTTCTTAACGTGCGCGACGCGCTCCTCGAAGCGTACCGGACGCTGCACCGCATGGTTCTGAGGATCGTGCGTGAGGACGAGACCTGCCGCCGCTTCAAGACGGTGCCGGGAGTGGGCCCGATCGCGGCATTGTCCTTCAAGACGGCGATCGACGCACCGGCCCGCTTCAGTCGCTCCCGCACGGTCGGGGCCTATCTCGGCATGACGCCGCGACGCTACCAGTCGGGGGAGATCGACCGCAGCGGACGGATCAGCAGGATCGGCGACCCGGCCGTGCGCGCCGTCCTCTTCGAGGCTGCGAGCGCACTTCTCACTCGCGTCACGAGGTGGAGCGCCCTGAAGGCCTGGGGAACGCGCCTGGCCGGGCGGGCGGGGCTGAAGACGGCGAAGGTCGCCGTCGCGCGCAAGATTGCCGTCATCCTCCACCGCATGTGGCTCGACGGCACCGAGTTCCGTTGGTCGGCAACGGCCTGATCGGCCGCCTACCGGCGGCTCCTCCACCACGGCTCCGAAGGGAGCTGAAGAGGTCCCTGCTGGGGACGGCGGGTCTGGCGAAGCCGATAGCAGGCTTGGGTTCTGAAGCCCGATCTTCAGATGCGCTCGCCAGTCCCCTCCGACCCGATCATGTGACGCCACCGGCGACCACGAACAGAAGCAAGAGCCTCGGCAGGTTCACTTCAGCGGCTTGACGGAGAGCGCCCGATTACAGAAACAGCCTGCTGGAGCGCGGGTCGTCACAGGTGAGCCATCGCCTGGTCGAGGTCCTCGATGAGGTCGGCCGGGTCCTCAAGGCCGACGTGGAGGCGCACCAACGGCTCGTCGTCCGGCCAGCGCTTGGCGGTGCGGATCTTGCCGAGCGGCGGCATGGTGGCGAGGCTCTCGAACCCGCCCCACGACGCGCCGATGCCGAACAGCCTCAGCCCGTCCACGAAGCGCGCTACCTCGCCCTCGCTGCGGCCTTGGAAGGTGATGGCGAACAGGCTCGTCGCGCCGTCGAAGTCGCGCTTCCAGATGGCGTGCCCCGGCGCGTCGGGGAGCGCTGGGTAGAGCACGCGCGACACCCGCGGGTCCCCGCCCAGCCACTCGGCGACGATCCTGGCATTGCGCTCGAAGTGCGGCAGGCGAACGTGCAGCGTTCGGATGCCGCGCAAGGTGGCGAAAACGTCGTCCGGTCCGACGCCCTCGCCGAAGTCCCGTCGTGCGTCGGCGACGCGCGCGATCGCCCCGCCGCGGCCCGAGATCGTGCCGAGCAGGAGGTCGGAGTGGCCGGCGAGGTACTTCGTCGCCGCGTGGATCGATAGGTCGCAGCCGTGCTCCAGCGGGCGGAAGTAGAGCGGCGTCGCCCAGGTGTTGTCGATCATCACGGTCGCTCCGGCGGACTTCGCGATGGCGGCCATCCGCGGCACGTCCGGCACCTCGAAGGTGAGCGAGCCCGGCGCCTCCAGGAAGACCGCCGCGGCGCCGAGGGCGACCTCGCGCTCGTAGGCGGCGAGGTCCAGCGGATCGACGTAGACCGTGGTGACGCCGAACCGCGCCAGCATGCCGTCGCAGAAGCGCCGCGTCGGGCTGTACACCGGATCGACCATGATGAGCCGGTCGCCGGCCCCGACCGACGAGGCGATGGCGAGCGTGCAGGCGGACAGCCCACTCGAGGTGAGGACGGTCGCCTCGGCCCCCTCGAGCGCGTTCATCGCCGCGCATAGCGCGTCGGTGGTGGGCGTGCCGCTGAGGCCGTAGGTGTAGCGCTGGGCGCGGCTGTGCGAGGTCGCAACGTCCGGGTAGAGCACGGTCGAGGCGCGCACGACGGGCGGGTTGACGAAGCCGTGGAACGAGGCCGGATCGCGTCCAGCCTGGGTGATCGTCGTCGCCGTGCGCCGGACCGGTCCGCCGGTCGAGCTGTCATCGTCCATACAAAAATTCCTTCAAGGCGTTGGCGCGGCTCGTCCGTCTCACTATGCTCGCGCAAGTCTTGCGACCAGGTCGGGGCTGCCGCGCGGCGCGGTGGCACGGTCGTTGCACGACGAACTCGCAAGCGGACGAAGATTCCGCCCGGACCGAAGGTAGAGAGAGCACACATGAAAGTTTCCCACTTGGTGACCGCCGCCGCGGTCACCTCGCTCGCGCTCAGCGGACAGGCGCTCGCGCAGAGCTCGACCCTGCAGCAGGTTATGGACCGCGGTACGCTGAACTGCGGCACGAACACCGGCCTCGCCGGCTTCTCCTTCACCGACGCGCAGGGCCAGTATCAAGGGTTCGACATCGCCATCTGCCGCGCCATCGCCGCGGCGATCTTCGACGACCCCTCGAAGGTCGAGTTCACCCCGCTGACCGGCAAGACGCGCTTCACGGCCCTCGCGTCCGGCGAGGTCGACGTGCTCGCGCGCAACACGACGTGGACGCTGTCGCGTGACGCCGACCTCAAGTTCACCTTCGCTCCGGTGAACTACTACGATGGGCAGGGCTTCATGGTGCCCAAGGACATCGGGGTCTCGAGCGCGCTCGACCTCGACGGGGCGACCATCTGCATCCAGACCGGCACGACCACCGAGCTCAACCTCGCGGACTACTTCCGCGCCAACGACATGGACTACGAGCCCGTCCCCATCGAGACCGACAACGAGGCGCAGCAGAAGTACCTCGCCGACGCATGCGACGCCTACACCACCGACGCGTCCGGCCTCGCCTCCGTCCGCGCCTCGTTCGAGAACCCTGACGAGCACGTCATCCTGCCCGAGATCATCTCGAAGGAGCCGCTCGCGCCGCTGGTGCGCCATGGCGACGACGAGTGGTCCGACATCGTCTCGTGGGTGGTCCGCGCGTTGATCCTCGCCGAGGAGAAGGACGTCACGCAGGCGAACGTCGAGGAGATGGCGCAGCAGACCGACCTCAACCCGGACGTCGCCCGCCTCCTGGGCGTCGAGGGCGAGTACGGCGCGATGCTCGGCCTCGACAACGACTGGGCGGTCCGCGCGATCGCCGCCGTCGGCAACTACGGCGAGATCTTCGATCGCTACCTCGGGCCGGACACGCAGATCGGCCTCGAGCGCGGGCTGAACGCACTCTACACCGAGGGTGGCATCCTCTACGCCCCGCCGATCCGCTGAGCCGCTGACGCCAAGGGTGCGGGCCGTCCGGTCCGCACCCGCACCTGGAGCGCACCCATGAGCGTTGCCACGAGCCCCGGTTCTCCGGTCTTCCGCATCGAGATGCTGTGGCGGGACGAGCGCTACCGCTCGGGCTTCATCCAGGCGATCACGATGATCCTCCTGATGCTCGGCGTCGGCTGGCTCGTCTCCAACACGATCACCAACCTCAACGCCCTCGGCAAAGACTTCGACTTCGGCTTCCTCTGGCAGCCGGCGAACTACGACATCAACCAACGCCTCATCGAGTACGACAGCCGCGACACCAACGCGCGCGCGGCGGTCGTCGGCATCCTGAACACGCTCCTCGTGGCCGCGATGGGCTGCGTAACCGCGACCGTACTCGGCATCTCGGCCGGCGTCCTGCGCCTGTCAAAGAACTGGCTCATCGCCAAGCTCATGGCGGTCTACGTCGAGGCGTTCCGCAACGTTCCGATCCTCATCTGGATCCTGCTCGTCGCGGCCCTCGTCAACGAGTCGCTGCCCTCGCCGCGGGACTACCGCGACGTGGAGACCGGCGCGGTCGTGCTGACGAACCGCGGCTTCTACGTGCCTGCGCCGGTGTTCGGCGAGGGCTCGGGCGTGGTTCTCGCGGTGCTCGCCGCCTCCATCGTCGGCATCGTCCTCCTCCGGGCGTGGGCGCGCCGCCGGCAGGAGGCGACCGGGGCGCAGACGCCGGTCCTCCTCATCGGCCTCGGTCTCCTCGTCGTGCCGACGGCGCTCGCCACCCTTGCGCTCGGCCAGCCCATCACGTTCGAGCTCCCCGAGCTCGCCGGCTTCAACTTCCAGGGCGGGATCTTCATGCGCGACTCGCTGATCGCGCTGTGGCTCGCGCTGTCGCTCTACACCGGCGCCTTCATCGCGGAGATCGTGCGCGCGGGCATCCTCGCCGTCAGCCACGGACAGAGCGAGGCGGCCTTCGCGCTGGGGCTGAGGCCGAACCGCGCGATGAGCCTTGTCATCCTGCCGCAGGCGCTGCGCGTCATCGTGCCGCCGCTCATCAGCCAGTTCCTCAACCTCACCAAGAACTCGTCCCTCGCCATCGCCGTCGGCTACATGGATGCCACCGGCACCTTGGGCGGCATCACGCTGAACCAGACGGGCCGCGAGATGGAATGTATCCTCCTCCTGATGGCGTTCTACCTCTTGGTGAGCCTCGCCATCTCGGCGGTGATGAACGCCTACAACGCGCGCGTCTCGCTGGTGGAGCGCTAGGATGAGCGGGACCCACGCCGAGACCGTCCCCTACGTCGCGCCGACGCGCTACGAGGAGGCACCGCCGCCGGGCTCCACCGTGGGTGCGGTCGGCTGGCTGCGCGCGAACCTCTTCTCCTCCTGGCTGAACGCGGCGCTGACCGCCGCGTGCGTGGTGGTCCTCGCCCTCGTCCTGCCCGGCGTCATCGAGTGGGCGGTGCTGCAGTCGGTGTGGAACGCGAGCTCGCTCGACGAGTGCCGCCAGATCGTCGTGGCGACCTTCGGGGAGGGCGAGCGCGGGGCGTGCTGGGCGGTCATCCGCGAGCGCTTCGGCCAGATGATGTACGGCTTCTACCCCGTGGACCTGCGCTGGCGGCCCAACGTCGCCTTCCTCCTCCTGATCGTCGCGGTGGTGCCGATCCTGTTCCGCACGGCGCGGCCGATCGCTTGGGCGATGGCGGTCGTCCTCGCGCTTGAGGTCGTCGTCGCCGTGCGCGTGGGCGAGGTCGGTGCGCTGGCGAACCCCACGGTGGCAGTGGCCCTCGTCGCCGGTGCCGTCGCGCTCCTCCTCGGGCAGCCGCATCACAAGCGCTGGTGGTTCGTCGTCACCGCGCTGTACCCGCTCATCGCGTTCGTCCTGTTGTGGGGCGGGCCTGTGCTGCAGCCCGTCGAGACGTCCCGCTTCGGTGGCTTCCTGCTCACGATGGTGATCGGCCTCACCGGCATCGCAGGCTCGCTGCCGCTCGGCGTCCTCCTCGCGCTCGGGCGGCAGTCGAAGCTGCCGATCCTCAGGATCGTGTGCGTCACCTTCATCGAGTTCATCCGCGGGGTGCCGCTGATCACCCTGCTGTTCGTCGCCTCGACGCTGCTCAACTACTTCCTGCCGCCGGGGACCAGCTTCGACCTCGTGCTGCGCGTCCTCATCATGGTGACGCTGTTCGCAAGCGCCTACATGGCCGAGGTGGTTCGCGGCGGGCTCGCCGCGCTTCCCAGGGGACAGTACGAGGCCGCCGATACGCTGGGGCTCACCTATTGGCAGTCGATGGGGCTCATCGTCCTGCCCCAGGCGCTCAAGATCTCCATCCCCGGCATCGTCAACACCTTCATCGGCCTGTTCAAGGACACGACGCTGGTCGCCGTCATCGGGCTGCTCGATCCGTTGGGACTGACCAAGCCGATCCTCGCCGACGCAGCCTGGAACGGCATCATCTGGGAGATGTACGGCTTCATCGCGGCGCTGTTCTTCGTGTGCTGCTGGGGCATGTCACGTTACTCGATGTTCCTAGAGACGCGCCTGCGGGCGTCGGACAACCGCTGAACGAGGACCCCATGACCGACGCAGCCGTCACCGAACGCCAGCCGATCGCCTCGCCCTCCGGGGAGCCCGCGAAGATGACGGTCTCCGACGAGGTCGCCATCGAGATCGCGGGGATGAACAAGTGGTTCGGCGAGTTCCATGTCCTCAAGAACATCGACCTCACCGTTCGCAAGGGCGAGCGGATCGTGGTCTGCGGGCCGTCGGGCTCGGGCAAGTCGACGCTCATCCGCTGCATCAACGCGCTCGAGAAGCACCAGGAGGGGCGCATCGTCGTCGACGGCGTCGAGCTCACCACGGACCTCAAGAAGATCGACGAGGTCCGCCGCGACGTCGGCATGGTGTTCCAGCACTTCAACCTGTTCCCGCACCTCACGATCCTCGAGAACTGCACGCTCGCGCCGATCTGGGTGAAGAAGATGCCCAAGCGCGAGGCGAACGAGCTCGCCATGCAGTTCCTCGAGCGCGTGCGGATCCCCGAGCAGGCGGGCAAGTATCCGGGCCAGCTCTCAGGCGGGCAGCAGCAGCGCGTCGCCATCGCACGGGCGCTGTGCATGCGGCCCAACGTCATGCTGTTCGACGAGCCGACCTCCGCCCTCGACCCCGAGATGATCAAGGAGGTGCTCGACGTGATGGTCGACCTCGCGCAGTCGGGCATGACGATGATCTGCGTCACCCACGAGATGGGCTTCGCGCGTCAGGTGGCGAACCGCGTGGTCTTCATGGATCAGGGCCAGATCGTCGAGAGCAACGCGCCCGAGCCGTTCTTCACCGACCCGCAGCACGAGCGCACGAAGCTGTTCCTCAGCCAGATCCTCGCCCACTGACGGGGCGGGCGGGGCCGACGGTCAGCCGTCGCTCCGGCCCACGTCCCCCTTGAGGCGAGCACCACCGAAGCGCGCTGAGAGCGCGTCCTGCTGCGCGCGGATCTCCTGGTTCTGCGAGATGATGGTGCGCAGCGCCTCGCGCAGGGCGCCGACGTCGGCCGGCACCCGCTCCTGCTCGCCCGCAGGCTCGGAGGCGCGCTCCAGGCGGCGACCGAGGTCGAGCGCCACGGCGTCGAGCCGCGACATCTCCTTCGCCATCGCCTCGGAGGCCTTGCGCGCGTCGTCGACGAGGCGGCGCGCCTCCTCGATCCGGCCCGCTGCGGTCGCCTCCATCGCCTCCATGCGCGCCAGGACATCGGCGCCGTCCGACGAGCGCTGCTTCGCGATGGTGGTGGCGTCGGCACGCAGCGCCTCGAGCTCGCGCCGCAGCGTGGCTCGCTCCTCGTGCCAGGCGGCCTGAACCGCCTCGAAATTCCTACGCATGGCGGCCATCTGCGCCGCCAACTGCAGCGCCCCGCGGTCGTCCGTCGACAGTTCGCCCGAGGCCGGCAGCCGCGCATCGAGCGCCTCGTCGATCAGCTCGCTCATGCGCAAGACCAGGCGGTCGAAGTCCTCGGGGTCGGACTGCGGGTATGCTGCGCCCTCCGGCGGTAGCCGCGCCTCGATCGCGTAGAGACGGTCGACCAAGACGGTTTCGAGCTTGACGATCTGCGCCCCGCGCTCGGCCTTCTCGCGGTTGATCCGTGCCTCGAGGTCGCGCCCCGAGGGCTGTGGGCCGTGCGAGGACGGTGGCGCGGCGACAACCTCCTCCTCGATCAGCCGGCGAAGCGGCGTGGGATCACCCGGCTGCAGCGGCGCCACCGCATCGCCCTGAGGATCGGGGGCGACGTTCTCGTCCCGCGACCGAGCAAGCGGCGCAAGCACCGGCACGGGAACGGCGCTCTCCGGTGACGTTCCCGTGCGCAGGGACGGCGCGACGATCCTCCTCCTGCGGCCGATGCTGCGAAGGCCGAACAGCAGGACGACGAGGGTCACTGCGCCGAGGCCGAAGAACGCGGTTCGTACGTCCTCGAGCTCCGCGCTTTGGCCCATGTAGAACGCCCAGGCGGCGAACAGGGCGAGGAACGCGTTCCCCGGCCACGGCCAGAACCGCTCGAATCCATCGCGGCGGAGGGGTGTCGGGATCGACATGAGCGACGCCTCTTGCAGGTGCGTTAGAGCATCCTGGGTGTTCTTGGACCCAGCTGAGATGCTCTAGCCCGTAGATTGAGAGCGGTCGTCATGGGGTTGGGCGGTCTCACCTAACCCCAAACCGCTCTAGCGCGCGAGCCTTATAGCTTCGCGCCTGATCGAACAACGCATGGCGACGACCCTCGCACGCGCCGCGAGACGCCTGCGGGATGTGGCCGACCGATGCTCAACCGCGGCCCCACTCGTCCTCCAGGCGCACGATGTCGTCCTCGCCGAGGTAGGAGCCCGTCTGCACCTCGATGAGTTCCAGTAGGATGCGCCCCGGGTTCGCCAGGCGGTGCACCGCGCCAAGTGGGATGTAGGTGGATTGGTTCTCCGACAGGGTCTGCACCGCATCATCGACGGTCACCTCGGCGGTGCCGCGCACCACCACCCAGTGTTCGGCGCGGTGATGGTGCTTCTGCAGGGACAGCCGCTTGCCGGGCAGGACGAACAGGTGCTTCACCTGGAAGCGCTGCCCGCTCATGATCGAGGTGTATCCGCCCCACGGGCGCGTCACCGTCGGCGACACGTCGAGGAGCTCGTTGCGGCGCCGCGCCTTCAGCGTTTCGACGACGGTCTTGACGTCCTGTGCCCGGTCGAGGGGGCAGACGAGGATCGCATCGTCCGCAGCGACGATCGCGAGCCGGTCCACGCCGAGCGCGACCACGTCGGCCCTGTGCGAGACGATGAGGCTGTCGCGCGTGTCGACCGTGATCGCCTTGCCGCGGACGGCGTTGCCGTCGCCGTCCTTCTCCAGGGTGTCCCAGTAGGCGCTCCAGGAGCCGACGTCGGACCAGCGGCAGGTGATCGGCGCGACGACCGCCTTGTCGGTGCGCTCGAACAGCGCGTAGTCGATGGAGATGTCTGGCGCCCGCGCGTAGGGGTCGGCCGGCAACACGATGCACCCGGGGCGCACCTGCGCCGCGCCCACCGCGGAGGCAGCGGCGCGGACGACGTCCGGAGCGGTGCGCTCAAGCTCCTCGATGAGCGCGCGAGCGCTGAGGGCAAAGAACCCCGCGTTCCAGTAATACGCCCCGTCCGCGACCATGCGGCCGGCCTCGTCCACCGCGGGCTTCTCGACGAACTGCTCCACCGGCAGGATCGGCCCAGCCGCGCCGTTCGCCTTGATGTAGCCGTAGCCAGTCTCCGGATGGGTGGGCACGACGCCGAAGGTGACCATCTTGCCGGCGCGCGCGGCGGCGAAGGCGGCATCCAGCGTCGCGAAGTACGCGTCGTCCGGGGTGAGAAGGTGATCGGACGGCAGAACGAAGAGCACCGCCTCGGGATCCTCACGCAGGAGGGCCTCCGCTGCCGCAGCGATCGCGGGCGCTGTGTTGCGGCTCTGCGGCTCGAGCATCACCGTGGCGTCCGTCACACCGATCCCAGCGAGGCCGTCGTCCACCTGGAACCTGTCGGCCTCGCCGCACACGACCAGCGGTCGACCGAGGCCCTCGACCTTCTTGTGACGCTCCACGGTGCGTTGGAACAGGCTGTGCTCGCCGTGCATGGGCAGGAACTGCTTGGGCTTGTCCGACCGCGACAGTGGCCACAGGCGTGTGCCGCGTCCGCCGGCCAGGATGACGGGATAAACGGTCATTGGCGCCTTCTGGGTGCGTCGCGTGTTGCCTACCAAAGGCTGCAGGACGGGGCCAGCTGCACCGTTATCGACCTGCACGCCAAGCGGTCGGGACCTCTTTAACCCTTCGCCGGTTTGTGTGTAAGGCACGGAACCCGCGTCGATGCGGGAGGGCGCGACCACCCCTCCGCCTCAGCTCCCCACTCCATTCGGTCGGAACGACCCTTCCTCGGAGTAGTCCCTCATGGCGAAGATCGTCGTCCTTGGCGGTGACGGGTTCTGCGGCTGGCCCACCAGCCTGCACCTGTCCAAACGAGGTCACGATGTGATCGTCGTCGACAACCTGTCGCGTCGGAAGATCGACGTGGAGCTCGAGGTGCAGTCGCTGACGCCGGTCCGTCACCTGTCCGAGCGCCTCACCGCCTGGAGGGAGGTCAGCGGAGAGACCATCCGGTATGTCAACTTCACGGTCGGCGAGAACTACCACCGCCTCCTTTCGCTCATCGTCGACGAGCGGCCCGATGCCATCGTGCACTTCGCCGAGCAGCGCGCCGCTCCTTACTCGATGAAGTCGCCGACGCACAAGCGCTACACGGTAAAGAACAACCTGACTGCCACGCACGACGTCCTGTGCGCCATCGTGGAGTCGGGCGTCGACGTCCACCTCGTCCACCTCGGCACCATGGGCGTCTACGGCTACGGCACCGCCGGGATGAAGATCCCCGAAGGCTACCTGCGGATCAAGGTCGACACCGATCACGGGCTGACCGATCAAGAAATACTCTACCCGGCCAATCCCGGTTCGATCTACCACATGACGAAGACGCAGGATCAGCTGTTCTTCTTCTACTACAACAAGAACGACAAGGTGAAGATCACGGACCTGCATCAGGGCATCGTCTGGGGGACGCAGACCGACGAGACGATGCTGGACGAGCGGCTGATCAACAGGTTCGACTACGACGGCGACTACGGCACGGTGCTCAACCGCTTCCTCATGCAAGCGGCCATCGAGTACCCGCTGACGGTGCACGGCACGGGCGGGCAGACCCGGGCCTTCATCCACATCCGCGACACGTGCCGCTGCGTGGAGCTCGCCATCGAGAACCCGCCGCAGGCCGGCGAGCGGGTCAACATCCTCAACCAGATGACCGAGACGCACCGCATCCGCGACTTGGCGAAGATGATCGCCGACCGCACGGGCGTGGAGGTCGCCTACCTCGACAACCCGCGCAACGAGGCGGCGGAGAACGAGCTGCACGTGGAGCACGACCGCTTCCTCAACCTCGGCCTCCAGCCGATCACGCTGGAGGCGGGGCTGATGGCGGAGGTGACGGACATCGCGCGCAAGTATGCCGCACGCTGCGACCGCTCGAAGATCCCCTGCGTGTCGCTCTGGCGCTGAGGCTGCCGCGGCCCGTCGGGGGGTCTCCAGCAGCGGACGCTGCCGCCGCGCGAAGCGATCAGTAGAGGTCGAGGCCGAACCGGTAGGTGAGGCCGAGCCGCACGGTGAACTCGTCGTCGTTGCCCTCCTCGACGATGGGGCTGTCCAGCGCATCGCCCACGAAGTGGGTGTACTCGGCCTGTCCGTGCAGCCGCCAGCGCTCGGTGAGCGCGTAGATCGCCTGCGCCTCGATGCCGACGTCCTTGAAGCCGCCGTCCGCGTCGAACTCGTCGAGCTGGGTCGCGCGCTCGGGGACGGAGAAGTAGATGTCCATGTAGTCGTCCGTGGCTGCGCTGACGCGGGGGCCGACGCGGAACTCGAACCGGTCGTGGGCGTCGTAGACGAAGTCGAGCCCGGCCTCTCCCACGAAGCCGTCGTGCCCCGTGACGCCGTAGCGCACCTCGGCGAACGCGCGCATGAAGCCGAAGCGCACCGCAGCGCCGGCGCCGAGCTCGACGGCGAAGTCGGTGTCCCCCACGCCGTCGAGGTAGTCAGCGTCATCCTCGTCGCGCTCGCCGATGAAGTCGAACGACGGGTAGAGCGTAAAACGCTGCTCCTGCCCGGTGACCACCTCGCCGAACACCGGCAGGCGCAGGAAGCGCAGCCGTGCGATGGGCCAAGGCGTCACGATGTAGTCCTTGGCGGACGGGAACTCCGGGCCCACGGCAGCCCCGAGCCCGAGGTCGATCACGATGTCGCGGTACTCGACCGCCTCGGGGACGGCGACGGTGTCCACAAGGTCAGCCGCCATCACGGGACCAGTCGCCGCCAGGAAGACCGCACTCCACACACACCGCGCCATCGATCACCCCTCCAGTTGGGCGGACGATCGCCGCTGCAGCCGCAGATGGAAAGCCTGTATGGCCTGCGTGAGGGACTGGACGCGCATGGAACTTCACCGCAGTGGCTGCCGCGCCACAACGGCCGGCGAGGGCGGTCGTCGAAGGCGCCCGCGGCGTCACGGTTCCGCGGTGGGACTTGTTCCGCCGCGTCGAGTCGATATGTGATGGGAGATGTAAGGACGCGAAAGGACAGCCATGTCGGAAGACCGCAACGCGGACGAGGCCCGTCAGGGCGAGTTCGGCAGGCGGACGTTCATCGTCCTCATCATCTCGACGACGATCGCCGCACTGTTCGCGATCTTCGCCTACATGTACGTCTTCTCGTCGGACAACGAGACGCTCGACTCCGGGCTGCCGACCACCGGCGTCACGCAGACGCCGCCGGACGGGCGGGAGTAGCGCCTCGATTGGCTCAGGAGAGCTGCTCGGCGGCCTCCACGAGGAGCTCGCGCATCTTGAGCCGCAGCTCCTCGTCGTCGACGTCGACGCTGGCGGCGTTGAAATCCCCGCGCACCTTGCGGAAGACGTCCTCGTCCCCGGGCTCGGCGAAGTCGGACCGCACGACCTCCTTGGCGTAGGCCTCCGCCGCGTCGCCCGAGCGGCCGAGCTTCTGCGCCGCCCACAGACCGAGGAGCTTGTTGCGCCGTGCCAGCGCCTTGAACCGCAGCTCCTCGTCGTGGGCGAAACGGGACTCGAACGCCCTCTCGCGGTCATCGAACTGCGCCATCCTCACGTCCTCCCCAGCAGGTCCCCGTCTGGCGACTAACCCGCGGTTCGCCCGCGCTGTCAACGCCGTGTAGGACTCGCGGCATTGAGGAGCGGGCCGCGATGGGCTAGCGTCGCGGCGCATCGGCGCGCGGGGCCCATCGGGCAAGCTTGGACCCTTAGGGTCGCACGAACCCCTCTTGAACTAGAGCGACGTTGCACCGATCGAATGAAGCCGCCCAACCCTCACCGGTACATCCCCATGAGCCGTCGTCGCCGCATCTACGAAGGCAAGGCCAAGATCCTCTACGAGGGGCCCGAGCCCGGCACGCTGATCCAGCACTTCAAGGACGACGCCACCGCGCACAACGCGAAGAAGCGAGCCGTCATCGACGGCAAGGGGGTGCTGAACAACCGCATCTCCGAGCACATCTTCGGCCACCTCAACGAGATGGGCATCCCGACGCACTTCATCCGTCGGCTCAACATGCGCGAGCAGCTCATCCGCGAGGTGGAGATCATCCCGCTGGAGGTGGTGGTGCGCAACGTCGCCGCCGGCTCCCTCGCCAAGCGGCTGGGGCTCGAGGAGGGCACGCAGCTCCCGCGCTCCATCATCGAGTTCTATTACAAGAACGACGAGCTCGAGGATCCCCTCGTCACCGAGGAGCACATCACTGCGTTCGGATGGGCGACGCCGCAGGAGCTCGACGACATCATGGCCCTCGCCGTGCGCGTCAACGACTTCCTTGCAGGGCTCTTCCTGGGGGTCGGCATCCGCCTGATCGACTTCAAGATCGAGTGCGGGCGGTTGTGGGAGAACGACCTCATGCGCGTGGTCGTCGCCGACGAGATCAGCCCCGACTCCTGCCGCCTGTGGGACATCAAGACCAATGAGGCGATGGACAAGGACCGCTTCCGCAAGGACCTCGGCGGGCTGTTGGAGGCCTACCAGGAGGTCGCCCGGCGCCTTGGCATCATGCCCGAGCAGGAGCGCCCGGCCGTCTCCGGCCCGACCCTGGTGCAGTAGGGTGGCCGATCGGATGCGGCGTTCGGTGGGGCAGGGCCTGGTCATGCAGCATGCGGCTGCCGTCGCGATCGCGCTCCTCCTGACAGCATCGCTAGTTGCGGTGGCAGCGGCCGCGGAACGGCATCACCAGCCTCCCCATGGGCCGATGCCAGTCGCGAGCCCCTACCGTGGGCTCGAGGCGAGGACGGTGGAGGCGGCGCTGTCGAACGCGGAAGCCGAGGACCTTCTCAACGGTCGCGGCATGGGCCTTGCCCTTGCCGCGGAGCTCAACGGTTATCCCGGGCCCATGCACGTGTTGGAGCTGGCCGAAGAACTTTCCATGACGGCTGAGGTCCACCAGCGCACGCAAGCCTTGTTCGCGGCGATGAAGGAGGAAGCGATCGAGATCGGCAAGCGCGTCGTCGCCGAGGAGCTTACGCTCGATCGCTTGTTCGCCGAAGGCGGAGCCAATAATGCCGCGGTGGAACGCGCGACCAACCGCGTTGGAGACGCTCGAGCACGGCTTCGCGCCGCCCACCTGAAGGCCCACATCGCCATGCGCGACCTCCTCACACCGGAGCAGGTCGTCCGCTACGAGCAACTGCGCGGAACCCGATGAAGGGACACCAAGACCAGGGATGAGGGCGCGCGTTACCATTACGCTGAAGCCTGGCGTGCTCGACCCGCAAGGCAAGGCCATCGAGGGGGCGCTGGCCGGGCTCGGCTTCGGCGGCGTCACCGCGGCGCGGCAGGGCAAGGTGATCGACCTCGACCTTGCCGCAAGAGACGAGGCCGCCGCCCGCGAGGAGGTCGCCGCCATGTGCGAGGCGCTCCTCGCCAACACCGTCGTCGAGCGCTACGACATCGCGATCGAGGGGTGATGCGCTCGGTCGTCGTCGTCTTCCCCGGCTCCAACCGCGAGGCGGATGCGGCCCGGGCGATCCGGATCGCCGGCGGCGCGGCGCCGGCCATGGTCTGGCACCGCGAGACCACGCTGCCGGACGTCGACCTCGTCGTGGTGCCGGGCGGCTTCGCCCATGGCGACTACCTTCGCCCAGGCGCCATCGCGGCGCGCTCGCCGGTGATGCGCGCCGTCGCCGACCATGCGGCCCGGGGGGGCCACGTGCTCGGCGTGTGCAACGGCTTCCAGGTGCTCACCGAGGCGCGCCTACTGCCGGGCACCTTGATGCGCAACGCCGGGCTCACCTTCGTGTGCCGGCCGGTGCGCATCAGGGTCGAGGCACGGACCGCTTTCACCTCGGCCTACTCCCGCGGCGCGACCGTCCGACTGCCCACCGCGCACCACGACGGCAACTACCGCGCCGACGAGGAGACGTTGGCGCGGCTCGAGGGCGAGGGTCGCGTTGTCCTGCGCTACCTCGACAACCCGAACGGGTCGGCGAACGACATCGCGGGCATCACGAACGAGGCCGGTAACGTCCTTGGACTGATGCCGCATCCGGAGGATGCGGTGGAGGCGCTGCACGGATCGACGGACGGCCTGGCGCTCTTCCAGAGCATGGTGGCACACGCCCAGAGCGGCGCCGATGCCGGCCGCCGCCCTCTCCTCGAGCGGCTGTTGAAGCGGGACGTGACGGTCCGCCCGCCCTAGGATACCGCCTCGATCCGGTGAAGCCGAGGCGGATCGCGGCGAGCTCCACGAGGGCGAGACGGTGCGCCGGATCCTCCTCGGAGCGGGTGGCGACGGCGCGCATGGACTCGACGTGGCCGAGGCAGCGCTCGACCTGGTTGCGAGGGCGGTGGCGGAAGGCGCCGAAGGCCGGCGGACGCTTCCGGTTCGGCATCGGCCGCACGGCCCATCCGCCACGGCCGGCGATCGCCTCGCGCAGGGCGTCGGGGTCATCGGCGCGGTCGGCGATGAGGATGATCGGGCCCGACGTCTGCAACGAGATCGACCGCCGAGCGTCCGTCGTGCGCCTGTCCTTGCGTCAGCGTCAGCGCGACAGGACGGCCCTCGGCGTCGGCGCGGGGCTGGATCTTGGGGGTCGGCCCGCCGCGCGAGCGTCCCATCGCGCGGCGTCGTCGGCCCCCTCTTGCCGTCGGCGCCATGCTGATGGACGCGCACCGACGAGCCGTCGACGAACTTAAGGTCCCCGTGCGCCTCGGTGAGTTCGGCGAAACGTTCGCGCCGCCGCACGAGGCGTGTCGCAGGTCATGGGAGGGCCGAGGCGTTCCAGGCCGTCGGCCCACGGCGCACCGCTCCCAGCCGCCGGACGATGCCCGACAGCCTGGCTCAGCCCGGTTTGCGGTCGCAGGGCATCGTTCAAGTTGGCTCTGACGGTGTCGTGTGCGGGAGCAAACGTCCCGTGCCGGGACCACTGACCGGTTCGTCGAGCCGATCCAGCTGGGGCGACCTGCACGCCTTTGCGCCAGGCGTCGGCGACCAGCGTCAGGCACTCGGGCGTGCCAGCGTCGACACCGCGCGGACCTGTAGGCGCCGCCGGCACGGGGGTCGAACCCAATGCTCAGCCCCTCCCGCATCACCCTCGAAACCATCGGGAACATCCGGCCGCAGCCGGATTGGGAGACACCTCTCGCGAGGGCAAGCGGCGGAGGGACAGGGACTGAAGGCGAACATTTTCCGGCTTTTTTACCCGGTCCAGATGGCCGAACAGAATTTGATCTCCTGCCCTCGTTCTCCGTGCGCACCTCGTTGTCCACGTCATTCGATCACGGCCTAACATTTCCACCTGACCCACGGCGCTCCTCCGACGTGCCCCTTTGAAAGTGTCGGACGAACCGGAGAGCGGAGAGGTACGTCGAGCAGCAAGCGCTCGACGCGTACACGCGGACCGGCAAACCGTTCTACGAGACGATCTACGATTTTGCCCAGCGGTCCGGCCGTTACGTCTGGCGCACGCGTGGGGGCGAGCGCGTCCGGCTTTCGCACGCCAGGAACGCAGGTAAGGTCTTCTCGTGGGACGATCCTCCTCCAACGGGGCATCCTGGCGAGGACTACGACTGCCGATGTCATGCGAGCTTGTTCCTGCCCGGGGTCACCGAGTACGCGGCGCACGAACTGCTCGACCGCGACAACGGTGCGTTTCGACGTCTGTCGGATCAGATTGCCGAAAAGGCGCGCGCCAACGGCGAGGGGCCCTTCGCGTTTGGCGACCCGCAGAGGTATGGCTTCGGCGACGTCTCGTTCGCGCACGGTGAGTCGACAGTCGTCTATCGGTTTGACGGCGAAGCGCGTCGGGTCGGCGACATGCTTCGTATTCGCGGCCGAATGACATTCACGTTTGAGGACACGTTCACCGACCCGCTCGATCTACGCCAGGCGGTTCAAGCTGCCGCCAGCCCTTTCGGTGACCCTGAGGATGATATTATTCAAGGGTTCTTTCGGCACCTGAGCGAGGTCGGCTGGACGCCCTACGACATCGTCGGCACGTAGAGCTCAACCTTCGAAGAAGGCATTCTCGTTGACCCGTCGGCATCGCTCTATCGAGATGCGGATCCTTGACGCTGTCGGCATCGTCCTGCTGACCCCCCGATCGTTATCGTCGGTCTGATGATCGTCGGGCTGCTCTGGCCCGCGCCGTCCGAGCCGAGCTTCCTGCCGCTGCCATCCGGCGTCAGGATCAAGGTCACCGACCTGCCAGACAGGATGGTCATCCCGGGTGAACGCCAACACTTCCGCTAGGAAGCCTCGTCGACGAGGACGGGCGCGAGCTGGTCGGCCCCAACGTCATGAGGGTCTGCTTCAACGAGGAGGCCGTCGAGGGGTACGCCTACGACTGGGCCGGTCCTCGCCGCGAGGGTTGGGAACAGAGCCGCTACTTCATCCATCGCCGCGGCGACGACGCTGCGGTGATCATCGACCCATCGATCGGCGTTCCCTACGAGGAGTGGAACGAGGCGATCAACGAGATCGCCGACACGCCTTGCCGGGCTGATACCTTCTGCATGCTCTCGATTGAATACTGGCCGGATTGGACCGGCTCGCCTTCGTACGCGCGGAGAAGCTGTGGATCTGCGGCCAGAACCTCGGAGGCGGCGCAGCGAGCGGTCGGTAGGCTGCAAGAAGGCCGTTGCCCGACCCGAAGCGGTTCGACCCCGGATCCGCTCGCTTGGGTATGGCGGAGAGAGAGGGATTCGAACCCTCGGTACGGTTGCCCGTACAACGGTTTTCGAGACCGCCCCGTTCGACCGCTCCGGCACCTCTCCCGTGGGGCCGAAACTAGCGATCGCGGGGCGCTCCGACAAGGTGCCGATCCCTTGGCCGATCGCTCGTGGCGTCCGTCGACGTCGCGACCGGCTGGGCCGCCCCGAGGTCCTCCTACTCCACGGCGTCGAGGACCGTCGCCAACGTCAACACGATGGTCTCGATCTCGTCCTCGGTGATGACGAGCGGCGGGGAGAGGGCGATGATGTCACCCGTCACGCGGATCATCAGGCCGGCGTCGAAGGCGAGCTGCACGGCGTCCATCCCACGTGCCCCGGGCGCACCCTCGCGGGGAGCGAGCTCGATGGCGCCGACGAGGCCGAGGTTGCGCACGTCCACGACGTGACGGCGGTCCGCGAGGCGGTGAACCGCATCCTCCCACAGCGGCGCCAGCGAGGCGGCACGCGAGAAGAGCGCGTCGTCGCGGTAGACATCGAGGGTGGCAAGCGCGGCGGCGCACGCCAAGGGGTGACCGGAGTAGGTGTAGCCGTGGAACAACTCGATGGGCGTCGGCGAGGCGTCCACGACGGCCTCGTAGATCGCACCCGACGACATCACCGCGCCCATGGGCACGACGGCGTTGGTGATCGCCTTGGCGAGGACCATCAGGTCGGGAACCACCCCAAAGTAGTCCGCGGCCGAGGTGGTGCCGAGCCGGCCGAAGCCGGTGATGACCTCGTCGAAGATGAGGAGGATGCCGTGGCGGTCGCACGTTTCGCGGAGCCTGGCGAGGTAGCCCTTCGGTGGAACCAGGACGCCGGTCGACCCGGCGAGGGGCTCGACGATCACCGCGGCGATGGTCGACGCGTCGTGCAACGCGACGAGGCGCTCGAGGTCGTCGGCGAGCTCCGCGCCGTGGTCGGGAGCGCCGCGGCTGAACGCGTTCGCAGCAAGGTGGGTGTGACGCAGGTGGTCCACGGGCTGGACCATGGCCCCGAACATCGCTCGGTTCTTGGCGATGCCGCCCACCGCCATGCCGCCGAAGCCGGACCCGTGATAGCCGCGCTCGCGGCCGATCAGCCGGGTGCGCTGCCCCTCGCCGCGGGCGCGGTGGTACGCGAGCGCGATCTTGAGCGCCGTGTCGACCGCCTCCGAGCCCGAGTTGGCGAAGAACGCGTGGGAGAGGCTAGGGGGAAAGAGCTGGGCAAGTCGCCCGGCGAGCTCGAACGCCTTGGGATGTCCGAACTGGAAGGTCGGCGCGAAGTCGAGCTCGGCCACCTGGCGCTGCACCGCCTCGACGATGCGCGGCGCGCAGTGCCCGGCGTTGACGCACCACAGCCCTGCGGTGCCGTCGAGGATCGGCCGGCCGTCCGCGGACCTGTAGTACATGCCGCGGGCGGACACGCACATTCGCGGCCGGGCCTTGAAGTCCCGGTTCGCGGTGTAGGGCATCCAAAAGCTCTCAAGGTCGTTCGGCCTTGCCACGATGGCGTCCATCGTTCCCTCCCGCGGTACCGCGAGAGGCTAGCATCGCCGACGACGCGCGTCACCGGATGGGTCAGCGAACCTGGCCGACTTCAGCCACTGCATGCTCGCAACGCTATTGCGCCGTCCTGGGGCGTTCAGGGTGAGTTGGATGCTAGGCATCGGCTCGCCTCCGACGCCATGAATCCACGGCCCGACTAGATCGTCGGCGCGTTGGCGAGCGCGGAGCGGCGCTCGCGGAAGATGAGCCAAAGGTTGCGTGCGTAGATGAGGAGGCCGGTGCCCTGCCCGGCGATGAAGACCGGGTCCTGGCGCGACAGGGCGTAGACGAAGAGGATCGCCCCGCCGGCGATGGAGAAGAACCAGAACGCGATGGGCACCACCGAGCGGCCAGCGCGCTCCGACGCGATCCACTGGACGAGGAAGCGCGCGGTGAACATCGCCTGCGCCGCGAAGCCGATGGCGATCCACAAGTCGAACTGGGCGACGAACACCGCATGGAACCACGCGCCGAGGCCGGCCAACAGGTCAGACATCGGCGTCCTCCGGCGTGACCTCCACCACCGTCGGCCGGCACGCGCTGCGCCGACGCAGCCAGTAGACGCCCAGGAGGTCCGGCAGGCCGACGAGCGCGCGGTCGACCATGCCGTACTTGGAGCGGCCCGTCGTGCGCGGCCGGTCGGCGACGGGAACATGGGCGATGCGCCAGCCATCGTAGAGGAACAGCGCGGGGAGGAAGCGATGGTTGTTGTCGAAGGTGGGCAGCGCGAGGTAGGGCGCGCGGCGCATGGCCTTCAAACCACAGGCGGTGTCGCGCGTGTCGTCGGCGAGCAGCGCGCGGCGCATGCGGTTGGCGAGGCGGGAGCCGGCCTTCTTGGCCCAGCCGTCGTGCCGGCGGATGCGCTGTCCGGCGACGATCCCCACGCGAGGGTCCGCGAGCAGCGGCTCGACAAGGTCCGAGAGGTGCCGTGGATCGTTCTGCCCGTCGCCGTCGACCGTGACGATGATGTCGCCGCAGGCTGCGAGTGCCCCCGCCCGGATCGCCCTCGACTTACCGCCGGCCACCGCGTGGCGCAGGACGCGTAGGTTGGCGACGCCGGACGCCATCGCCGCAGCGGCGGTCCCGTCCGTCGAGCCGTCGTCGACGACGACGATCTCGTAGGGCTCGCCGAGGGGGGACGCCTCGATCTCGGCGAGGAGGCTTGCGATCGCGCCGGCCTCGTCCCGCGCGGGGATGACGATGGAGACGGCCGGGCTGACGGTGAGACGCGCTTGCATGGCGGTGTCCGGGCATGGGGCTGCGAGAGCGAATCGCGGCGGCTGCTTCGCCCGTCCCTATCGCTGAGCGGGCGCCGTCACAAGGCGAGGGCGCGACGGGCGTCCGTCGCCACCGCCGCCGCGGGCACGCGGTGCCCCTTCGCAGCAACAGCTCAGGGTCGATCCCGGGCGAACAGGGTCAGGGACACCGGATCGCCCTTGGAGATGTTGAAGCCCGTGATGGTGCCGAGCTCGGCCAGCGGGACGCCCGCAGCCTCTGCTTCGAGGCGGACCTCCTCCAGTCGGCGCTCGCTGGCGGCGATCACCGCGCACTCCTGTGCGGCGATGGCGACCGCCTCGGCCGCGTTGACGAGGGCGGTGTCCGTCCCCGCGAGGAAGATCATCGACGGCTCGTTGTAGCCGCCGACGCTGACGACCCGTGGCTCGCGGCAGGTCGCGACGGCCTCGGCGGCGGCGACGAGGCGGGGCGAGATCCAGACGGCGGACAAGCTCGGCAGGAGGAGGCCCCACACCACCGCCTGCGCCGCGAGGGCCGAGCCGACCGCTGGGACGAGGACCGGACGTGACAGGAGCGGCCGCCCCCGCCAGATCGCCGCAGTGGCAAGGAGCGCGAGGACGACCGGCACGAGCGCCAGCGCCACGGTCGGCGCGTCGTGGGCGCTCGCAGCGTCCACCGGCTCGCCCATGAGGTGCGCGATCACGAGCGGCGCCAGGAGGGCGGCGCCGACGAGGCCCACCGGTGTCACGAGCGCGAGCACGGCGGCGGCCCGGCGCCACAGCGGGGACGGATCGCGCACCCAGAGCACCGCGACGGTCGCGATGGCGACGGCCGGCAGCAGCGGCAGCGTGTAGTGCGGGAGCTTGGTGGGCGTCGCCTCGAACACGATCCACGAGGGGATCGCCCACGCCGCTGCGAACAGGAGCGCTGGCCCGCGCTCGGAGATCCACAACCGTGCCGCGGCGAGCGCGAACGGCGCCATCGGCCAGGCGACCGCGAAGAACACGGCAAGGTGCGTCAGCGGCGGTGCCCAGTGCCCCTCCTGCCCGCCGGCCGCCTTGCCCAAGAAGTCCCGTCCGAGCGCGGTCGTTATGAACGCGCCGTCCGTGGCGAGCCCGATGGCGACGAACCAGGGCAGGCACACCGCCGCGACGATGAGCATCCCCAGGAGGGGCCGCAGCCGGGGGACGAACGCCCAGCCCGAACGCCAGCCAAGGACGAGGACGGTGAGCGCTGCGACCATCGGCGCAATGGGACCCTTCACCAGGATGCCGAGCGCGAGCCCCAGCCAGAACAAGAGCGGGACCACGTTGCCGCTGGCCTCGCGCAGCCACACCCGCGCCAGCGCTCCCTGCATGAGGACGACCGTGGCGAGGAGCACCGCGTCGGTCTTGGCGAGCCGCGCCTCGACGCCGAGGATGACCGTTGCCCCGAGCAGCGCGGCCGCGCAGGTCGCCGCGGGCATCGGCAGGAAGGCGCGCGCTGCCCACAGCGTCAGCAGGATCGCCGCCACGGCACCGAGGAGCGAGGGCAGCCGGTACACCCACAACGGCGCTGCCGCGCCCTCGCCGGACATCCACACGGCCACCGCCTGCAGCCAGTGGATGCCGATGGGCTTCTTGTGCCGCGGGCCGTCCTGGAAGCGGATGCGCACGTAGTCGCCCGTCTCCACCATCTGCTTGGTCGCCTGGGTGTAGCGCGGCTCGTCGCGGTCGATGGGCGGGACGCTCGCGAGCCCTGGCAAGAACGCCAGCGCCGCGAGGAGGACGAGGAGGCCGGCGACGAGCGTCCCGACGGTGCGCTCCTGCGGTGCGTCGCGCGAGGCGTGGGGCGGGGCGGACCTCATGGCGCGCGGACCTTGGCCGAACCGTTCGGACGTGTCATCGGCAAGACCCGCGGCATGCACAGCCGGAACCGATCGCGCTGGTGCGGCGCGGACGGCCCTGCTAGTGGCTGCGCATGGCGGTGCTTGCCCACATCAGCGACCTTCACCTACGGCCCCCTGGCGTGCTGACGCTGGGGACGATCGACGCCGACCGCTATACCGCAGCCGCCATCGACGCGGTGAACCGGCGTCACCCCGACGTCGATGCGGTGATCGTATCGGGGGACGTCGCCGACCTCGGCGAGGACGACGCGTACACGCGCGCGGCAATGCTCCTGTTGCGCTTCTCCGCGCCGGTCATCGTGATGCCGGGCAACCACGACGCCACGGGCAACCTGCGCGAGGCGTTCGCCGCGTTCCCCGGCCTTGGCGCCGAGCCGGTGCCGGGCAAGGCGTGCCACGTCCACCGCATCGCGGACGTCACCGTCGTCGCGCTGGACACGTCGGTGGACGACATCGCGAACTCGACCCACCACGGCGAGGTCGGCGCCGCACAGCTCGAGTGGCTCGGCAATGCGCTGGAGGGCGCGGGCCCGACGGTCATCGCGATGCACCATCCGCCGTTCGACGTCGGGATCGGCTTCATGGACGACATCGGGCTCACCGACAGGGACGCGTTCGCCGCCGTGCTCGCGCGGCATCGGAACGTCGTGCGCATCGTCTGCGGCCACGTGCACCGCACCATCGTGGGCGACGTCGCAGGGGTGCCGACGATGGCGATCCCCGGCGTCGCGCACCAGGTCATGCTCGCCCTCGAGGAGGGCGCGCCCGTGGGCCTCGTCATGGAGCCGCCGGCCTACGCGGTCCACACAGTGACGGCGCATGGCGCCGTCTCCCACGTCGGCTACGTGAACGAGTTCGACGCCGCCGTCCGCGTCGGGTCCGAGGCGGCCTGACCGTGCCCGTTCCGTCGGCGGCGGACGCTGCCCCCTTCGCCATCGAGCTTTCGGACGTGGAAGCTGCCGCACGCCGGCTCGCCGGCGTGGCGGTGAGGACGCCCCTCATCACCTCGGCGATCCTCGACGAGCGCTGCGGTGCCCGGGTCTTCGTGAAGGCCGAGTGCCTCCAGCGCACCGGCTCGTTCAAGTTCCGCGGCGCGACCAACGCCATCGCACGGATCGCGGAGGGGGCGAGGGCGCGCGGCGTGGTCGCCTCGTCGTCCGGCAACCATGCCCAGGGGGTCGCCGAGGCGGCGCGGCTCGCCTCGATCCCAGCCACCATCGTGATGCCGGACGACGCACCCGCCATCAAGCGCGCCCGCACGGAGCGCTCCGGAGCCACGGTCGTCGCCTGCGACCGCGAGCGGGACGACCGCGAGGCCATCGCCGAGGCGCTCGCCGAGCGCCTCGGCGCCACCATCGTGCCGCCCTACGACGATCCCGGGGTGATGGCCGGGCAGGGGACGGTGGGGCTCGAGATCGCCGACGAGCTCGACGGGCTTGGCATCGTCGCCGACCGCGTCCTGGTGCCGACGAGCGGCGGCGGCCTGTTGTCGGGCGTCGCCACGGTGATGGCTGGGCGCATGCCGTCCGCGATCTGCCAACCCGCGGAGCCGGAGGGGTTCGACGACATGAGCCGCTCGCTCGCTGCGGGCGAACGGCTCGACAACGCGAGCCGTTCGGGCTCCATCGCCGACGCCCTGCTGTCTCGTCGGCCGGGCACGCTCACCTTCCCGATCATCGCGCGCCACGCGAGGCCGGGCGTTGCGGTGCCGGACGAATGGCTGCTGCGCGCCGTCGCGTTCGCCTTCACCGAGCTGAAGCTGTCGGCCGAGCCCGGCGGCGCCGTCGCCCTCGCGGCGCTCCTGTCCGGCCGCCTCGACGTCGCCGGCGAGACGGTGGTCGTGGTGCTGTCGGGCGGCAACGTCGACCCCGGCATCCTGGCGCAGGCCCTCGCCATGGACGCGCCGACCTATCCCCAGAGCATGGGCTCGGGCGGCATCAGCGTCGCGCCGTCGTAGACGAGCCCCGGCTCGCGGTCCCTCGCCAGCAGCAGCGGCCCGTCGAGGTCGACGAAGTCGGCGCCCTGCGCATAGTAGGTCGCCGGTGCCATGGCGAGCGAGGTGCCGATCATGCAGCCGACCATCACCTTGAGGCCCGCCTGCCGCGCGGCCTCGGTCATCGCGATCGCCTCGGTCAGCCCGCCCGACTTGTCGAGCTTGACGTTGACCGCGTCGTAGCGGCCGACGAGCGCGGCGAGGTCGGCGCTGGTGTGCACGCTCTCGTCGGCGCAGATCGGCACGGGGTGGGAGATCGTCGCGAGCACCCCGTCGCGCCCGGCCGGCAACGGCTGCTCGATGAGGGCGACGCCGGCGGCGGCGCAAGCCCCCATGTTGATGAGCAGGTTGCCCTCGTTCCAGCCCTCGTTGGCGTCGACGATGAGCGTCGCGTCCGGCACCGCCTCGCGCACCGCCGCGATGCGCGCGTCGTCGCCGGAGGGGGCGCCGAGCTTGACCTTGAGGAGCGGACGGCCGGCCGCCTCGGCCGCCGCCGCCATCTCGTGCGGCTCGCCGAGCGAGAGCGTGTAGGCCGTGGTGAGCGGCCGCAGCGTCAGGCCGAGCACCTGCGCCACCGGCGTCCCGCTCCGCTTGGCCTCGAAGTCCCACAGTGCGCAGTCAAGGGCGTTGCGCGCCGCCCCAGCCGGCATCGCCTCGGCAAGGTCCTGGCGCGTCAGCCCGTCGGCGACGCGTGGGGCCATCGCCTCCACGGCCTCGGCCACACCCTCCACCGTCTCGCGGTAGCGCCGGTAGGGGACGGCCTCGCCGCGGCCGACGTGCGCGCCGTCCTCGATGGTGGCGACGACGACGCGGGCCTCGGTCCGCGTCTCCCGGGAGATGCGGAACGCACCCGCGATGGGGAAGGTCTCGACCGCGACGGTAAGCCTCACGCGACCGGCTCGCGGACGAGGCGGTCGACGATGGCGTCGACGCCGAAGCGCACGGGGTCGCAGGCCGGAAGGTTGTGCTTGGCCGCCGCGCGGTCGAGCTCGGCACGGGCGGCCTCAAGGTCGAGCGCAGCCGTGTTGATCGCGATGCCCACCGGTGCGATGTCCGGGTTGGTCAGGCGGCCGAGCGCGACGGTCATGTCGATGACATCCTCGATGCTCGGCAGCGGCGTCTCCACGTTGCGCATCGTGCGCCGCGTCGGCTCGTGGCACACGACGAAGGCGTCCGGCTGGGCGCCGTGCAGCAACCCGAGCGAGACGCCGGCGAAGGACGGGTGGAAGATCGACCCCTGGCCCTCGACGATCTGCCATGCGTCGTCCGAGGTGGCAGGGGCGAGCCACTCCGCCGCGCCCGAGATGAAGTCGGCCACCACGGCGTCGATGGCGACGCCGCGGCCGGAGATGAAGACGCCGGTCTGCCCGGTGGCGCAGAACGTCGCGTCGAGGCCGCGCTCCTGCATCGCGGCCTCGAGCGCGAGCGCGGTGTACTTCTTGCCCACCGAGCAGTCGGTGCCGACCGTGAGCAGGCGGCGGCCGGGCCGCTTCGTCCCCTTGCCGACCGCGAAGGTCTGGGTCGAGCGGCGCGTGTCGACGACGCGTCGTCCGGCCTCGCGGGCGGCCTCTGCGATCTCCGGCACGTCGGCGAGCCGCTTGTGGAGGCCCGCGGCGACGTCCATCCCCGCATTCGAGCGCCGCCACGATGGACGCCACCCAGTGGTCCGGCATCGTGCCGCCCGCGTTGACCACGCCGACGATCATCGTGCGCGCACCGGCCTCGGCGGCTGCAGCCGCGTCCATGTCGGGCAGGCGTGCGTCCGCCTGACAGCCCGGCAGCCGCCACTGGCCGACGCACCAGTCGCGCCGCCAGTCCACGATGCCGAGCGCCGTCTTCGCGGCGAGCGCGTCGGGCACGTCGCCGAGGAAGAGGAGGTAGGGCCGGTCGAGTTCCATCGCGCACCGCCTCTGCGGACTGAGAGTTGTAACCAGCATGCGTCACGATCGTCGCGGACGGCTACGCATCCGCCGCAAGGGTGACGTCGCCATCGGATCGGGCTACCACCAACACCTGCCATGGAAAAGTCCGACGCGATGGACGCTCGCGCCCCACTCCATCATCCGACGATCACCCTCGACGGCGACGGCGAGGCGCTGTCGGCGAACTTCGCCGGCGCATGGACGGTGGCGACGGCCGGTGCGGCGGAGCAGGCGGTCGACGCCCTCAACTCACTTCCGGAGCCGCGCCGGGCGACCAAGGCTCCGGCGATGATCACCTTCGACCTGTCGCAGGTCGTCACCGCCGACACCGCCGGGGCCTGGATCATCCACCGCGAGCGGGCGCGCGCCGAGTTCGTCGGCCACCGCGTGGCGCTCGCCGGGGTCGGACCACGCGTCGAGTTCCTGCTCGCCGAGATCGAGAACCACATCCCGCGGCTCCTCGACCGCCCGCGGCGTCCCTACCTTGCCGTTCGTGCGCTGATGGCGATCGGAGAGTCGGCAGCGAACTCTGGGCGGGACGGCGTCGGCCTGTTGTCGATGCTGGGTTTGTTCGGCTGGCGGCTCGCCACGGTGTTCACCGCCTTCCGGCGGCTGCGCATCACCTCGATCCTCGCGAACTTCGACCGGGCGTGCCGGGGCGCGGTGCCCATCGTGATGCTGATGAGCTTCCTCGTCGGGCTCATCATCGCCCAGCAGGCCGGCTTCTACCTCGCAGCGTTCGGCGCGACGATCTTCGTGGTCGACCTGTCGGGCGTCCTCATCCTGCGCGAGATCGGCGTGCTGCTCGCCGCGATCCTCGTCGCCGGCCGCTCCGGCTCGGCGTTCACCGCCGAGATCGGCTCCATGAGGATGCGCGAGGAGGTGGACGCGCTCAACGTCCTCGGCCTCGACCCCGTTGAGGTGCTCGTCGTGCCGCGCCTCATTGCGTTGATCCTGGCGCTGCCCGTCCTCGCGTTCCTGTCGGACATCGCCGCGCTCCTCGGCGCGGGCCTCATCTCCTGGGTGTCGCTCGGCATCTCCCCGGACATCTTCATCCAGCGCCTCAACGAGATCGTGACGCCGCTCGAGTTCTGGGTCGGCATCGCCAAGGCGCCGTTCATGGCCCTCATCATCGGCCTCGTCGGCTGCTCGGAGGGGCTCAAGGTGGGCGGCTCGTCGGAGTCCTTGGGCCGGCAGACGACCAGCTCAGTGGTGAAGGCGATCTTCCTCGTCATCGTCGTCGACGGCCTGTTCGCCATCTTCTTTGCAGCGCTGGGGATCTGATGGCCGACGACGGGAACGGCGCGGCGACCGGCGCGAGCGGCAGCGACAACATCATCGAGGTGCGCGACCTCGAGGTGCGCTTCGGTGACTTCGCCGTCTTCAAAGGCCTGCAGCTCGACGTGCGGCGCGGTGAGATCCTCGGCTTCGTCGGCGGCTCGGGCCAGGGCAAGTCGGTGCTGATGCGAACCATCCTCGACCTCGTGCCCAAGCACTCTGGGACGATCCGCCTGTTCGGCGAGGACCTCGACGCGATGGACCTGCGCGAGCGCAACCTCCTCAACCGGCGCTACGGCGTGCTCTTCCAGATGGGCGCGCTGTTCTCCTCACTCACCGTGCGCGAGAACATCCAGGTGCCGATGCGCGAGAACTACGCGATGAGCCGCAAGCTCATGGACGAGCTCGCGCTCATGAAGATCGACATGGTGGGGCTCGCGCGCGATGCCGCCGACAAGCTGCCGGCCGAGTTGTCCGGCGGGATGGTGAAGCGCGCCGGGCTTGCCCGCGCCCTGGCGCTCGACCCGGAGCTCCTGTTCGTCGACGAGCCCACCTCGGGCCTCGACCCCATCGGAGCGGCGAACTTCGACGACCTCATCGCGCGGCTGCGCGACACGCTGGGCCTCACCGTCTACATGGTGACCCACGACCTCGACAGCTTGTGGAACGTGTGCGACCGCGTCGCGGTCCTTGCCGACAAGCGCGTCATCGCCAACGCGCCGCTCCAGGAGATGCTCTCGGTCGACCACGCCTGGGTGCGCGAGTACTTCCACGGCGTGCGCGGCGGGCGCTTCGCTGGTCCAGCACAACAGTCAGAGGCGGCGACGACGCCGCGTAGCGAGTAGGGTAGGTCCATGGAAACGCGCGCCAACTACGTGACGATCGGCGTCTTCGTGCTCCTCGTCTTCGTCGCCGCGTTCGGCTCGCTGTGGTGGCTCTACCGCTCGTCGGAGGCCGGGGCGACGGCGACGCTGCGCATCATCTTCCCCGAGGCCGTCACCGGGTTGTCGACCGGCGCGGCGGTGAACTTCAACGGCATTCGCGTCGGCGAGGTGACCGCCCTCGAGTTTCCCCCGGAGGGTGGCGACAACGTCATCGCCATCACCCGCGTCAACCCGGTGGCGCCCATCAAGACCGACACGGTCGCCCAGCTCGCCTCCCAAGGGTTGACCGGCGTCTCCTACGTCGCGCTGCAAGGGGGCGCCGGCCCCTCGGTGTTCGACGCCTTCGCCGACAGCGACGAGCCGGCGACGCTGGAGGCGGAGACGAGCGCCTTCACCAACGTCCTCGACAACCTGCAAAGCGTGCTCGGTCGGCTCGACCAGACGCTCGGCGACGTCAACGACCTCGTCTCCGCGAACCAGGGCAACGTGTCGGAGGTCCTCGCCAACGTGCGCACGATCACCGGCGAGTTCGCTGCGGCGTCGCCGCAGGTGTCCGAGCTGGTCGGGAGCGTAGCGCGCACGGCGGACGCCTTCGCCGACGCCTCCCCGCAGATCGCGAGCGTCGCGGAGCGCGCCGACGCTCTGCTCGCGGAGGTGCCGGCCGACCGCCTCGCCGCCATCGTCGGCAACGTCGACGCCTTCGCCGGGCGGCTGCCCGAGATCGGCGACGAGGCGCGGGCCATCGTCGGCACCGTCGGCGGCGTGGTCAGCCGCCTGGACGACGCCGCGGGGACGCTCGGCGAGGCGCTGCGCGGCGTCGAGGGCGTGGTCGCGGCGGTGGATCCAGCCGTCGTCTCGGCGCTCGTCGCGAGCGTGCGCGAGACCGCGGGAGCGTTCGCCGGGCGCACGGAGGCCATCGGCACCCTCGTCGACAACGCGGCATCTGCGAGCGTCGACATCGCGGCAATCACTGGGACCGTAGCGAGCCGTCAGGACGCGTTGGGACGGGCGATCGACGACGCGAGCTCCCTCGTCGGGGACGTTCGTGGCGCCGTCGAGGTGGCGACGCCCGCCATCGAGGGGCTCGGCCGCGCGATCGCCGCGATCTCACCGGAGCGCATCACCGCCATCGTCGGGGACGTGGAGACCGTCGCCGACGCGTTCGCCAGCGAAGCCGCTGCGCTCGCGAGCCTCGTCGACACCGTGACCGACGCCGCCGAGGGCGTGGGACGCGTGAGCTCCGCGGTCGCCGCGCGGTCGGACGCCATCGGCACGGCGCTGGACGACGTCGCCGCGTTCGCAGGAAGCCTGCGCGAGGCCGCGGACGGCGCGCCGGCCCTCGTCGCCACCGCCGGCGACATGCTGCGCCAGGCCGAGGCGGTCGTCGCCGCCGTCGACGCCGACGCGCTGAACGGTGTGGTGTCGGACGCGCGGGGGGTGACCTCAGTGCTCGCAGAACGTGCCGACGACGTGTCGCGTCTCGTCGCCGCCGCAGCTGGGACGTCGGTGCGCGCGGAGGCCGTCGCGTCGGCGCTCGCCCAGCGCATGCCGGCGATCGGCGCCGCCATCGACGACGCGACGGTCGCCGCCGGCTCGGCCCGCGCGTTCGCCGCGACGCTGCCCGAGCTTGCCGACACGCTGCGGCCCGGCGTCGAGAACGTCACTGCGGTGCTCACCGCGGTCGATCCCGCCGCCGTCGAGGCCATCGTGGCGCAGGTGCAGGGCGTCGCCGAGGCGCTCGGCGCGCAGGCGCCGGCGGTGGAGCGCGTCGTCGCCGCGGCCGAGGGCGTGCTCGGCCGCGCCGACGCGATCGCGGCCGACGTCGAGGCGGTAACCGGCGAGGTGGCCGGCCGGACGGCCGAGATCGGCGCGATCGTCGACGATGCCCGCGCCGGCGCGGCCGCCGCACGCGTCGCCAGCGAGCGCCTGCCGGACCTCGTCGCGACGCTGGAGCCGGGGCTGACGGCGGCGTCCGAGGCCCTCGCCGCGGTCGACCCGGCCGCGGTCGAGGCCATCGTCGCGAACGTGCGCGGCGTCGCCGAGGCGCTCGGCGCGCAGGCGCCGGCGGTGGAGCGCGTCGTCGCCTCGGCCGAGGGCGTGCTCGGCCGCGCCGACGCGATCGCGGCCGACGTCGAGGCGGTGACCGGCGAGGTGGCCGGCCGGACGGCCGAGATCGGCGCGATCGTCGACGATGCCCGCGCCGGCGCGGCCGCCGCACGCGCCGCCAGCGAGCGGCTGCCGGACCTCGTCGCGACGCTGGAGCCGGGGCTGACGGCGGCGTCCGACGCCCTCGCCGCGGTCGACCCGGCCGCGGTCGAGGCCATCGTCGCGAACGTGCGCGGCGTCGCCGAGGCGCTCGGCGCGCAGGCGCCGGCGGTGCAGCGCGTCGTCGCCGCGGCCGAGGGCGTGCTCGGCCGCGCCGACGCGATCGCGGCCGACGTCGAGGCGGTGACCGGCGAGGTGGCCGGCCGGACGGCCGAGATCGGCGCGATCGTCGACGATGCCCGCGCCGGCGCAGCCGCCGCACGCGTCGCCAGCGAGCGCCTGCCGGACCTCGTCGCGACGCTGGAGCCGGGGCTGACGGCGGCGTCCGACGCCCTCGCCGCGGTCGACCCGGCCGCGGTCGAGGCCATCGTCGCGAACGTGCGCGGCGTCGCCGAGGCGCTCGGCGCGCAGGCGCCGGCGGTCGCCGACATCGTGGCCGCGGCGCGCGGCACCGCGGTGCGGGCGGAGGCGATCGCCTCGGCCATCGCCCAGCGCGCGCCGCGGATCGGTGCCGCCCTCGACGACGCTGCGACGGCCGCGGGTTCAGCCCGCGCGTTCGCCGCGACGCTCCCCGAGCTCGCGGAAACGCTGCGACCGGGCGTCGACAACGTCGCCGCGGTGCTCGCCGCGGTCGATCCCGCCGCCGTCGAGGCCATCGTGGCGAACGTGGGCGGCCTGACCGGCACCCTCGCCGCGGAGGGCGATCGCATCACCGCGATCCTCGCCAGCGCCGAGGGTGTCGCGGCCCGGGCCGAGGTCGTCGCCAACACGCTGGCCGAGGGAGCCCCGCAGCTCGCCACAGCGCTCGACGACGCGGCGGCCGGCGTCGCCGACGCCCGCGCGCTCGTGCAGTCGCTGCAGCCCGGCGTCGACAACGCCGCCGCCGTGCTGTCGGCGGTCGATCCCTCGGCGGTCTCCGGCATCGTCGAGGACGCGCGCGGCTTCGCCGAGGACCTCGCCGGCCAGGCGGAGGCCGTGGGACGCGTAGTGGCCAGCGCGGACGCCGTCGCGAACGATGCCGCCGCCATCACCGGCCGCGTGCGCGCCGAGCTCGACACCGTGAGCGCGGGCATCGAGGACGCACGCGCCATCGCGGGCGACGTGCGTGCCTTCAGCGCAACGCTGCCGGCGCTGCGCGAGGCCATCGACCAGCCGCTCGCCGCCGTCACCGCCGCGTTCGAAGCGGTCGACCCGGAGGCGGTGCGGGCCGTCCTCGCCAACGTACGGGACGTCAGCGACACCGTCGCGGTGCTGCGCGACGACGTCGTGTCGGTCGTGACGACCGCGGGCAGCGCGGTGCGGCGGGCCGAGGAGGTTGCCGCGGCCGTCGCAGCGCGTGCGGACGACATCGGCGTGGCCATCGACGGTGCGACCGCCTTCGCCGCTGAGCTCGGTGAGGCCGCGCCGGCGCTGGACGAGGTCCTCGCCGGAACGAGGACGGCCGTGGCGCGCCTCTCCGATGCCCTGGCCGCGGTCGATGGCAATGCGATCCGCTCCATCGTCGCGGACGTGCAGGCGGCGGCCTCGGTGCTCGGCTCGCGGGCCGGTCAGCTCGGCGGTGCCATCGACAACGCCTTCGAGGCTGCGAAGGACCTCGCGGAGGGGCTCGGCAGCGTCGGCGGCGAGGAGGGCCTCATCACCGACGTGCTGGAGCAGGTTCGGCGCATCGGCAACAACATCGAGGGCGCATCGACCAACCTCGGAACCCTGATCGACAGGGCCAACATCGTGCTTGCCGAGGAGATCTCCGGGGCCATCACCGGGGTGACCGACGCGAGCGGCGCGTTGCAGCGGCTCGCTGCTGCATTTGAGCCACGGGCCGACCAAATCGCCGCCGGCCTCGCAAGGTTCAGTCAAGGCGGTCTTGACGACCTGCGTGGTCTCCTCAATCAAGGACGCAGCACGTTGGCTGCCATCGAGGGTGCCGTGTCCAGCATTGACCGAAACCCGAGTCGTGTGATCTTCGGGGGAGACGACGCGCCGCAGTATTCGCCGCAGCGCCGATGAGAGGCGTAGCGCGCGTTGCTTCGATCGTCCTCGCCGCGGCGCTTACCGGCTGCGGCGGGGGTGGTGGGCAGGTGGAGGCGATCTACGAGCTGACGGCGCTCGACGCCCCGGCGGTCTCGAACGCGACCTCGGCGCAGATCCTGGTGCCGGAGCCGAGGGCGCTCGACGCGCTCGCCACGGAACGCATCGCGGTCAAGCCGACCCCGCTCACCATCGCGTACTATCCGCAGGTGACCTACCAGGACGTCGCGCCGAAGGTCTTGCAGCGCGTGCTCCTCGACACGTTCGTGAACAGCGGGCGCGCCCAGGCGGTCGGACTTCCCGGCGAGAGCCTCCTCATCAACTACCAGGTCGTGACGGAGGTGCGCGCCTTCCAGGCGGAGACGTTCGACGGCAATCGCGCGCGGGTGGAGGTGGCCGTCAAGCTGCTCAACGACGCCAACGGTCGGGTGGTGCAAACGCGAGTGTTCAGCACGGTGGTGCCGATCGTAAGCGACGAGGTGGAGATGGCCGCGGCCGGTATCAACCTTGCTGTGCAGGTGCTCGCAGCCGACATCGTCGAGTGGACGCTCGCGACGATCTGAGGCGTCACGGTCGTGGGGTGAGAGCGGTTTGGGGCTAGGTGGAACCGACCCAACCCCGGAAGAGACCGCCCTCAACGAACGCGCTAGTGCATCCTGGTCTCATCAGACCCAGGATGCACTAGGCTCCCCAGACCTTGGCGAGCACGCGAAGCCAGTTGCGGTGGCAAAGCTTCTCCATCAGAGCGTCGTCGTAGCCATGGGCGCGCATGGCCGCGCGGAGGCGGGGCAGCCGTTCGACGCCGTCGATGGCGGCGGGGACCAGCGCGCCGTCGTAGTCCGAGCCGAAGCCGACGCCGTCCTCGCCGACCACCGCGATCAGGTGGTCGATGTGCGCGATCACCTGATCCAACGGCACGTCCGGCAGCATGCGTCCGTCCTTGCGCAGGAACGCAGAAGCGAAGTTGACGCCGACCATCCCGCCCGACTCGCCGATGGCGGAGAGCTGCCCATCCGTGAGGTTGCGCGCGGCCGGCGTCAGCGCATGGGCGTTGGAGTGCGTGGCGACGAGCGGCTTCGCAGTGCGCCTTGCGATGTCCCAGAACCCCGCCTCCGTGAGGTGGGAGACGTCGACGAGGATGCCGAGCTCCGTGCAGCGGTCGACGAGGCGCAGCCCATCCTCGGTGAGGCCGGGCCCGGTGTCGGGCCCGGAGGGGAAGCGGAAGGGAACCCCGTGGCCGAACCGGTTCGGCCGGCTCCACACCGGGCCCAAGGATCGCAGGCCCGCCGCGTGGAGGACGTCGAGCGTCGCAAGGTCGCGGTCGATGGCCTCGGCGCCTTCGAGGTGGAGGACGGCGGCGAGCCGCCCCTCGGCGAGCGCTGCCTGCACCTCGCCGGCGGTGCGGCAGTGCGCCAGGAGGCCCTCGCGCGCGAGCTCGAGGAAGATGCCGACCTGCCCGATGACCGCCGACAGCGCCTCAGGCTGCGGGACGGTCGGCGGCAGGGGCACGTTGAACCACGCCTGCGACATCGCCGCGTAGTCGATGTCGCCAGCGCCGGGGGAGGGGACCCAGACGGCGAACAGCCCGCCACCGAACCCGCCGAGCGCAGCGCGGGCGACGTCGATGTGCGCGCCGCGGTCGTCGGCAAAACGCCTCGCCGCGCCTGCCGGGCCAGCCGACGCGAGCTTGGACAACACGTCGTTGTGCCCGTCGAAGATCGGCGGTGTCCGGGCCGTCGCATCCGCCTCGGGCTCGTCGGTGGAGCCAGAGGCCGTGTCGTCGCCGAGCAAGGACGCTCGCTGCACCGTGCTCAGGCCGGGTGGTTGGGATCGGTCCAGAGCACCGCCTCGGGCCGCTCGGCGGGCTCGATGTCGAGGTTGACCACGACGGGCTCCTGGTCGGAGCGCACGAGCACGCACTCGAGGGGCTCGTCCGTCATCGCGTTGATCTCCTGGTGCGGCACGTAGGGCGGCACGAAGATGAAGTCGCCGGGCTCCGCCTCCGCGACGTACTCCAGCCGCTCGCCCCAGCGCATCCGCGCACGGCCGCGCACCACGTAGATGATGCTCTCGAGGTGCCCGTGGTGATGCGCCCCGGTCTTCGCGTTCGGGTGGATCGCGACGGTGCCGGCCCACAGCTTGTTCGCCCCGGCGCGGGCGAAGTTGATGGCGGCGGCGCGGTCCATGCCCGGCGTCTGCGCGGTGTTGGGGTCGAGCTCGGTGGACTTGACGATCCGCACGCCGTTCAGCCGCCAATCCGTCGTCGCCTCGCTCATGTCGCCCCCTCCGCCGTGCGCGCCCTCGTTGCGCCTCCTCTTCCCATGTTGCGCTCCGCCCGTCGACCCGCAGGTTGCATCGCCCGACAGCCGTCGAGACCGGCGGCCGCCTGCCCGACGGCACGACGCTCGCCGAAGCGATCGCGCAAGTCGACCAGGAGACCTCGGGCGGGCCGTTGTACTACCTGGTCAACTGCGCCCATCCCGAGCATGCGGCCGCAGGGTAGCCGGGCGGGCCAGCGATCGGCCGGCTGCGCGGGCCTGATCGCCAACGCGTCGCGTTGCTCGCCCGCCGAGCTCGACGGAGCCGACACGCTCGACGACGGCGACCCCGAGGAGCTCCGGCGAGCAGATCGGCTCCCTTGCGGTGCGCTATCCGCACCTTCGAGTGTTCGGTGGCTGCTTTGAGACCGACCTCAGGCACCTTGCGGCCGTCGCTGCCGCGGTTCCACGGGACCGACGCCGGCGGCGAGGCGCTTGGCTCAGACGGCGAGGTACTCCTCGCGCAGGGCCTTGTCGTCCAGCACCTCCTTCGCGGTCGCGGTGTGGACGACCTCGCCCATGTCCATGATGATCGCGCGGTCGGCGAGGTGGAGCGCGGCGATGGCGTTCTGCTCCACCATGATGGTGGTGATGCCGAGCGCCTTGATCTCCCCGACGATGCCCTCGATCTCCTGCACGATCACCGGGGCCAGCCCCTCGTAGGGTTCGTCAAGGAGCAGGAGCTTGATGTCGCGCGCGAGCGCCCGGGCGACGGCCAGCATCTGCTGCTCGCCGCCCGACAGGGTTATCCCCTCCTGCCGCTTGCGCTCCGCGAGCCGGGGGAAGCGCTCGTAGATGCGCTCGAGCTCCCACCCCTTCGGCTCGGCGATCTGCGACAGGCGAAGGTTCTCCTCCACGGTGAGGCCGGCGATGATGCGCCGATCCTCCGGCACGAGCTGGACGCCGCAGCGCGAGGCCTGGGCCGCGCTCATGCGCGTGAGGTCGTGCTCGCCGAGGGTGATCCGCCCGCGGCGCATCTGCGGGCTGTCGAGCCGGGCGATGGTGCGCAGCGTGGACGTCTTGCCCGCGCCGTTGCGCCCGAGCAGCGCAACGACCTCGCCCTCGCCGACCTCGAGCGAGACGCCCTGAACGATGTAGCTCTCGCCATAGTAGGCGTGGACGTCCTCGCACCGGAAGAAGGGCCGCTTCGCCGCCGCTCCCTGCGGCCGCTCCAGGGTCTCCACGGCCATCAGTGCGCCCCTCCGAGGTAGGCGTCCTGAACGCGCGGGTCGCGACGCACCTCCTCGGGCGTCCCCTCGGCGATGATGCGCCCGCCGGCCAGCACGGTCACCGTGTCGGCGAGCGAGAAGACGACATGCATGTCGTGCTCGATGATGACCTTCGTCATGCCACGCTCCTTGATCTTCTTGAGGAGCTCGATGGTGCGGTTGGTGTCGAGCCGGCTCATGCCCGCCGTCGGCTCGTCGAGGAGCAGGAGCTTGGGGTGCTGGACCAGGCACATGGCAAGCTCCAGCCGCCGCTTGTCGCCGCGCGAGAGCCAGCCAGCCTCCTCGTGGCGATGCTCAGCGAGGCCGAGGTCGGCGAGGATGCCCTCCGCCTCGGCGCGGATGTCCCTGTCGTGGTCGAGCCCGCGCAGCATGTTGAGGCGGATCGGACCATCGCGCTTGGCGTAGGCCGGCGCCATCACGTTCTGCAGCAGCGTCAGGTCGGGGAAGATCTCGGGCGTCTGGAACACGCGGGCGACGCCGAGCTGGTTGATCTGGTGCGGCTTGAGCCCGGTAATGACGCGCCCGTTGAACATCACCGCGCCCTCGTCGGGAGAGAGGCGGCCGACGCAGACGTTGAGCAGGGTGGACTTGCCGGCGCCGTTCGGGCCGATGATCGCGTGCGTCTTGCCCGGAGCGATCTTCAGGTCGATGTCCGCCAGCGCCTTGAGGCCCGCGAAGTTCTTCTGGACGTCGGCGACGTGAAGCACAGGTTCCATGTCAGCCCTCACTGCGCGGGCGGAACAGGCGGCCGATGCGCCGCAGTCCCTCGATGATGCCGCCCGGCAGGAAGATCACGACGACCATGAAGAGGACGCCGAGGGTGAGGTGCCAGCCCTCGCCCACGAACGGCGAGACCACGGTGACGGCGATGTCGCGCGCGCCCTCGGGGATGAACGCGAAGCTCTGGATGAGGGCCGACTCGCCGAGGGCGGAGAAGATGTTCTCGAAGTACTTGATGATGACCGCCCCGAGGAATGGGCCGATCAGCGTCCCTGCGCCGCCGAGGATCGTCATCAGCACGACCTCGCCCGACGCCGTCCACTGCATGCGCTCGGCCCCTGCGAGGGGGTCGACGACGGCGAGCAGCGCGCCTGCGAGCCCCGCGTACATGCCGGACACGACGAACGCGACGAGCGTGTAGGGCCGCGTGGAGAAGCCGATGTAGGCCATGCGCGTCTGGTTCGACTTGATGGCGCGCAGCATCATGCCGAACGGCGAGCGCGCGATGGCGAGCGCCACGACGAAGGCGGCGACGAGGCAGGTGGCGCAGGTCCAGAACCCGGTCATGCCGGTCATCGTGAAGCCGAAGAACTCCGCGCGGGGCACGGCGACGGCGGTCTCCAGGCCGAAGGCGGCGTCGATGACCCGCGGATCGTTGGAGAGGACGCGCAGCCCGGTCTCGCCGTTGGTGATCGGCGTCAGCACGGAGTAGGCGAGGCTGTACATCATCTGCGCGAACGCCAGGGTGAGGATCGAGAAGTAGATGCCTGAGCGACGCAGCGAGATGTAGCCGATCAACACCGCGAAGACGCCAGCGAGCAGGGTCGCGAGCACGATCGCGGGGACGATGTTGAGCGACAGCAGCTTGAACGACCACACCGCCGTGTAGGACCCGACGCCGAGGAACGCCGCGTGGCCGAACGAAAGGTACCCGGTCAGCCCGAACAGGATGTTGAAGCCGATCGCGAAGATGCCGAAGATCGCGAAGCGCTGCATGAGGTCCGGGTAGGCGGCGCCGAAGGGCTCCAGCCAAAGCGGCATCGTGAACACCGCTGCGCCGAACAGGACCGTCATCAGGAGGTCGCGCCCGCGCGGCCAGAGGGGGCGCATGGTGGCGCCCGTCGGCGGGAGCTGGGTCGGCGCATCCCCTTGGGGATCGGCGTACGCCGAACGCGCCGACGTCTCCTCGCCGGCGGCGGGCGGCGCCTCGCGACGGCCGTCCGACCTTGCGTCGGAATCCATGACCTTCGGCTCGGCCAGCGCCTCGGCCGAGGCGGACGTCGCGGTGCGGTTGGTGTCCACTTACGCCTCCATGACGCCCTTGCGGCCGAGGAGGCCGCGGGGCCTTGCGAGCAGCACGATGACCGCCACGAGGTAGATGATGACCTGGTCGATGCCGGGCACGAACTCCTTCACCTCGTTGAGCGAGGCGAACGACTGGAGGATGCCGAGGAGGTAGCCGGCGAGGACCGCGCCGCCCAGCGAGCCCATGCCGCCGACCACCACCACCACGAACGACAGCACCAGGAAGTCCATCCCGATGTTGTAGTTCGGCGTGAGGATCGGCGTGTAGAGCGCGCCCGCGAGGCCGGCGACCACTGCTGCGATCCCGAACACGACGGTGAAGCGGCGCTGGATGTCGATGCCGAGGATCTGCACGGTCTCGCGGTCGGCCATGCCAGCCCGGACCACCATCCCGTAGGTCGTGAGGTTGAGGAAGGCGAACACCGCGCCGATGATGACGATCGAGGACGCCAGGTAGAGCAGGCGCCACCACGGATAGGTGATCACCCCCTCCGCGCCCACCCACTGGCCGATGTTGGCCGACCCGCGCAGCGCGTCCGGGGCGTCCATGGGGATGGGGTTGGCGCCGAAGCCCGCCTTGACGAGCTCCTGCAGGACGATCGCGAGGCCGAACGTGACGAGGATCTGCTCGGCGTGCGGTCGCTTGTAGAAGAAGCGGATCAGCCCGCGCTCGAAGGCGATGCCGATGAGGAGCATCACCGGGATGGTGACGAGGACGGAGATCGGCACCACCCAGTCGATGATGGTGGCCCCCGCGTCGCCGAACCAGGTCACGAGGTAGGGCACCTCCTTGAAGGCCTCGAAGAAGGTGATCGACTCGTCCCGAACCTGGGTCGAGATCGTGAGGACCTCCTGGAGGAGGACGGCGCAGAACGCGCCCAGCATGAAGAGCGCGCCGTGCGCGAAGTTGACGACGCCGAGCGTCCCGAACGTGAGCGTCAGCCCGAGCGCGATCAGCGCGTAGGCGCCGCCCTTGTCGAGCCCGTTCAGCAGCTGGAGGAGGATGGCGTCCATCGATGTCCCTCGTGGCGAGGCCTGGCGTGCGGCGCCCGCCGAGCGCCTGCAGCCCGTCGTCCGGTTCGGCTCGCTCGGGCATCAGTCCGCCGTCTTGAAGCGGCTGACGCCCTGATGCCGTGCGGGCCTACTTGCCGCCCGCACGCCTATGTTGCGCGTTGGCCTACGTTGCCGCCAGCGCGCCGTCGGCCGCTCGTTCAGGCGCAGCCAGCGACCTCGTAGGGGCCGAGCTCGCCGGGGAACAGCTCGTGCGGATAGGTGATCTGCTCGGTGGGCACCACCTGAACCAGCTCGAGGAGGTCGAACTGGGAGGAGGGGTTCTCCTTCCCCTTCACGACGAGCACCGGCTTGAAGCACTGGTGGTCCTCCGCCCGGTAGAGCGTCGGCCCGTTGCCCATGCCGTCGAACTCCAGCCCCTCGAGCGAGCGGATCACCTCGGGCGGGTAGAACGTGCCGGCCATCTCGACCGCGTTGGCGTAGAGCAGGGTCTGCACGTAGCAGGTGTGCGCGGCCTGGGACGGCGGACGCCCGTACTCCTGGCCGAACGACTTGGCGAACGCCATCGTGCCGGGGTTGTCGAGCTGCCAGCTCCAGTTTGAGGTGCCGAGGATGCCCTTCACCGCCTCGCCGGCGCCCTCGGCCATCAGCTCCGAGTAGAGCGGCACGACGATCTGGAAGTCCCTGCCGTTGACCTGCTTGTCGCGCATGCCGAACTGCACCGCCTGGGTGAGCGAGTTCACCATGTCGTTGCCGTAGTGGTTCAGCACGAGGACGTCCGCGCCGGCGTTCAGCACCGGTGTGAGGTACTGCGAGAAGTCGCCCGCGCCGAGCGGGGTACGCACGGTCTGCGCCGTCTCCCAGCCGATCCCCTCGGTGGACTGCACGATCGACTCCTCCTGCGACCAGCCCCAGTTGTAGTCCGCCGTGAGGTGGTAGGCGCGGCGGTCCTGGCCCATTACCTCGGCAAGCACCGGGCCGAGCGCGGCGCCCGACATGTAGGCGTTGAAGAAGTGCCGGAAGCCGTAGCGCCGGCGGTCCGGGCCCGTGGTGTCGTTGGCATGGGTGAGGCCGCACATGAAGACGACGCCCATCTCCTGGCCGAGCGCCTGCTGCGCCACCGCCACCGACGACGACGAGCCGCCGGAGAACATGATGACGCCGTCCTTCTCGATCATCCGCCGGGCCGAGGAGCGCGCCGCATCGGCCTTGGTCTGCGTGTCGCCGGTGACGTACGCCACCTTCTTGCCGAGCACGCCGTTGCCCTTCAGGTTGTTCGGCTGCATCGTCGTCAGCATGCCGCCGTCGCCCTCGCCGTTGAGGTGCTTGACGGCGAGCTGGAAGGCGCGCAGCTCGTCCTTGCCCTCCTCGGCGTAGGCGCCGGTCTGCGGCACGTTGAAGCCGAGCGTCACCGTCGCGCCGGTGGGGTTGTTGCAGAAGTCGTTCTGCGCCCAGGCGTCGCGCGTGAAGAACGTCGGCGCGGCCAGCGTCGCTCCGGTCAACGCGGTGGTCTTCAGGAAGCCGCGGCGGGATGGGCTCTTGAAACGGTCCATCGTTTTCCTCCCTCTGCGGGACGTTGGTCGTCCCAGTTCTAAGCTCGTGCTTCTCACAGGTCGCCGAGAACAGACAACACCGCCCCGCGCCTTGTCAAACCTTTGTCAACTTTGCCGTTGCGCACGGCGGGGTTTGTCAAGATGCTACAACGCGTCGCCGAAGGGACACGGACGGTGCGCGTCGACGCTCATTCGTGCCATGGCACGCCTTTGACGCTGACGGTGTGGACTACTTATACAGCCACGGGGCTGGACCGTAGCGTCGGACGTCGCGCTGCGGCTCTGGCTGCCGACGAGCGACGTCGCGCACCGGACACTGGGGGATCGGCATGGCGAATGCGGACGACATTCATCACCACGACGCCATCGTCATCGGCGCCGGCTTCTCCGGCCTCTACGCCCTTCACAAGCTGCGCGACGAGCTCGACCTCGATGTCCGCGTCATCGAGAAGGGCAACGACATCGGCGGCACCTGGTACTGGAACCGCTACCCTGGGGCGCGCTGCGACTCGGAGAGCTACTACTACTCCTACAGCTTCTCCCCAGAGATCGAGCAGGAGTGGACCTGGACCGAGCGCTACCCCGATCATCATGAGATCAGGCGCTACCTGGGCTTCGTCGCCGACCGGCTGGACCTCAGGCGGGGCATCGACCTGTCGACCGAGGTGCTCGGTGCGAGCTTCGACGAGGCGGACGCGCTGTGGCGCGTGCGCACGGACGGGGCGACCTACGTCGCTCCGATCTTGATCACCGCGGTGGGCTGCCTGTCGGCGGCGAACGTGCCTGCCGTCCCAGGGCTGCAGTCCTTCGCGGGCCGCTGGTACCACACCGGAGCGTGGCCTCACGAGGGCGTCGACCTCAGCGGCAAGCGGGTCGGTCAGGTCGGCACGGGCTCGACGGGCATCCAGCTCGCCCCGGCGATCGCCGAGGAGGTCGCCAGGCTCACCGTCTTTCAGCGCACCGCGAACTACAGCGTGCCCGCGCGCAACGCCCCCCTGACGGACGACTTCCTGCGCGAGGTGAAGGCGAACTACCGCGCCATCCGCGAGCACGCCCGCCGCGTCACCAACGGGCACCCGTTCGACATCTCCGACGTCGGCGTGCTCGAGGTGGACGACGCCGAGCGCCTCGCCCGGTTCGAGGAGGCCTGGCGGGTCGGCGGGCTTCGCTTCCGCGCGGTGTTCAGGGACGTCCTCACTGACGCGAAGGCCAACGACGTCGCCTCGGAGTTCATCCGCCGCAAGATCCGCGAGGTCGTGCAGGACCCTGACGTGGCCGACAAGCTGACGCCGAAGGATCACGGCTTCGCCACCAAGCGCCCGCCCATCGACACGAACTACTTCGAGACGTTCAACCGCGACAACGTCGACCTCGTCGACCTCAAGGCCGAGCCCATCGAGGCCATCGTGCCCGAGGGCATCCGCACCACGCGGCGGACCTACCCGCTCGACGTCATCATCTTCGCCACGGGGTTCGACGCGCTTACCGGGCCGTTGGTCGCGCTGAACCTTGAGGGTTGCGACGGTCTCACCCTGCGCGAGGCGTGGAGCGCTGGCCCGAAGACCTACCTCGGCCTGATGACTCCGGGCTTTCCGAACCTGTTCACCATCACCGGCCCGGGGAGCCCTTCGGTCCTGTGCAACATGCCGGTGGCGCTTGAGCAGCACGTGGAGTGGATCGCGGACTGTCTCGCCCACATGCGTCGCACCGGCCTCAAGCGCATCGAGCCGACCGTCGAAGCGTCCGAGGACTGGGTCGCCCACGTCAACGAGGCGGCGGACGCGACGCTCCTGCCGATGGCGTCGAGCTCCTGGTACCTCGGTGCGAACGTCCCCGGTAAGCCCCGCGTGTTCATGCCCTACGCCGGTGGCATGGCGCGCTACGCCGGCACCTGCGAGCACGTCGCCGACGAGGGCTACAAGGGGTTCGTCCTGACCTGAGGCAGCCGCCTCATGGATCAAGCGGAGGTCGCCATCGGTACGCGACAAGGGACGGCGTCCGTCTCGCTTGCCTCGCCTTGTAAAACCATAAAACATCCTGCCGGCGCGTTGACGCTTCGTTGACAGGCATCGACGCGGCCGCACGAGGCTTGGCTCGCCCGACGGGAGGTCTGCAAGGCATCCGCCAGACGGTGCCGTTCCCGCCGGTCGTCCGGAAGGGAGGGGACGGATGGCGCTCGCTCAGCGCGTGCCGATCGGCGACCGCATCAGGAGCCAGCGTCGCGCCGCCGGGGTGACGCAGCGCAGCCTGGCGTCCGCGGTGGGCGTGTCGCCGGCCTACCTCTCGCTCATCGAGAGCGACAAGCGACAGATCGGCGGTCGGCTCCTCAGGCGCATCGCCGAGCGGCTCGGCGTTCCGGCCGACGCGTTCACTGCGGCGAGCGACGACCGGCTCGCCGCCGACCTGCACGAGGTGGCCCAGCGGCTCGACGGCTCGCTCGCGAGCAGCGCCGCGGCGCTCGTCGCGTTCTCGCCGGACTGGGCGCGGCTCGTCCTCGAGCTGCACGCCCGATCGCTCACCGCCGAGGCGCGTACCTTCCGCCTCGCCGACCGGTTCGAGCGCGATCCGGAGTGGACCTCGTTCGCCCACGACATCCTGTCGCGCATCACCTCGATCCGCTCGGCGGCGGAGATCCTGGCGGACGGGCCTGCGCTCGGCGAGGGGCCACGGGTCCGGTTCACGCGGACCGTGGTCGCCGAGAGCGCGCGGCTGACCGACGTCGCCCGCGACCTCATCGCCGCGCTGCAGTCCGGCACCGCGGTGGACGCGGCGGGGGCGGACGTGCGCGAGGTCGATGCGTTCCTGCACGACCGCGACAACCACTTCGCCGTCATCGAGGAGGCGCTTCAGGCCGACCCGCCGAGGCTCCCCGAGGGGCCGCCCAACGTCCGCTTCGCGGGCGCACGCGCGATCGTCGCCGAGCGCCTGCCGCACCTGGTCGACGAAGCGCTCGCCGGCCACACGTTCTCCAGCGAGGGCGCCGAGCGGCGGGCACGCGGCGCGTTGTGGCGCTACGCGGCGGGGGCCGCCACGATGCCCTATCGGCCCTTCCTCGCTGCGGCGATCGAAGCGCGCTACGACGTCGATGAGCTCGCCGGCGCGTACGGCGCGAGCTTCGAGCAGGTGGCGCACCGCCTCGCCACGCTGCGCCGGCCCGGCGAGGAGGGTGTGCCGTTCGCCTTCCTGCGCGTCGACCCGGCGGGCACCGTCTCCAAGCGACTGTCGAGCCCTCATCTCAGGCTGCCGCTGTTTGGCGCATGCCCGCTCTGGGTGATCTACGAGACGTTCGCGCAGCCGGGCCGCACGTTGTCCCAGCTCGCGGACCTTGAGGGCGGACGCTTCCTCTTCATCGCGCGCGCCCTCGAGAAGACCGCGCGCCGTCACGCCCAGCCGCCCACCAGGTTCGCCGTCATGCTCGGCGTCGCGGCGGCGCACGCGCCGGCGCTGGTCTACGGCGACGCCTTCGCCTCGAACCGCGACAGCCTCGTCACCCTCGCCGGCTACGAGTGCCTGTCGTGCCGTCGGGCGGGCTGCGCCCAGCGCGCCCATGGCGCCGGGGACGCGTGAGGTGCGCGCGCTCGTGGTGGAGGACGAGCCGCACATCGCCGAGGCGCTGACGTTCCTCCTGGAGCGCGAAGGCTTCCAGGTGACGGTGATCGCCGACGGCGAGGCGGCCCGCGGGGCGCTGTCCGGGTGCGACCTCCTCGTCCTTGACGTGATGCTGCCGGGACGCTCCGGCTTCGAGGTCGCTGCCGAGGCGCTGGCGCTCGACGCCCCACCCAAGGTGTGCGTGCTGACCGCGAAGGGGCAGGCGCGGGATCGCGAGCGCATGGTGGGCCTCGGGGTGCACGCGTTCGTCACCAAGCCGTTCTCCAATCGGGCGCTGATGGCGACGGTGCGCTCGCTGTGCCGCCCGTGATGCGCCGCGGCGTCGGCTTGCCGGCCTCGCGCGAGGCCACGCGACCCAGCGATGGCGAGGCGGCGCCGGACCGGGTGCGGGGCGACGCGCGCACCGTCGTGGCGCTCGGTGGTGCGGTCCTGTTCACGCCGACCGCGCTCGCCCTTTCGGACCGCTCCTTCACCGTGCTCGGCCTGCCGAGCGCGCTGGTCTACGTCCTCGCCGTCTGGCTCGTCGGCATCGTCCTCACCCGCAGCCTCGCGCGGCGCAGGCCGGACGCGCGGTGACGCTCGGCGCGCCCCTCGTCGTCGCGGTCGGCGGGGCCTACCTCGGCCTCCTGTTCGTCATCGCCTTCGCCACCGACCGCCTCGCCGAGGCGAGCCGAGCGCGCTGGCTCGGATCGCCGCTGGTCTACACGCTGTCCCTCGCGGTCTACTGCACCTCGTGGACCTTCCTCGGCGCGGTGGGCACCGCCTCGCGGTCGGGCCTGGAGTTCGTCACCATCTACATCGGTCCGACGCTCGCGCTGATGGCTTGGTGGCTGTTCCTGCCCAAGCTCGTGCGGATCGCCAAGGCCCAGCGGGTGACGTCCATCGCCGACATGCTGTCGGCGCGCTACGGCAAGAGCCGCGCCGTCGCCTTGCTCGTCACGATCGTCGCGATCGCCGCCATCACTCCCTACATCGCCTTGCAGCTCATCGCGATCAGCCGTGCGTTCGAGGCGCTCGCCGGCTTCGGTGCGGATGGGACGCCCACCGCGCGATGGGTCGCGGTCGCCATGGTCTTCTTCGTCATCATGTTCGGCACGCGGCGGGTGAACGCGGACGAGAGCCAGCCGGGGATCGTTGCGGCGATCGCGTTCGAGTCCGTCGTGAAGCTCGCCGCGCTCCTGTGGGTCGCGATCCTCGCCGTCGTGGCCCTGGCGGAGGGTCCTGCGCCGGGCGCCGCGATGGCGAGCGCCGGCTCCGCGCTCGCCGTGGTCGGTGACCTTGCCGAGGACGGCGGCGCGCGCTGGACGATCCTCACCCTCCTGTCGGCGATGGCGATCGTATGCCTGCCGCGCCAGTTCCAGGTGGCGGTGGTGGAGAACCGCGACGAGCGGCACATCGCGGTCGCCTCGTGGCTGTTCCCGGCCTACCTGTTCCTCCTCACCCTCGCCGTGTTGCCGATCGCCGCCGCGGGGCTCACGCAGCTCCCGGCGACGGCCGAGCCCGACCTCTTCGTGTTGACGCTGCCCCTGGCGCGCGGGGCGGACCTCGTCGCGCTCGTCGCCTTCATCGGCGCGCTGTCGGCGGCGACCTCCATGGTCATCCTGGCCTCGCTGGCGCTCGCCGTGATGATCTCCAACCACATCGTCGCGCCGCAGCTTGCTCGCAGGGTGCGCTCGCCGACCGGGCTGACGTCGGCGATCCTCCTGACGCGCCGCATCGCCATCGCCGGCGTCGTCGGGCTCGGCCTGCTCTACGCGGAGGCGCGTGGCTCCGGCGGCGTCGGCGGCGGCCTCGCCTCCATCGGCCTCATCGCGTTCGCCGGGGTCGCGCAGTTCGCACCAGCGCTGTTCTGCGGCCTGTTCTGGCGGCGCGCCAACCGCGTCGGCGCAACCGCGGGCCTCGCGGCCGGCGCCTTCACGTGGTTCGCGCTCCTCTTCCTGCCGAGCTTCGGCGTCGGGCTCGAAGCGCTCGCCATGGTGCGCGCCGCGCTCATGCCCGAGGCGATGGCCGAGGGGCCGCGGGCCGTCGACCCGCTGGTGTTCGGCGTTCTCGCCTCGCTGTCGGTCAACCTCCTCGCCACCGTCGCCGGCTCGCTCGCGACCCGCGGCGGCGCCATCGACGAGCTGCAGGCGACGCTCTTCGTCGACGCCATGCGCCGGGGCGGGCCGGAGCCGACGCTGCGCCGCTCGGCCAGCCTGCGCGAGCTCGTCCGCCTGACGCGGCGCATCCTCGGACCGGACCGGGCGCACGCGCTGTTCGCCCGCAGCGACCTGTCGGGACGCGAGGAGGCCGACGGGCGGCTCATCGAGGAGGTGGAGCGCGAGCTCGCCTACGCCGTCGGGGCGGCGTCCGCCCACACCCTGACGACGCAGATCGCCACCGGCGAGCCGCTCGCCATGGACGCGGCCATCATGCTCCTGGAGGAGACCCAAGAGGCGATCGAGGCGGCCCGTGCCCTCGGCATCCGCTCCGTCGAGCTCGAGCGCCACACCGCGCAGCTCGCCCGTGCCAACGCGGACCTCATCACGCTGCTCGCGGAGAAGGACGAGTTCCTGAGCCGGGTCAGCCACGAGATGCGGACGCCGGTCACCGCGGTGCGCTCCTTCGCCGAGCTGCTGCGGGAGGGCGGGGTCACCGCGGACCGTGCGGCGCGGTTCGTGGACATCATCCTTGCCGAGAGCGAGCGGCTGTCTCGCCTCCTCGACGACGTCCTCGACCTGTCGCGCCTCGAGGCCGGGGTCGCGCCGCTCGACGTCCGGCTCGTCGACGCCGCGGCAGCGGCTCGCGAGGCCGCCGCGGTCATGGAGGGCTTCGCCGAGCGTCGCGGCGCGCGCATCGCCGTCGCTGCCGCCGCGCCGGTGATGGTGCTCGCGGATGCCGATCGCCTGAAGCAGGTGCTCGTCAACCTCGTGTCCAACGCGGTGAGGTTCCGCGGAGAGGGCGACGTCGAGGTCTCCGTCGCCGCCGAGTCAGGGCGCGCGATGCTGCGGGTGCGCGACGCGGGCCCGGGCGTGCCGGCGGGGTTGCGTCCGCGCCTGTTCCAGAAGTTCGCCAGCGAGTCCGCAACCGGTGCGGGCCTTGGCCTCGCCATCTCGCATCAGATCATGATCGCGCTTGGCGGCACCCTGGAGCTCGAGGCGACGGGCGCCGACGGCTCCACCTTCTGCGCCGCGCTGCCCCTCGCCCAGGACGCGCGGCTGCGCCGGGCTGGCTAGCGCTGCTGCGACGAGGTGGCAAGGAGGGACAGGATCGCCGCGCCGACGTCCTCGCCGCGGCCGAGCAAGCGGTCGGGAGCAAGCTCGGTCATCGGCACGTCGCTGTAGCCGTAGGTGAGGCCGACGAAGGGCACCCTCGCCGCCTGCGCGGTCTCACGGTCGATGCGGCTGTCGCCCACGTAGACGGCGTGGTCCGGCACGCCGCCGGCCGCGGAGATCGTCGCGAGGAGGTGTCCGGGGTCGGGCTTGGACACCGCGAAGGTGTCGAACCCGGCGACGAACACGAACCGGTCGAGGAGGCCGAGCTCGGCGAGGAGCTGGGTTGCGAGCGCCTCGCGCTTGTTGGTGCAGACGGCGGCTGCGACGTCCGCCGCCGCGATCGTGTCGAGGGCAGCGAGGAGCTCCGGGAACGGCCGGCTGTCGCGTGCGATCCGCTCGCCATAGTGCGTGAGGTACTCGCGGTGCACCGCCTCGAGCTCGTCGTCGCCCAGCGTGACGCCCGACTCCTGAAGGGAGGCCGCGATCATCGCCTTCGCGCCCATGCCGATGTGCACGCGCAGCCGCTCCGGTTGGATCGTCGGCACGCCACGGCGTGACAGGACCACGTTGCAGGTGTCGACGAGGTCCGGTGCAGTGTCCACCAGCGTCCCGTCGAGGTCGAAGATCGCCAAGCCCTGCATCACCGCCCCAACCTCGCCTTGAGCGGGCATAACCGTGGCGCCGGCCGAGGGGAAGCCTTCCCCGGCTTGCAACTTCCCCGCCGACTTGCTTGAACCGACGATCACTGGAACCATGAGGTCACCGGATGCGCACCTCCGCCACCGCCGCGATGCTGGCCGTCTTAACTGGCCTCGTCCTCGCTGCGCCGTCCGCCATCGCGCAGCAGGCGCCGCAGCCGCGGGCGATCCCCGTCCCTGTCCCCGAGAGCGGGGACGCCGACATCACGGCCGAGCACCTCGCCCTCGCGCAGGAGCTCATCGACCTCACCCAGTCCGACGACACGTTCGACGACATCCTGCCGCGGCTCGCCACGCAGACCCAGGAGCTGTTCACTCGCCAGTACCCTGCGCTGACCCAGGACATCGAGGAGGTGGTCTACGACGTCGCGCTCGACATGACGCAGAGCCGGGTGGAGCTGTCGCGCACGCTCCAGCTCGTCTGGGCGCGCCGCTTCACGGCGGAGGAGCTGAGCGAGCTCAAGACGTTCTTCACCGGCGACGTCGGCAAGAAGTTCGTCGAACTCACGCCGAGCATCACCGCGCTCGCGATCGGCGCGGCTCGACAGTGGGAGCAGACGCTCGCCTCGCAGATGGTCGACGTGACGCGCGCTCGACTGCGCGAGAAGGGCATCGCGCTCTGATGTCCGCCCGGTGACCCACGACTACGACCTCTTCGTCATCGGTGGCGGGTCCGGCGGCGTGCGCGCCGCGCGCATCGCCGCGGGGCACGGCGCGAGGGTCGCCCTCGCCGAGGAGTTCCGGGTCGGCGGCACCTGCGTCATCCGCGGCTGCGTGCCCAAGAAGCTGATGGTCTACGCCTCGCAGTTCTCCGAGGCGTTCGAGGACGCGGCGGGCTATGGCTGGACGGTCCCTCCGGCGTCCTTCGACTGGGCCACGCTGATCGCCCACAAGGACCGCGAGATCGACCGGCTCAACGCGATCTACATCAGCAACCTGACCGCCGCCGGTGCCGCGCTGTTCCAGAGCCGCGCGGTCATCGAGGATCCCCACACGGTGCGCATCCTCGCCGAGGATCGGACCGTGACGGCGCGCGTTATCCTGGTTGCCACCGGGGGCACGCCGTGGCTCGACCTGTCGCTGCCGGGCATCGAGCACGTCATCACCTCCAACGAGGTGTTCTACCTGGAGGAGATGCCGCGCCGCGTGGTGATCGCGGGGGGCGGCTACATCGCGGTGGAGTTCGCCGGCATCTTCAACGGGCTCGGCGCGGAGACGACGCTGGTCTACCGCGGCGGCGAGATCTTGCGCGGCTTCGACGACGAGCTTCGTGCAGCCGTGCGAGGCGAGATGGAGAAGCGTGGCGTCGCCTTCCGCTTCAACGTCATCTTCACCAGCATCGAGCGGCAGGCGGACGGTTTGCTTGCCACGCTGTCGGACGGGACCACGCTCGCTGGCGACGAGGTCCTGTTCGCCACGGGGCGCCGTCCCTCGACGGAGGGGATCGGGCTCGAGGCCGCCGGGGTCGCGCTGACAGCCCGCGGCGCGGTCAAGGTCGACCACGAGGGTCGCTCCTCGGTGCCGTCGATCTACGCGGTGGGCGACGTCACCGACCGGGTGAACCTCACGCCGGTCGCGATCCGCGAGGGGCACGCCTTCGCCGACGCCGTGTTCGGCGGGCATCCCGCGAGCGTCGACCATACGCACGTGCCGACCGCGGTGTTCTCCCACCCCGAACTCGGGACCGTCGGGCTCACGGAGGGGGATGCTGCGCAGGCCTTCGCCGACGTCGATGTCTACAAGGCCTCGTTCAGACCGATGCTGGCGACCTTGTCGGGGCGGGACGAGCGCATGCTCATGAAGATCCTGGTGGACGCGCGGAGCGACCGCGTGCTCGGCGTCCACATCATGGGCCACGGCGCCGCCGAGCTCGCCCAGGTGCTCGGCATCGCGGTGCGGATGGGCGCCACGAAGGCCGACTTCGACGCCACCATGGCGGTCCACCCGACGGCCGCGGAGGAGCTCGTCACCATGCGCACGCCGGTCGCGCGCCTGCGCCGCGAGGCGGCTTGACGTTCACCGTCTTCGGCTACGGCTCGCTGGTTAACCGCCGCACCCTGCCGGCGCACCTTGCCGCTCGTCCGGCGATGCTCGCCGGCTGGCGCCGGGCGTGGCGGGCGTCCAGCATGGCAGCGGCCGGCGGCGTCTGTGCGGTCTCGATCGTGCCGGCGGGGGACGGCGTCATCGAGGGGCTCCTGGTAACCTTCGACGGCGACATGCGCGGCACGATCGACGCGCGCGAGCACAACTACGAGGCGCTGCCGGCGGAGGGGTTGGGCGGGGCCATCGTCTACCGCGCACGGCCCGAGGTGGACCGCTGGGGCGACGCGGCGCATCCCGTGCACCTCTCCTACGTCGATGCCATCGTGCAGGGCTTCCTCGTCGAGTTCGGCGAGCGCGGGGTCGATCGCTTCATGGCGACGACGGACGGCTGGCACGTGCCGATCCTCGACGACCGTGCCGCGCCGCGCTACCCACGGGCGCAGCATCTCACGGCGGACGAAGCCGCGCGGGTCGACGACGCGCTGCGTGGTGTTGACGCGCGCATCCTGCCGGTGGATGCAGCACCATCGTGCTAGGACCCGGCCCTGCAGAGGTCAGGGCCGCAGCTGCGGGGGAACGCGTCATGGTCACCACAACGCCGCCGAAGTCCGCCGCGCCGGGCTGGAAGCCCTCGAGCTGGAGGGACAAGCCCGCGTTGCAGATGCCGCACTACGCCGACGGTGAGGCGCTCGCAGCCATGGAGGCGCGGCTGTCGTCGTACCCGCCGCTGGTGTTCGCCGGTGAGGCGCGGGCGCTGAAGGCCGAGCTCGGCAGGGTCTCCGAGGGCCGCGGCTTCGTCCTCCAGGGCGGCGACTGCGCCGAGGCCTTCGCCGAGCACCATCCGGACGCCATCCGCGACTTCTTCCGCGTGTTCCTGCAGATGGCGGTGGTCCTTACCTACGCCTCGGCGTCCTCCGTCACCAAGGTCGGCCGCATCGCGGGGCAGTTCGCCAAGCCGCGCTCCTCGCCGATGGAGACGCAGGGCGGCCTGGAGCTGCCGTCCTATCGCGGCGACATCGTCAACGACATCGCCTTCACCGAGGCGGGACGCGCGCCCGACCCGCAGCGCATGGAGATGGCGTACCGCCAATCCGCCGCGACGCTGAACCTGCTGCGGGCGTTCGCCCAAGGTGGCTACGCCAACCTCGACAACGTGCACACCTGGATGCTCGGGTTCGTCGCGGACTCGCCGCAGGGCCACCGCTACCGCGCCCTGGCCGACCGCATCTCCGAGACGCTGGCCTTCATGCGCGCCTGCGGCATCGACCCGTCGACGACGCCGCAGCTGCGCTCCACCGACCTCTACACCTCCCACGAGGCGCTGCTGCTCGGCTACGAGGAGGCGTTCACCCGCGTCGACTCGCTCACCGGGGAGTACTACTCGACCACGGGGCACATGATCTGGATCGGCGACCGCACGCGACAGCCGGATCACGCCCACATCGAGTACTGCCGCGGCGTCAACAACCCGATCGGCCTCAAGTGCGGTCCCTCGCTCACCGCGGAAGGGCTGATCGAGCTCATCGACATCCTAAACCCGAGGAACGAGGCCGGCCGTCTCACCCTCATCTGCCGCTTCGGCGTGGACAAGGTGGAGAAGCACCTGCCCGGCCTCATCCGCGCGGTGCAGCGCGAGGGGCGGCGCGTGGTGTGGTCGTGCGATCCGATGCACGGCAACACGGTGGCGGCCGGTGGCTACAAGACGCGACCCTTCGACAGGATCCTCAAGGAGGTGCAGTCCTTCTTCGCGATCCACCGCGGGGAGGGGACCCACGCCGGCGGCATCCACGTCGAGATGACCGGGACCAACGTCACCGAGTGCACCGGGGGCGCCCGCGCGGTCACCGAGGACTCGCTGTCGCACCGCTACCACACCCACTGCGACCCGCGGCTCAACGCCGAGCAGGCCATCGAGCTCGCCTTCCTGATCGCTGAGAACCTGCAGGCGGAGAAGCAGGGCCGCAGCGCGCGCGAGGCGGCGTGACCGCGCCATGAGCGACGAGCCGCTTCCCCTCAAGCACGTCGAGGTGCTCGGGCGGCGCATGGCCTACGTCGAGGTGGGGGAGGGCGCGCCCATCGTCTTCCAGCACGGCAACCCGACATCGTCCTACCTGTGGCGCAACATCATGCCGGAGCTTGCCTCGCTCGGGCGGTGCATCGCCGTCGACCTCGTCGGCATGGGCGGGTCGGACAAGCTGCCGGACGCGGGGCCGATGCGGTACTCGTTCGCCGAGCATCAGCGCCACCTCTACGCCGCGTGGCAAGCGCTCGACGTCACCGGCGATGCCATCCTGGTGCTGCACGACTGGGGCACCGCGCTCGGCTTCGAGTGGGCGCGTCAGCGCCCCGAGCGCGTGGCCGGCATCGCCTACATGGAGGGGATCGTCCGTCCCATCGCGTCTTGGGACGGGTGGCCCGAGGACGCCCGTGGCATCTTCCAGGCCATGCGCTCGGACGCCGGCGATCAGCTCGTGCTGCAGAAGAACGTGTTCGTGGAGCGCATCCTGCCCGCGGCCACGTTGAACGGCGTCTCGGACGCGGCGATGGCGCACTACCGGGCGCCGTTCGCCGAGCCCGGCGAGGGGCGGCGGCCGACCCTCGACTGGCCGCGGCAGATCCCGATCGGCGGCGAGCCGATGGAGATGGTGAGCCTCGTTGCCGGCTACGGAGAGTTTTTGGCGCAGAGCGACGTCCCCAAGCTGTTCATCAACGCCGAGCCGGGGTCGATCCTCACCGGCGAGCAGCGCGAGTTCTGCCGCCGCTGGCGCAACCAGACCGAGGTGACCGTGCCGGGGCGGCACTTCCTGCAGGAGGACTCCCCGGGCGAGATCGCCGCGGCGCTCGCCCGCTTCGTGCGCGCGGTGCGGGGCTGAGCGGCGCCGCGCGGCATTGACGGGCCGGGCAGCGCGCGACACGGTCGCCCCGGCCGAGGACCAGGCCGCCGGATGGAGCCCATGCGCGACCGCTTCACGATCTCGCTGCAGCAGCTCAACCCCACCATGGGCGACATCGCCGGCAACGGAGCCCTCGCCGAGGCTGCCGTTCGCGAATGTGGCCCGGTGGAGCTTGTCGCCTTCCCCGAGCTGTTCGTCTCAGGTTATCCGCCGGAGGACCTCGTCCTCAAGCACGCGTTCACCGAGGCCTGCATGGCCGAGGTGGAGGCGCTCGCGAGGCGCTGCGACGGCGCCCCGTCCGTCGCCATCGGCACGCCCTGGCTCGAGGACGGGCGCCTTACCAACGCCTACGCTGTGCTCACGGACGGGCGCGTCTCCGCCGTCCGTCACAAGATCGACCTGCCGAACTACGGCGAGTTCGACGAGAAGCGCGTCTTCGTGCCCGGGGACATGCCCGGTCCCGTGAACGTCTCTGGCGTGCGCGTCGGCTTCCCCATCTGCGAGGACATCTGGGGTGACGGCGACGTCGTGGAGTGCCTCGTCGAGACGGGGGCGGAGATCCTCGTCGTGCCGAACGGCTCGCCCTACACGCGCGCCAAGCAGGAGCGGCGCATGCAGGTGGCGCTCGCGCGCGTCGTGGAGAGCGGCCTGCCGCTCGCCTACGTCAACCAGGTGGGCGGGCAGGACGAGCTTGTGTTCGACGGCGCCTCGTTCGTGCTCGCACCCGACCGCACGCTCGCGGTGCAGCTGCCTGCCTTCCAGCAAACCGCTGCGACGGTGACGTTCCGTCGGAACGGGGACGGATGGGCGCCGGAGCCCGGCGAGCGTGCCGCGCTGCCCGAGCTCGACGAGGCGGAATGGACCGCCGCCATGCTGGGCCTGCGCGACTACGTCGACAAGAACCGCTTCCCGAGCGTCGTCATCGGCCTCTCCGGCGGCATCGATTCGGCGATCTGCGCGGCGCTCGCCGTGGACGCCCTCGGACCCGAGCGCGTGCACTGCGTGATGCTGCCCTACCGCTACACCTCCAACGAGAGCCTGTCGGATGCCGCCGACGTCGCCGAGCGGCTCGGCGTGCGCTACGACATCGTGTCCATCGCGCCGGCGGTGGATGGCTTCAACGACCTCCTGAAGCCGGTGTTCGACGGCCTTCCACCGGACGTGACGGAGGAGAACATCCAGAGCCGCGTGCGCGGGACGACGCTCATGGCGGTCTCCAACAAGCTCGGTGGCATGGTGATCACCACCGGCAACAAGAGCGAGGTGTCGGTTGGCTACGCCACGCTCTACGGCGACATGAACGGCGGCTACAACCCCATCAAGGACCTCTACAAGACGGAGGTGTTCCGGCTCTGCCGGTGGCGCAACACGCACCGCCCGCGCGGAGGCCGCGGGCCGGACGGCGTCGTCATCCCCGAACGCATCATCGACAAGCCGCCCACCGCGGAGCTGCGCGAGGACCAGCGCGACGAGGACTCGCTGCCGCCCTACGCGACGCTCGACGCAATCCTGCGCCGGCTCATCGAGGACGAGGCGAGCGTCGCCGACGTGGCGGCCGAGGGGCACGACTTCGACACCGTGCGGCGCGTCGAGCACCTGCTCAACATCGCCGAGTACAAGCGTCGACAGGCGGCGCCGGGGGTCAAGTTGTCGCCGAAGAACTTCGGGCGTGACCGGCGCTACCCCATCACCAACCGCTTCCGCGATGGCTGAGGTGGTCCGCTTCGCGCCGTCCCCGACCGGCGCGATCCACATCGGCAACGCCCGCACCGCGCTCTACAACTTCGCCGCGGCCGTGCGGTCGGGCGGGACCTTCGTCCTGCGCTACGACGACACCGACGCCGAGCGGTCCGAGGAGCGCCACGTGGCGGCGATCGCCGACGACCTCGCCTGGCTCGGGATGCGCCCCGACCGCGTGGTGCGACAGTCCGAGCGCCTGCCGCTCTACGATGCGGCGGCGGAGCGGCTGCGCGCGGACGGCCTGCTCTATCCCTGCTACGAGACCGCCGACGAGCTCGACCGCAAGCGTGCGCTGCAGCGTGCGCGCGGGTTGCCGCCGATCTACGACCGCGCCGCGCTCGCGATGACCGCTGCCGACCGCGTGGCGGCCGAGGCGGAAGGCCGTCGGCCGCACTGGCGGTTCAAGCTTCCGGGCGAAGCACGGCACTGGGACGACGCGTGCCGGGGACCGCAGACCGTCAACCTCGACAGCGTGTCGGACCCCGTGCTCGTGCGCGAGGATGGGAGCTACCTCTACACGCTGCCATCGGTCGTCGACGATGCCGAGCTCGGCATGACGCTGGTCATCCGCGGTGAGGACCACGTGACGAACACCGGCGTCCAGCTCGCCCTGTTCGAGGCGCTCGGCGCCGCCACACCGGCCTTCGCCCACCACAACCTCCTCGTCCGGGCGGACGGCGAGCCGCTCTCCAAGCGGGACAACCCCATGTCCCTCGCCCAGCTGCGCGCGGACGGGATCGAGCCGATGGCGGTCGCCTCGCTCGCCGTCCTCGTCGGGACGTCCCACGCGATCGAGCCCGTCTCCTCGATGGACCTCCTCGTAGAGATGGCCGACCTCGCGGCGATCTCGAGGGGGCCGGCGACGTTCGATCCCGCGGACCTCGCGCGGCTCAACGCACCCATCGTGCACGAGCTGCCCTACGAGTCGGTCGCGGCCTGGCTGCTCGACGCCCATGGGATCGCCGACGCAAGCCTGTGGAACGCCGTCCGCGGCAACCTCGAGCGGCGCGACGACGTGGCGGACTGGGCGCAGATCGTCCGGGAGGGTCCGTCCCACGATGCCTGGGAGGATGGCGAGGACGCAGGACTGCTTGAGGCCGCGCGTGCCGAGCTGCCCCCGGCGCCATGGGACGAGGGCACCTTCAAGGCATGGACCGATGCCGTGAAGGCGCGGAGCGGATGCAAGGGACGCGCGCTGTTCATGCCGCTGCGCGTTGCACTCACCGGACGACGCGCGGGACCGGAGATGGGCCCGCTGCTGCCGCTGATCGGTCCGGAAGGCGTGGCACGCCGCCTGGACCGGGCGCTCGCCCTCGCGCGGACGACGGCGGCCGGCTGACCCTCGCGTCCGTCAAGCACGAGCCTTGTCGAGAAGGTCGATGAGCTCGAGGAACTTGGCCCGCTGCGCCTGCGGATCGCCCGAGGCCACGGCGTCCTCCACGCAGGTGCGCGCGTGGTCCTCGATGACGAGCTTCTCCACCGCCCGCAGCGCAGAGCGGATCGCCGCGGTCTGCGTCAGGACGTCGACGCAGTAGCGCTCCTCCTCGACCATGCGGGCAACGCCGCGCACCTGGCCCTCCAGGCGGGCAAGCCGGTTGAGTACCGCCGCCTTGTTCTTCTTCCCATGCATGGCTGGCTCCTGCGTCCCGTGGAACCGTCCACGAGCTCGTGCCGTTGAAGGCGTACCCAAGAGGGGTATATAGGCCATGGCGTCGCTGCAGCACCAGGTCTTTCGCCTCGCCGCGTAAGCTCGCCGATCCGAGTGGCGGACGCTCCGGGCGTCCGCGGCTTGATCCAAAAAGGGACCATCATGACCATCGCCGAGCATAGCCCAGCCCATGCGCGCGCCAATTCGACGGACAGGCGCGCGCTGCTCTACAGGATGGTGACGGACGAGCACGTCTGTCCATTCGGGCTGAAGTCTAAGAGCCTCCTTGCCCAGCAGGGCTATGAGGTCGAGGACCATCCGCTGAGGAGCCGCGAGGCCATCGACCGCTTCAAGGCCGAGCACGACGTCAAGACGACGCCCCAAGCGTTCATCGACGGCCGTCGCATCGGCGGCCACGACGACCTGCGCCGCCACTTCGGGCTTGACGTGGCCGATCCGAGCGCCACGTCCTACGCGCCCATCATCGCCGTCTTCGCGACGGCGGCGCTGGCGGCGCTGGCGATGTCCTGGGCGGCGTTTGCCACGCCGTTCACGGTGCGCACGGTCGAGTTCTTCGTGGCGTTCTCGATGGTCGTGCTCGCGATCCAGAAGCTGCGCGACCTCGACGCGTTCGCCAACCAGTTCCTCGGCTACGACCTCCTATCCCAGCGCTGGGTGCCCTACGCGTACATCTACCCGTTCGCCGAGGCGTACGCCGGCATCGGCATGATCGCAGGCGCGCCGTTCACGCCCTTCGTGGCGCCGGTTGCGCTCGTCATCGGCACGCTGGGCTCGATCTCGGTGATCAAGGCGGTCTACGTCGACAAGCGCGACCTGAAGTGCGCCTGCGTCGGCGGCAACTCCAACGTCCCGCTCGGCGTGATCAGCCTGTCGGAGAACGTCGGCATGGCGCTGCTTGCGGTGTGGATGCTGTCGAAGTCCCTCGCGTAGGCGGCGTTGCCGGCGCGCCCCGAGCGGCGCTCAGCCCGCGCCGCTCGGGGCGCGCCGCAGCATGACGACGAAGCCGACGGTGAGGACGAGGAAGACCACGCTATCCGGGCTCGTCAGGAAGATCGTCGGGTCGCCCTTGCTCAGCGTCAGCGAGCGACGCAGGTACTCCTCGAGCCCGGGTCCGAGGATGAAGCCGAGGAGCAGCGTTACGGTCGGGTAGCCCGCGAGCCGAAGGGCATAGGCGAGGATGCCGAAGACGAGGGCGAGCGCCATCTGGAACACCGAGAACGTCGCGACGAAGGCGCCGACGAGCGCGATCACCGCGATGGCGGTGTAGAGCGGCGGACGGCTGATCGACACGATCCGCACGAAGAGCGGGCCAAAGAGAAAGAGCGCGAGGGGGATGAGGACCAGCGCGCTGAAGAACAGCGCGCCGATCATCGGCCCGATGAGCTCCGCTTGACCTTCGAGGAGCTGCGGACCGGGCTGGAGGCCGTTGATGACGAGGACGCCGAGCACCACCGCCGTCGTCGGGTCGCCGGGAATGCCGAACATCAGCATGGGGACGAACGCGCCGCCGCACATGGCGTTGTTCGCCGTCTCGGCGGCGGCGATGCCCTCGCGGCTCCCGTTGCCGAAGGCGCCTGGCCGGCGCGAGCGGCGCATCGCCTCCGCGTAGGAGACGAACGCGGCCATCGAGCCGCCGGCCCCCGGCAGCACGCCGACCCCGTAGCCGATGAGGGCGCTCTTCACATAGGTCAACGGCCCGATCTCGCGCAGCTCCGCGCGGGTGGGGACGAACGCGCGGCGCCTGAGGCCCCTGGCGGCGTCGGTCGCGCTCGCCGCCGCCGCCGGGTCGTCGCGGGCCTGCGCCTGGACCATGACCTCGCTGATCGCGAACGTGCCGATGATGAGGGGCATCAGGTCGATGCCCTCCACCAGGGTCTCGGTGCCGAAGGTGAAGCGAGGCAGGGGCTGCATGACGTCGACCCCGATCGTCGCGATCATCATGCCGAGGATCGCCGCGACCGCTGCCTTGGCGACGTTGCCGCGCTGGGCCACGACGATGACCACGATGGCGAACAGGATGAGCGAGAACTTGCCGGGCGTGCGGATGAGGAGCGCGAGCTCGGCGGTCAGCGGCATGGACACGAGGAGGAGCACCGCGCCGAGCGCGCCGCCGATCATCGAGCCGAGCGCGGCGTGGCCGAGCGCGCTTGCGCCCTCGCCGCGCTGCATCAGCCGGTGGCCCTCGATGGCCGTCATCACCGAGGACGGCGCGCCGGGGATGTTCACCGTCGTCGCCGTGATCGAGCCGGCGTACATCCCGGCCATGAAGATCGAGGAGCACATGACCAGCGCGCTCACCGGGTCGAGGCTGTAGGTGAACGGGAGCAGCAGCGCGATGGCGAGCACCGCGGTCAGCCCCGGCACCGCGCCGAACACCGTGCCGATCAGGAAGCCAAGCACCATGAAGCCGAACACCGCCGGGCGGAACAACTCTGTGGTGGCGAGGGCGACGTCGGCGAGGTTGCTCACGGGTCCCCGCTCGAGAAGAGGAAGTCGAAGAACGGCGTTGGGGGCAGCCGGACCTCGAACACCAGGGAGAACATCACGTAGATCGCCGCGGTGATGGCCGCTGCCTGGCCCAAGGCGCGCAGGATCGACATGCGCCCACGCGAGACCGCCATGAGGAGCGAGCCGGCGTAGGCGAACGTCGACGCCACGAACCCGAGCGGCTCGAACAGGACGACGTAGAGCGCCGAGATCGCGACCACCGCCGCCACGACCCCCGCGTCCGCCCACGAAACTCGCGGACCATCGGTGGAACGTGCAGCCCGCAGCTCGGTGATGACGACGAACACCAGCCCGAGGAGGAGCGCGCCGACGTAGAGTTTCGGCACGCTGTCTGGCCCAACCGGACCGCTGTCGTACAGCGGACGGATGGTGTCCGCCTCACGCAGGTAGAGCGCGGCCAGGATGACGAGCGCCAGCGGCACGAGGAGGCGTGGCAGGACGCTCATCTCGGACACCGGCCGCTGGCGGCGCTGTGCTCGGAAGGGCTGCTCAGTTGCCCTTCTCGACCTCGTCCATCACCGCGAACAGTTCGGACTGCGTCGCCTCCATCCAGGACCGCGCCTCCTCGCCGGCGAGCCAGCTCGGGGTGACGCCGATGTTGGCGACCCAGCTCTGGAACTCCTCGCTCTCGAAGGCCGCCTCGTACGCGTCGGTGAGCGCGTCGCGGGCGTGCTCCGGCGTTCCGGCCGGCACCGCGAGGAGGATGAAGCTGCCCACCTGCAGGTCGAGCCCTGCCTCGGAGGTCGTCGGCACGTCGGAGTAGGTCGGGTTGCGGGTCGTCGAGAACTCGACGATGCCCTTGGCGTCCCCGGCCTGGATCAGCGGCGCGAAGTCGCCCAGGCTGGTGACGACGACGTCGACCTCGCCCGACAGCAGGGCCTCCTTCTGCGGCGCCGCGCCGCCCGGGTAGGCGATGAGGTCGAACTCGGCGCCCGTCATCTCCTGAAGCTGGATCATCGCAAGGTGCGTGCGCGAGCCGATGTTCTGGATGCCGACGCGCACCTCGCCGGGGTTCGACGTGCCCGCTTCGACCAGCGCGTCGAGGGTCTGGTAGGGCGCGTCGTCCGCCACGATGATGGCGTCCGGCTCGCTCGTGATGCGCGCGATGGGGTCGAGCTTGTCGAGGGAGTAGCTCGCGAGGAGGCCTTGGCGCGGCACGGTGACGACGCTGTCGTAGGTCAGCGCACCCACCGTGTAGCCGTCGGCGTCGGCGTTCATCACCTCCATGATGCCGGTGGCGCTGGCGCCGCCCTCGACGTTCTCCACGTAGATCGTGCCGCCGAGCTCGTCCTCGGCGAGGGTCGTGATCTTGCGCACGATGGCATCGGTGCCACCGCCCGCGCCCCAGGGGACGACGACGCGCACGTCCTCGCTCGGGAACTCATGCGCCGCGGCGGGCAGCCCGAGTAGAGGGACAAGGGCGGCGACTGCGACGAGGCGGTGGGCGGGAAGGGTCATGGTTTCCTCCGTGGTCGGCCTATGGCCGTTCTTGGTGGCTGACGCCCGACGATCGAGGGCATCGTGCTGGTCGAGCGTCCCAGAGCGGTGGACGCGCCGCAAGTCCCGAGGGCCGCTACGGGGCGGACCATCAAACATCCGCGTAGTCGGCGCGGTCGGCGAGCCGTGCGGCAGCTCGCTCGTAGTGCGTCCTCGTCGCAACGCGCGCGGCGTCCGCCTTGCCCTCGCGCAGCGCGCGGTAGACCATGCGGTGCTCGTCGAGGGCTTTCGGTCCGCACTCGCACGCGAGCACGTTCTTGATCGCCACCGAGCGCAGGTTCTCCGCGACCTGGCGCTCGATCATCGCGATGAAGTCCACGTAGAGCTCGTTGCCGGAGGCCTCGGTGATGATGCGGTAGAACGCGGCTTCGGCGTCGAGGTGGCGTTCGGCATCCATGCCGTCGTTCGCGGCGGCGGACATCTCTGACAACCGCGCGCCAAGCTCGGCAAGCGCCGCTTCTGAGCGCGCCTGCGCGGCGAGCGCCGCGGCCTCCGCCTGCACACCGGTGCGAAGCTCCAAGAGCTTGACCAACTGGCGACGCTTCTCGAAGCACGCCGGACCGATGCGGAACGACGAGCGGTGGCCCGGCTCGTTGACGAAGGCGCCGACCCCGCGTCGCGCCTCGATGACACCGTCGTACTTCAGGAGCGACACCGCCTCGCGCACCACCGTGCGTGCGACGCCGAACTGCGCCGACAGCGCCTGCTCGGTGGGCAGGCGATCGCCAGGCTTCAGCCGCCCGCGCTCGATGGCGTCGGTGATGGAGCGCGCGACCTCGTCGGGGAGCCGGCGGGGCCGGTCGATGCGCTCGAACAGACCCACGGGAACTCCCTCCGCCGACGCGCTGCGCCTCAGCCGCACGCCGGATAACAAAAACCTGGTTGTCAGACAAATGGACTTATGTTCCGTAGTGCCGACGGGAAGCGGGAGGACGGATGGGAGCGCCGCGGATCGCCTTCGTCGGGCTCGGGGGGATGGGCCGCGGCCTGGTCAAGAACCTCGTCAAGCAAGGCTTCGACGCGACCGTGTTCGACGTGCGGCCGGAGGCCATGGACGAGGCGCTCCGCCTCGGCGCGACGGCTGGCGCCGACCCGACGGTGATGGCCCGTGAGGCGGACGTCTTCGCCGTGTGCGTCACCACCGCCGAGGCGGTGCAGGGCATCGCGTTCGGCGGCGTCCTCGACGCGCTCCCGAAGGGCGCGATCTTCCTCGACCACACCACCGTGTCCCCGGCGCACGTCGACCTCATGGCTCGCGCCTGCGCCGAGCGCGGGGTGCGCTACGCCGAGGCGCCGATGACGCGCACGCCGGCCCACGCCGACCGGGGCGAGGTCAACGTCCTGTTCGGGGGCGAATCGGACCTCCTTGCGGAGCTGCGGCCGGTCTTCGACGCCTACGCGCAGAACGTCTTCCACGTCGGCCCGGCCGGCCACGCGATCCGTCTCAAGCTCATCCACAACTACATCGCCTTCGCGAACGTCGCCGCGTGGTGCGAGGGGTTCGCGCTCGCCGCCCGCGAGGGCCTCGACATGACGAAGGTGATCGGCATCATCTCCGCCGCCGGCGGCAAGTCCGGCATGATGGACCTCTACGGCGAGATGACCCTGAGGCGGGACTTCACGCCCCACATGAGCCTCGCCAACGCGCAGAAGGACGTGCGGTACTACGCCGAATGGCTGGCGGACGCAGGGCTGCCCGGCTTCATGGCGAGCTCGGTGCACCAGACCTACGCGCTCGCCTCCCTCATGGGCCACGGCGAGGAGGGCTGCACCGCCGTCATCAAGGCCTACGAGGAGCTGACCGGGGTCGAGGCGCGCCTGCCCGGCACCGGAACCGCAGCATCGAAGGACGCTGCGCAGTCGATGGATCACGAAGACTAGACCGGAGGAAACCATGCTGAAGTCCCTCGTCGCGGCCGCGGCCGCGCTTGTCGTGACCGCCCCCGCGCTGGCCCAGGACGTCACGCTGCGCCTCGCGCACTTCGCCGCCGAGACGCACCCTGGCCACGTCGCGGCGCAGCAGTTCGCCGAGCGCGTCGCGGAGCGCACCGACGGTACCGTGGAGGTCGAGATCTACCCCGCGAACGAGCTCGGCTCGCCGCCCGAGCAGCTCGAGCAGACCGTGCTCGGCGCCATCGACATGAACCTTCCCACCCACGGCGCCCTCGACAAGTACGAGAAGGCTTTCGGGACCGTGATGACGCCGTTCGCGTTCCGCGACTACGAGCACGCGCACCAGGTGCTGGATGGCCCGTTCACCGAGTGGGTGGCGCCGAAGCTCGACGAACAGGGCCTCGTCATGCTGTCCCACTGGGAGTACGGCTTCCGCAACATCACGAACTCGGTCCGTCCGATCGAGACGCCAGAGGACGTCGAGGGGCTGAAGCTGCGCACGCCGCCGGAGGTGCAGATCGTCGCCGCCGTCGAGGGCCTCGGTGCGTCCGCGACGCAGATCGCGTTCCCAGAGCTGCCCAACGCGTTGAACCAGGGCGTCGTCGACGGGCAGGAGAACCCGATCGGCGTCATCTACCACTTCAACCTCAACGACTTCCAAGAGCACCTCGCGCTGACCCGCCACGTCTACAACTCGATGATTCACGTGGTGAACAAGGCGTCCTGGGAGCGCCTGACGGCCGAGCAGCAGCAGGTCGTGCGTGAGGAGAGCGCCGCTGCGGGCAAGCTCATGCGCGAGCTCGTCGCGAGCCAGGAGGAGGAGGAGCTCGCCAAGCTCGAGGAGGCCGGCATGAAGGTGACGCGCCCCGACCTTGCGCCGTTCAGGCAGACCGTCGCCGCGTCGGACGCCATGGCACGGGTGGCCGAGTTTTCGGGTCAGGAGAACATGGACAAGTTCCAGGCGATGCTCGACTGACATCATCGGCGACCGCCCGGTCCGGCCACCGCGCCGATCGGGGCGCGCCCGGGTTCCGCCATGCTCGCATTCGCGATCCTTGCCGCGCTGGTTCTCCTCATCGCGATGGGTGTGCCCGTCGCCGTCGCGCTTGGGCTGACCGCCGCCGGCTTCTACGTTTTGTCGGGGGACTGGCACATCCTCGCGATGCTGCCCCAGCGCATGTTCTCCGCGACCACCGCCTTCACGCTGCTCGCGATCCCGTTCTTCATCCTCGCCGGCAACCTGATGAACACCGGCGGCATCACGCAGCGCATCTTCCGATTCGCCAACGCCTGCGTCGGCCACATCCGCGGCGGGCTCGGCCAGGTGAACGTCGTGGCGAGCCTCATCTTCTCAGGCATGTCCGGCGCCGCGGTGGCGGACGCTGCGGGCCTCGGCCAGGTCGAGCTGAAGGCGATGGCCGACCGCGGCTACGATCCGGAGTTCTCCGCCGCGATCACCGCCGCGTCCTCCACCATCGGACCGGTGTTTCCGCCCTCGATCCCCTTCGTGCTGTACTCCTCGATCACCGGGGTCTCCGTCGCCAAGCTGTTCCTCGCCGGCGTCGTCCCCGGGCTCCTCATGGCGCTCGCGCTGATGATCGCGGTCTGGTTCGTCGCCTGGCGCACCGACATGCCGAGGGAGGAGCGGGCACCGCTCGGCGAGGTCGCACGCAGCTTCCTCGACTCCCTCCTGTCGCTGCTCGCGCCGGTCATCATCATCGGCGGGATCTTCTCCGGCGTGTTCACGCCCACGGAGGCGGGCGTCGCGGCCTGCGCCTACGCGCTCGTCCTCTCGATGGTGGTCTACCGCGAGCTGAAGCCTGCCGACCTGCCGGGCATCCTGTGGTCGACGCTCCTGCACACCATCCGCGTCATGTTCGTGATCGCTTCGGCCGGCTTCTTCGGCTGGCTCCTCGTCCACCAGCGGGTGCCGAACGCGCTCATCGAGGGGCTGCTCGGGCTCACCACGAGCCCGGCGGTGCTCCTCGCCATCATCGTCCTCGTCCTTCTCATCCTCGGCATGTTCCTCGAGGGGATCGCGGTCATCGTGCTCACGGTGCCGCTGTTCCTTCCGGTGGTCCTCGAGGTCGGCGTCGATCCGGTCCAGTTCGGCGTCATCATGATCCTGTGCTCGATGGTGGGCCTTCTGACCCCGCCGGTCGGCATGGTGCTGTTCGCGATCTCGAGCATCAGCGGGCTCGCCGTGGGGCGCCTGTCGCGCGCGTTGACGCCCTACCTCATCGGCCTCATGGTCGTCGTCGTCCTCGTCACGTACTGGCCCGCGCTCTCCACGGCGCTGCCCACCGCGATCATGGGGCCCGGACGGTCGTGACGGCGCTCGCCGCCCTCGACCGCGCCGTCGGCGCGGTGCTGCGGCTCGTGCCCATGGCGTGCCTCGTCGCGCTGTTCGCGATCCTGTTCGCCAACGTCGTCGCACGCACCTTCCAAGTCGCCTCGCTCGCCTGGTTCGACGAGGTGGTGCAGGCGCTGTTCGCGATCATGGTGTTCGTCGGCGCCGCTGCGCTGTGGCGTGAGCACGAGCACTTCCGCGTCGACTGGCTCGAGGGGGCGCTGAGCACCGGGCCGCGCCGTGTCCTGCGGCTCGTGACCATCGTGCTCAGCCTCACCTTCCTTGCGCTGCTCGCCTGGCAGGGCCTCGACCTCGCGCTGCGCAGCCGCGCGGTCACGCCGATCCTCGGCGTGCCGAGCGGGTGGGTCTACGCCGCCATCCCGCTCGCCGCGGCGATCATGACGCTCTACAGCCTGCGCGACCTCGTCGTCGCGCTTAGGCGGACGACCTGTGACCGCGACTGAAAGGGACGACCGATGCTCCTCGACCACCGCACCTACACCTGCCGTGCCGGCACCATCCGACTCCACCTCGCGCTGTACGAGGAGCACGGCTACGCGGCCCAGTCGAAGCACCTCGGCGCACCGCTGCTGTACGCAGCGACGGAAACCGGGGACGTGAACTCCTACGTCCACGTCTGGGCCTACGACGACGCCGCCGACCGGACCGCCAAACGCGCCGCGCTCGCAAACGATGCGGAGTGGACGCGCTACCTGACGATGAGCCGCGAGGCGGGCTACCTCATCGGCCAAGTCAACACGCTGATGACCCCGGTGTCGTTCGTGCCCCACGCGCGGCCCTGAGCGGCGGGCCAGCTTGTAGCCGCGCCATCGCGAGCTCGGTTGATGCCAAGGGTGTGGCGCGGAGCTTGTCGCTGGCGCTGGGCAGAGGCGATGCCCGTCGCGAGCGCGGACGGGGTTCAGGCGGCGTCGCGGTCCCCACAGGTCGTGCCGTCGCCGCCGCCCACCGTGTCTGCGTCCGGCTCGCCGGTGTCGCGTGCCCCGCTCGCGTATGCCCTCGGTGCGGCGGCATCACCTCCGGTGGTGTTGGCGACGTAGGCGAGGCGGGTGCGCGGGAAGGCGGACGGCTCGTCCTCCTCACGCAGGCGGGCGAGGAGCTTCTCGCGCACGCGGCAGTGCAGGTTCCAGGCCGACGTCGGGTCGTCGGCGATGCAGTAGAAGCGCACGACCATGCCCTTCTCGTCGTGGGCGATGACGAGGACCTTCGGCTCCTCCCCCTCCGACCAGTCCGGATCGTCCTTGACGATGTCGGCGAACGTGCGCCGCAGGAGCTCGACGTCGGCGCGATGGTCGAGCTTGAGGACCACGGGCTTGTACATCTTCGGCTCCTCCTTCGTCCAATTCTCGAACGGGTTTGAGACGAAGTGCTTCACCGGGACGATGAACCGCTTCAGGTCCCAGGTGCGCAGCTGCACGTAGGTGTAGTTGATCTGCTCCACGTAGGCCCAATGATCATCGTAGAACACCGCGTCGCCAATGCGGATCGGCTTGGCGAACGCGAGCTGCAGCGAGGCGAAGATGTTGCCGAGCACCGTCTGCGCGGCGAGGCCGAAGATCGCCGTGGCGACTCCCGCCGACACGAGGAGCGACAGCCCGAACGAGGAGAACACACGCAGCGACGACAACGCCACCGCGACCCCGACGACGATGACGATGATCACGCCAAGCCGCTTGGCGGCCGATAGGTTCGTGTACCACCGCCGCGCGCTGTTGTTCTCGGGATCGTCGATGCGCGACAGGTACCTGTCGGACGTGAAGTCGATCACCGTGTCGAGCACGCGGGAGGCGCCGAACACCAGGGCGAGGACGATGGTGATCCAGAAGATCGTCGACAGCGTCGCGTCGGTGCCGGAGGAGAACTCGAACAGCGCGTCCACCACGAGCTGCATGACAAGGCCGACGAGGAGGAGCGCCACGGGCAGTCGACCGCGCCGCAGCCCCTCTGCGACGGCCTCCGTCGGCAGGGCGCACGCCACGAACGTCATAAGCCGCCACGCGAGCGTTGCGGCGGCGATGGCGAAGAGCACGATGAGCGGGAAGGCGATCATCTCCCACCACAGGACGCCGGCGAACGCCTCGCTGCGTAGCGCCGCCGGGAGCGCCTGCTCGTACCGTGTCGGGCCGTAGAGCGCGTAGAGTTCGTCCACATGCTCCACGGTCTGGCGGGAGAACACCCAGACCGGGTCCTCCTCCCCCAGCTTCACGCGGTTGAGCCGCACCGTCACCGGCCACTCGGGCAGCTCCAGGAGCCCGAGCGACACGCTCTTCTGCGCGACGCCGACCATCGGCTCGCGCTCCGAGCCGGACGTGTCCATGCCGTCGGGGCGGTCGGGGATCGCCGAGAAGTCGATGGGGAGCTTGCGGTCGAGCACGAAGGAGAGCTTCTCGGCTAGGCGCGGTCCGGCGCTCGCCTGTTGCGGTGCCGGCACCGCGTCGAGGTCGAGGAGGTGGGCGGCGGCGTCGTAGTCGGCGCGCCCAGTGAGGGTGACGAAGGCCTCGAGCGTCGCCTGGGGGGTCGAGCGGTCGAGACGCGACGGGGGATCGCCGAGCCCTTCGTTCAACGTGTCGATCTGAAACGCCTGGGGGCCCTGCGAGCCGGAGGACTGGGCAAGCGCCGGACAAGCCAGCGCCAACCCCAGAAAGAGTGAGATCAGCATGCGCATGGGTGCGCGTCCCCATCGGTCATGATGCGCACCGGGGCCGCGGATCGGCCGACGGCAGAACGGAGGTTGAGGGTGAGGGCCACCACGGTCAACGGGACGGCCGTGGCGTGGGACGACCGTGGCGTGGGCCGACCATGGGAAAGCCCGGAGGCACGACGCACGTGCCCCCGGGCTCACTTCCATCGATCCGCCGCCCGCGAAGGCGACGTCAGCGGTCAGCTGGACTTCGCCTCGTTCTTCGCCGCGTCCTTGGCGGACTGGACCACCGACTCGGCCCGCTCGGCGACGGTCTTGCCGCCCTCCGACGGGACGAGGCCCTCGTCCTTCGCGGTCTGCTCGGCAGCCGTCAGCGAGGCCGAGGCGACGCGCTCAGCACGCTCCGCCTGCTCCGCGGCGTAGTCGAGCGCCTCGTCGCGCAGGTTGTCGCGGTACGGTCCGACGATCTCGTCCTCGGTGCGCGTCGAGGGCAGCGCAGCACCGAGGGCGGCGCCCACGGCAACGCCGACGGCTGCGGCGATCAGCGGCTCCTCCTTGATGAAGTCCATCGCGTTGCGCTGGGCACGGCCACCGTAGACGCGTGCCGTGTCCGCCGCGTCGTAGGCCGCGTCGCGGGCCGAGTGCAGCGCGTTCGACGCCGCATCGGACACCGCGTAGGCGCCGGCCTGCAGCTGCTCGCTGACGTACTGCGCGCCGTGCTTGGCTTCGTCGGCGGCGAAGCGCGCGCTGTCGTACGCCGTGTCGATCGCGGACGAGGCCGTGTCCTGGACCGCGTAGGCGCCCGACTTCAGCTGGTCGCCGGCGTAACGCAGGCCGTGCTTGGCCTCGTCCGCGGCGAAGCGCGCCTGATCGTAGGCCGACTGCGCGGCGCCCTGTGCGCCGGACGACACCTTGTAGGCCCCGGCCTTCAGCTGACCCGCGGCGTACTCCGCCCCGTGCTTGCCCTCGTCAGCCGCGTACCGTGCGGAATCGTAGGCTGTCCCGGAAGAGGCCGTGCGCCGCGAGTAGGCGCCGGCCTTCAGCTGCGACACCGCGTAGTCGGCGCCGTGCTGCTGCTCGTCGGCGAGGAAGCGTGCGCGGTCGTAGGCGAGCTGCGAGCCCGTCGGGTAGCTCGGCTGCGACGCCTTGCCCTGGCTCATGAGGAGCCACGCGAGCCCCACGCCAGTGAGCGCGATGGGCAGCGGGTTCTCCTTCACCTGGCGCCCCAGGTTGCCGAGGAACTCGCTGCCCTGGCCTCCCGCGCCGGTGAAGGCGCGTGACACGCTCTCCATGATCTGCGCCGTCGATAGCTTGGCCCGCAGCGCCTCAAGGGTCTCCTCGACCTCGTAGCGCTGGGCCTCGACCTCGCGCTCGATCTGCTGCGTGGGACGGTTCATCGAATCTGCTCCTTGGCGAGCTCGGCGTCCCGGCGGACCTGAAGGGCGGTCCGGTCGGGCGTCAGGTTGTCGGGTTTGAGGTCGGTGGCGCCGGAGCGCACCAGGAAGGCACCGATCGCTGCGAAGATGCCGCCGACGATGAGCGCGGCCCACCCCGTGTTGTCGTCCGTCGGCTCCACCGTCCCGATGAGCTCGGCCACCGCGATGACGAGCGCGTCGGCGAGCACGATCAACGAGACGAGCAGCGTGATGGCGCCCGCGGCGATCTTGCCGACGCCGGTCTGCAGCTGGCTCACCTTGTCCGACAGCTCGGAGCGGATGAGCTCGCCTTCCTTGCGGAAGAGGTCCGACACGTCGCGGAACAGCTTGGTGACGAGGTCGGGCACCGACCGCGTGTGGGCCATCGCCTCCGCCATGCGGCTCGTTGGCTCGTCCGTGCGGTTGGGGTTGTAGGTCATGCTCGCCTCACTTCTGCGTGGAGTTGGAGGGGGCCACGGGGGAGCGCGGCGTCGTGCCGGAGCCGGTCGTGCCAGATCCGCTGGTGCTCGATCCGGAGGTGCCAGTTCCGGTGGAGGGCATCGTCGTCGAAGGACGGCTCGCGCCGGTGCCGGACGCAGGGCCGGTCGGCGACCTCGAGGTGCCCATCGAGCCCCCGGTGGCGCCTGGGGTCGATGCCCCCATGGTGCCGGTACGCGACGGCAGGCTCGCATGGTCCTCCCGCTCGGCCGTCGCCTTGGCGAAGCGGCCGAGGGCAATGCCGGCGAGCACCGAGCCGACGACGAACGCGGTCGGGTTGCGCCGCGCGAACCCCTGCACGGAGCCCATCACGTCGTCGAGCGAGGCGCCCGAAACGGACGAGGCGGCGTCCTCAAGGCTCGAGGCCGCCTGCGACACGAGGCGGGCGGCAAGCCCCTGGTCGCGCTGGCCGAGCTCGTCGGACGCGCGGCGCACGGCAGACGCGAAGTCGGTGAGCGCCGAGGCGGCGGCCGTCTTGCCCTGGTCGGCGTAAGCGGACGCGGTCCGCTGGGCCTCCTCCGCCGCCTGACGCGCGCCAGAACGGATGGTGTCGGACGCCTCGTTCAGCTTCGAGTTCGCCGACGAGGCCTCCCTCTCGAGGTTATCTTTGGTCGACATCTTTCGATCTCCTTGGATGGCTTGCTGTGGCAGACGGCCGGAACCGGTGCGCGCGTTACGCGAGCCCAAGCAGGCTGAGGATGAAAAGGACGACGACGACCAAGCCGACGATGTAGATGAGGCTATGCACCGGCTATCTCCTAAGACGGGTGGGAAAGCGTTCTTGCGCGGAACTGTTAGTGGCAGAACGTCGCGCTGCGGCACGGGTTCCGGACGCCGGCAAGGGCGTGCGGATCGGGCGCGCCAGCACCCTCGCCGAGGATGCCCCTCCTGCCCCTCGGCGTCCCCTCAGATCGGACGAACGGGGCGCTCAGCGCGAGCTGGCGACGTCCCAGAGCGCGTGGAAGTGATGCACCGGCCCGTGCCCCCGGCCCACGGACAGCCGGTCGGCAGCGGCGATGGCGGCGGCGATGTACGCCTTCGCCGTCCGCACCGCCTCGACCAACGTGGCACCGCGCGCGAGGGACGCCGCGATCGCCGACGACAGCGTGCAGCCGGTGCCGTGGGTGTTGCGCGTCGCGATGCGCGGGGCGCTGAGCCGCTCGGTGCGGCCGCCGACGCACAGGACGTCGACGCTGTCGCGTCCCGTCATGTGCCCCCCCTTGAGGAGCACCGCGGGACCGCGCTCGGCAAGACGCAACGCCTGGGCCTCCATCGCCTCGACCGAGGTCGCCGACGCCTCGCCAAGCAGGACGCCCGCCTCGGGAAGGTTCGGCGTGACGATCGTCGCCACTCCAAACAGCCGCTCGCGCAGCATGGCGACCGCGTGCTCGGGCACCAGCCGGTCGCCCGAGGCCGCGACCATGACCGGGTCGAGGACCACCGGCACCGCGACGGCCGCGAGCATCTCGGCGAGGCGGTCGATCACCGCGACGTCGGCGACCATGCCGATCTTGATCGCGCGCACGTCGAGGTCGGACAGGACCGAGGTGAGCTGCGCTGCCACGAAGTCCGCCGACACAGGGTGCACCGCCTGAACACCCAGCGTGTTCTGCGCGGTCAACGCGGTGACGACGCTGGCGCCGTAGACGCCGAGCGCGGCGAAGGTCTTGAGGTCCGCCTGGATGCCTGCGCCGCCGCCCGAGTCCGACCCGGCGATGGTGAGCGCGATCACGACCGCCCCTCGCGGAAGGCTGCCTTCACGGCCGCCGCAGCCTCGCGCGGCAAGGCCGCCCTGGTGACCGCGCTCATCACCGCGACGCCGTCGGCGCCCGCCGCACCGAGCGCCCGGGCGCGCTCCGCGTCGATGCCCGCGATCGCGACCACCGGAAGCCCGGAACGTGCCCGCCGCAGCCGCGCCGCGATGCGCTGGAAGCCCTCGATGCCGATGGGAGGGTGCGGGTTGTGCTTGCTCCCGGTGGCGAAGACGCCGCCCACGGAGGCGTAGTCGATGGAGGTTCCGTCCGCGGCTGCGGCCTCGTCCAGCGTGTGGACGGTCAGCCCGACGATGGCGGACGGGCCGACGATGGCCCGCGCGGCCGCCGGGTCGAGGTCACCGTGTCCGATGTGGACGCCCGCGGCACCCGCCGCGAGCGCCACGTCGGCGCGGTCGTTGACCACCACCGGCACCGGCGAGGCGGCGACCAGCGCGCGCACGGCGGCCACCTGCTCGCTCGTCGCACCATCCTTGTCGCGCCACTGGATCAGCGTCGCGCCGCCGGCCGCCGCCTCGCGGGCCAGGCGCACGGGGTCGGCGACGTCGGGCCCCATCACCACGTAGAGCGTCGGGTCGAGCGGCGCCTCGGCCGAGCGTAGCCGGCTTGCGATGTCGTAGGGGTCGGCCGCTCCCAGCGCGTCGATGAGGTGGATGGCGAAGGTGCCAGGCCCCGCCGAGCCCACCGCGGCGGTCTCAGCCGACACGTTGAACAGGCTGATCGCCGCGATGGCCGCAAGCAGGGGGTCGGCCTCGATGGCGCACATGGCGGCGATGAGGACCCCCGCGGTGCAGCCGGTCGCGATGACGCGGGCCATCATGCTGGTGCCGTTGGCAAGGTAGACCAGCCGGTCGCCGTCCGCTCCGGACACCGCGAGGCGGTCGACCGCGCTGGTGGTCACCGCAAGGCAGCCGGCGGGGATCGGGCCGAGCGCGGCCATCTCGGCCGGGTTGCCCTTCACGACCAGCGGGCCATGCGCCAGGAGCTCGCGGGCGAACTTGAGGCGTGCGGGCACGCGGTCGACCTTGACGGGGTCGAGCACGAAGGGACGCCCGGAGGCGACCATGCTGAGCGCGCCGGCGCGCCGGGCGGGGTCTAGCATGCCGAGGTTGATGAGCAGCGCTCCGGAGGAGTCGGCCATGGGCCGCACCTCGTCGGCGTCGATGGTCATCGAGATGTCGATGCCGAGCGCCGCAGCCACGTTCGCGCAGATCGGCTGGGCGACGGGCGCCACCATCGCATGGACCCGCGGTCGTGCGATCTTGAGCCGCGACAACGTCGAGGCGACGGCGCTGCGATCGACGGCCGGCATGTCCGGCGCCGAGCGGATGCCGAACAGCGCCGCCGAGCGCTCAGGATGGTGGTCGCCCTGGTGCTGGCCGCGGCCGCTCACCAAGGATCGGGTCGTCACCATGTCCATCCCCTCCCTGGCCTCGCCCAGCGCTGCAAGGACAACGACCGACTGCTCCGGCTGCGCACGGCTCATCGCGATCCCCGGACGGGTGCGTTGACCCCGGACTTAAGCGCTCACACAAGATCCGGAAAGGCGCAGGCGAGCAAGGCGATGCGACACTGGACCTGGTCCGGTGCGCCTGCGGGACCCCCGCGATGGGGACGATCGACGTTCCTCAAGGAAGCGGCACGCGACGCACCCCGTCAGGCGTCGGCAACGGACGTTCGACGTCCGGCGCCGTTGGCAGCGGGAGCGGCGGTGTGAGCACGTCGCCCGCGGCGGTCGTGGTGCTCGCCGGGGTTGGGATGGCGCCTTCGGCCGGGCGCGGGCGCGGCACGCCAGCCGGGGACGCGCGGCCCCGCACGACGCGGGCGCGGGACGGCGTTCCGGTCGCCATGCGCTGCCCCGGCGGAGACAGAAACTGGATGGCGTTGATCGTCTGCAGCCCTCCCGCGCAGGAGAACGACACGCGCACGATCGCCGCCTGCTCCTGGGCCACGAGGAGGCGGCCGGTCTCGAACAGCCACTTCGGGGCGTCGCGCTCGATGACGTACTCGTCAGAAGGGCAGGGGGAGGCGGGCGACGGTGCGAGGATCGCGATGGTGCGCTCGTCGTCCACCATCACCTGCGCAACCTCGGTGTCGACGAACACGCGACGGGCGTCGCGCGTCGTCGGCTCGGCGGATGCCGGCACCACAAGCGGTGTTGGGACCTCGCCTTGGGCAGCGAAGGGCACCGCAAGGACGACACCGACCATCAGGACCAGGGCAACGATCGCAGGGGCTTGGCTGATCGGCATCGCATCCTCCACTCATCGACGGGCCGGCGCGCCGGCAGCCGGCACGACGCGGCCGCCGCACTCACCGCCGTGCGAACCGAGAGGATCCGTACGCACCGGCGACCTCGCGAGGCCGGGCACGGCACCCTCTCGCTCCATCGGCGCGACTTCCTCCAGGAAGCGCCGGGCCGACGCCACGATCGCCCGTCGCCGCTCCTCCGGCATCCGCTCCAAGCTTTTGTAGATCATGCCGATACGGCGATTCTGCGACAATCGCTCGCGATGTTCGATCAGGAAGTTCCAGTAGAGGTAGTTGAACGGGCACGCCTCGTCGCCCGTCTTCGCCTTCACGTCGTAGGCGCAGTGTCTGCAGTAGTCACTCATGCGGTCGATGTACGCGCCGGAGGCGGCGTAGGGCTTGGAGGCGAACAGCCCGCCGTCGGCGAAGGTCGCCATGCCATGGACGTTGGGCAGCTCGACCCAGTCGTAGGCGTCGGCGTAGACGATGAGGTACCACTCCTCGATCTCGGCCGGGCGGATGCCGGCGAGCAGCGCGAAGTTGCCGGTCACCATGAGGCGCTGGATGTGATGGGCGTAGGCGTTGTCGCGCGTCGCCCTGATGGTCTCGGCCATGCAGCGCATGTCCGTCTCGCCGTCCCAGTAGAACTGCGGCAGCGGACGGCGTGCCGCCAGCGTGTTGGTCTCGCGATAGTCCGGCATCTTCAGCCAGTAGACCCCGCGGATGAACTCGCGCCAGCCGAGGATCTGGCGGATGAACCCCTCGACCGCGTTGAGCGGCGCGGCGCCGTCGCGCCAGGCCGCCTCGGCACGGGCGACGACCTCGCGCGGTCGCAGGAGGCCGCAGTTCATCAGCGGCGACAGGAGCGAGTGGAAGAGCTGCGGCTCGCCCACCGCCATCGCATCCTGGAAGTCGCCGAAGCGTGGCAGGCACGCGGCGAGGAACTCATCGAGGGCGGCGAGCGCGTCGGCGCGCGTCACCGGCCAGTTGAACGCGTCCAGCGTGCCGAAGTGGTCGCCGAACTCGGCCTCCACGAGGCCGATGACCTCACGCGTGATGGCGTCCGCCTCGTAGCGCGGGCGTCGTGGCATCACGACGTCCTTGGGCAGCGCCTTGCGGTTGTCGTGGTCGTAGTTCCAGCGCTCGCCGACGGGGTTGCCGTCCTCGTCCATCAGGGTGCCGGTGGAGCGGCGCATGTCGCGGTAGAACGTCTCCATGCGCAGCTCGCGGCGTCCCTCGGCGAAGCGCGCGAAGTCGGAGTGGTCGGCGAAGAAGCGATCGTCGTCGCGGATCTCCACCGGCACGCCGACGCGCGCTTCCCAACCGCGCATGTCGGCGAGGACGCGCCACTCGCCGGGCTCGGTGACGACGACGAGGTCCGGTCTATGCTCTCGCACCGCCGCCTCGAGCGCCTCGGCAAACGTCTCGTGGCGGCCGAGGCGGCGGTAGTCCACCAGGGCGCCGTCCGCCTCGATCTCGGCGAAGAAGTGCCGCATGGCGCTGAACAGGAACGCGATCTTCTGCTTGTGGTGGCGCACGTAGGTCGCCTCGGCCCGCACCTCCGCGCCGAGCACTACGTCGCCGGGCGCAAGGTCCTGGAGCGCAGCGACGCGGCGGTCGAGCTGATCGCCCAGCACGAAGCGCAGCGTCCTCACTCGGCGGTCCTGAGCCGCCCGCGTCCGCCGTCGACGCCGATCACCTGGCCGGAGATCCAGGCGCCCCTCGCGAGGAGCGCCGCGGCGATGGCGGCCATGTCCTGCCCCTCTCCGAGCCGCTTCAACGGGTGCATCCCAGCGATCGCCTGACGCATCTTCTGGGCGCCGCCGATCGCCTCGCCCATGCCGCCCAGCGTGAGGCTGGGCGCGATGGCGTTGACGCGCACCTTGGGCGCGAGCTCGGCTGCCAGGGTGCGTGTCAGCCCCTCCACCGCACCCTTCGCCATGGCGATGGCGGCATGGTTGGCAAAGCCCTGCGCGACCGCGACGGTGGAGAACAGGAGGACCGCGCCCTCGCCGGCGACGAGCAGCTCGCGCGCCGCACGCACCGCGCGCAGGGCGCCGAGCGCGTTCAGCGTGAAGTCGTGGGTTGCCTCCTCGTCGCTCACCCTGTGGAACGGCTTCAGGCGGATGTTGCCGACGGCGTAGACGAGGCCGGACAGCGCGCCGTTCGAGGCAGCGGACCTCGTGGCGCGCTCGAACAGGGCTGGGTCGGTGGCGTCTCCGTCGGTGAAGTCGCCGCCGAGCGTCCTTGCCGCGTCCTCGAGCTTGCGGGCGTCGCGGGCGACGAGGTGGACCGCATGGCCATCCGCCGCGAGCTTCTGCGCGATCGCGAAGCCGATCGCCCCGGTGCCGCCGTAGATGAGAAACATTCGTCCGCTCCGTTTGGCGGTCGTTATGGCCACCCCGTCGCGCCGTGTCAGCGCGACAGGATCGCGCCGGCGCTCATCGGGAAAGGATCGCCGCGATGCGCGCCCGCAGCTCGGGCAGGTGCTCGGCCTCGAACCACGGGTTACGCGCAAGCCATGCATTGTTGCGCCAGGACGGGTGCGGCAGCGCCATCACCGTGCGCGGCGCGGTGCGCTCCGCGATGGCGCGCCAGTCGGCGACGACCTCGGTCAGTGAGAGGCGCCGCGTCTCCGGCAGGTGATACGCGAGCGAGTGACGGCCGATGCACAGGAGGAGCTCGAGCTGCGGCAGCGCGGCGAACAGCGCGTCGTGCCAGCGCGCGACGCACTCGCGGCGCGGTGGCAGGTCGCCGCCGTGCCGGTCGTAACCTGGGAAGCAGAAGCCCATGGGGATGATGGCGACGTTCGCCGCGTCGTAGAACGCCGCCTCGTCGAGGCCCATCCAGCTCCGCAGCCTGACGCCCGACGGGTCGTAAAAGGGCCGGCCGGCGATGTGCGCGCGGTTGCCCGGCGCCTGGCTGCAGATCGCGATGCGGGCGGTGGCCGAGACCTGGAAGATCGGGCGAGGCGCGTGCGGCAGCGGTGCCCCGGCCGGCGCCTCGACGCAGGCTCGGCAGGCCCGCATCGCCGCGAGGAGCTCGCCGAGCGCCGGGTCCGCCATGTTGCCGCGGGCGGCGTGCCTCACGCGGGTCCGTCGACGCCCGCCTCGGCGAGCGTCGCCATTCCGGCGTGGCACGCGGCCGCGGCACGCACGATGCCGATGGCGAGGGCGGCGCCCGTCCCCTCGCCGAGCCGCATGGTGAGGTCGAGGAGCGGCACAGCGCCCAACGCCTCCAGCGCGCGAGCGTGCGCCGCCTCCGCGGAGCGGTGCGCGAACAGGCAGTGTCGCGTCGCATGGGGCGACAGGGCGTGGACGAGGGCGGCCGCCGCGGTCGCCACGAACCCATCGACGACGACGGGAACGTTCTGCGAGCGTGCGGCGAGGATCGCCCCCGTCATCGCTGCCACGTCGCGCCCACCGATGCGCTGCAGGAGCACCAGCGGATCGCGCTCGCCCTTCACGCGCGCGACGGCCGCCTCCACCGCGGCGACCTTGCGTGCCAGGGCGGCACCCTCGACGCCCGTGCCGGCGCCCACCCAGTCCGCCGGCGCGCCGCCGTAGAGCGCCGCGAACAGCGCCGCGGCCACGGTGGTGTTGCCGATCCCCATCTCCCCGAGGCCCACGCAGTCGACCCCGCCGGCGATCGCCTCGAGCCCGAAGGCCATGGTCGCGGCCGCCTCCCGCTCGCTCCCGAACGCGTCGGCCTCGGCGATGTCCGCGCTCGGCACGTCAACCGCGAGGTCGAAGGCGACGAGCCCGATGCCGTAGGCGCCGCAAAGCTGGTTGATCGCGGCCCGACCGTCGCGGAAGGCGGCGAGCATCTGCGCGTTGACGCTCGGAGGGTAGGCCGACACGCCGCGCGCGGCGACGCCGTGGCTCGCCGCGAACACCACGACGCGGGGGCGCTCGACGGTCGGTGGCGCGCGCCCGGTGACCGCGGCGAGCCACGCCGCGATCGCCTCGAGCCGACCGAGGGACCCCGGCGGCTTGGCGAGCGCCGCCTCGCGCGCGGCGGTGGCCGTCGCCGCGGCCGCGTGGTCCGGCCCCGGCGCGAGGGCGAGCGTGCGGAAGTCGTCGAACGGGCTCGTTGCGGCCTCCACCACGGCTCAGGGGATGAGGACGAGCCGGTCGCGACGGACCTCGTAGCCGTCCAGCCGGTTGAGGAAGCTCATCCCGAGCAGGCTCGCCTCGAGGTCGCCGGGGCGGGCGATGGCGGCGCGCACGTCCGCCATGGTGATGCCGCCCACCGACACCGTCGGAAGGCGCACGGGCGCCACGGTGGTCATCCCGCCCGCGGTCATCACCGGGACGCGGTAGTCGAGCTGCGACGGATCGAAGCCCGCCCGCTCCGCGTCCGCCGCAGCGAGCACCACAAGGCTCGCCCCCGTGTCGAACAGGAACGACACCGGGGCATTATCGACCGCGCCGTTCAGCACGAACTGTCCGTGGAAGGCGCGGCGCACGGTGACCGCGTCGCCGGTCGTCGGCACCACCATCCCCGGAACGAGGACGGACGCCACCTCGCGACCCACGGACGTGAGGTCGGCACGGTAGGCGTAGATCACGAGGAGAGCGGCAAACAGCGCCCCCCACGTCAAGAGATTCTTCAGCGCCTGACCGACGTTGAGCCGCCACGCGCCGAACCCTACGACGACGAAGACGGCAAGAAGGATGCCGAGCTTGACCGCGGCCGGCCCCGTGAGGTCGCGGTCGATCACCTCGAGGTCTTGCGCTGCGGCCGGCAGCGAGCCGAACGCGGCGACGACGAGCGCCGCGCCGACGAGGGTCGCGGACCGCCGGCCGGCCATAAGCATCGTGTCGGATCGCGCGTCCATCTCAGCGGCAGATAGTGACGATCACGAGGGTGGAAAGATCGCCTGCGACCACGGCGGCGCCGATCACGTCGCCGGTGTGACCGCCGACCTTCGCCTCGGCAAGGCTCGACATCCCCTTGGCCGTCAGCGCGGCGCCGGCCGCGGCCGCGACGAACCCGAGCGGCGACACCCACACCGTCAGCGCCGCGCCGACGAGGAGCGCGAGGATCACCGCGGTGCGGAACGTTGCAGGCGTGGGCCGACCCATTGCCACGGCGAGCCCGTCCGGCCGGGCGCTGGGCAGCCGGACCCAGGGGTAGAGCGCCGCGGTGCGGCCCGCGACCGCACCGACGACGAGGAGCGCCATGGCGTCGGCGGTGCCATCCCCTAGGGCATGCTCGAGGAGCGCCGCCTTCAGCCCCAGCGCGAGGACGAGCGCGACGACGCCATAGGTGCCGATCCGGCTGTCCCGCATGATCGCGAGCCGACGCTCCGCCGTCGCTCCGCCCCAGAACCCGTCCACGCAGTCGGCGAGGCCGTCCTCGTGCAGCGCGCCGGTCACGACGACGAGCGCGCCGACGCCGACGAACGCGGCTGCGAGCGAGGGGAAGCCCGCGGCGTGCGCCAGGGCCATAGCGAGCGCCGCCGGCGTCGCGAGGAGGAGCGCGGCCACGGGCACGCTCCATGCGGTCTGTGCGAGCGGCGGCGGGTCGCGGACGGTCAACGGCAGGCGGGAGTAGAATGCGAGCGTCGTGGCGACGTCGCGCGCCCAGCGGCGCGGCGCCATCAGGCAGCGACCGATCGCGCCTCGAGGTCCGGTCCGCTGCGCTCCCGGGCGATCTCCAACGCGTCGAGGGCGCCCGAAAGGACGTCGGCGCCGGCACCAGCGCGATGTCCGTCCTCGGAGAGCGTGCGGCGGTACGCCCGCGCGCCGGGCTCGCCATGGAACAGCCCGAGCATCGGCTTCACGACCGGCGCGAGCCGCCCCCTGTCCTCCAGGACGGCCCGAGCGTAGTCGACCATCGAGCGGGCGACGGCCAGCCTGTGCGCCCCGCTGGCCAAGCCGTGCCGGCCGCCGAGTTCTGCGAGGAGCCCCGGCCGCTGGTAGGCCGCGCGACCGATCATCACCCCATCCATCGTGGCGAGCGCCGCCCGGACGGCACCCTCGTCGCCGATGCCGCCGTTCAGCCCGACGAACGTGGACGGCAACCGTGCGCAGAGCCGCACGACACGGTCGTGGTCGAGCGGCGGGACGGTCCGGTTCTGCGCGGGCGACAGCCCCTGCAGCCAGGCCTTGCGAGCGTGCACCCAGATCGCCGAGGCACCAGCAGCCACCGCGGCGTCGGCGACCGCGTCGAGCGCCGGTTCCACGTCCTGCTCGTCGACGCCGAGGCGGCACTTGAGGCTCACCGGCAGACCGCCCTCGGCCATCGCGGCGAGGCACTCGCCGACGAGCGCGGGCTCGCGCATGAGGCACGCGCCGAAGCGGCCGCCCTGCACGCGGTCCGAGGGGCAGCCGCAGTTGAGGTTGACCTCGTCGTAGCCCCACTCGGCGGCGATCTGCGCGGCCTCGGCCAGCTCGCCCGGATCGGAGCCGCCGAGCTGGAGGACGAGCGGACGCTCCTCCTCGGAATGCCCCAGGAGGCGGTCACGGTCGCCGAACAGCACCGCCTTAGCGGTGACCATCTCGGTGAACAGGACGAGCGAGGGGTTCAGCCGGCGGTGCAGCACGCGGCAATGCCGGTCCGTCCAGTCCATCATCGGAGCGACGGCGATCGTGCCGCCGCCGTCCTGCGGTCCTGTGTCCATCGGCCGGATGTGCCAAGCGCAGGCGTCCGCCGCAAGGGACGGGGCGACGGCGCGCCAGCTGGAGCGCCCGTCCGCGCACCCCCACATAGCCGTAAGCATCGCCATCCCGCCGACACTTCAAACAGGTGACCCGTCCATGCCCTCCTGGTTCCGCTCCAAGCCCGTCGTCCCTGTGGTCCGCCTGACGGGCATCATCGGCCAGGGGACCGCGCTCCGGCCGGGGCTGTCCCTCGCGGGCGTCGAGGGCGCCCTCGACAAGGCTTTCCGCATCAAGGCACCAGCCGTGGCGCTCGTCGTCAACTCGCCGGGCGGATCGCCGGTCCAGTCCTCGCTCATCGCAACGCGGGTGCGGGCGCTGGCGGCGAAGAACGGCCGCACCGTCGTCGCCTTCGTCGAGGACGTCGCGGCCTCGGGCGGCTACTGGCTCGCCGCCGCCGCCGACGAGATCGTCGCCGACGCCAACTCCATCGTCGGTTCCATCGGCGTCGTGACCGCGACGTTCGGCTTCCCCGAGCTCCTCGACAAGCTCGGCGTCGAGCGCCGCGTCTATACGGTGGGGGAGAACAAGGCGATCCTCGACCCGTTCCGCCCCGAGCGCGAGGCGGACGTCGCCATCCTGCGCTCCGTCCAGGCGGACGTGCACGACGCGTTCGTGGCGGCCGTGCGCGAGCGGCGCGGCGGCCGGCTCGGCGACGATCCGGACCTCTTCACCGGGCGCTTCTGGTCGGCCCGGTCGGGGCTCGCGATTGGCCTCGTCGACCGGATCGGCGAGATTCGCAGCGTCGTCAAGGAACGCTACGGAGAGAGGGTGCAGCTGCGCAACATCCCCACCGCTCGACCGTCGTTCTGGCGGGCGCGGCTCGGGATCGGTCTGGACCCCCAGGGTGCGCTCAGCGCCGACGGCCTCATCGGAGCGGCGCGCAGCCACCTCATGTGGGAGCGCTACGGCCTCTAGCAGCATCCTGGCTCTTCCCAGACCGCGCTCTTTGGCCGTCCTTCATGCGGACGTCGCCGCGCGCGTGGGCCCATGCCAACGCCTCCACCCCATCGGCAGGGCGGACACGAGCCAGGCAGCCCGTTCCTGGCACCTCCAACACCGCGCGCCCCCCCTCGGCCCTTGCCGACCAAACACCCTGGCTCAGGCCGAGCAGCGTTCTTGGAAACGACATCTAGCGCGACCGGGCGCGGGCCATCGTTCGCTTCTGCCGTGATGCAACCCTCGGGACATCCACGCGCGGTAGGGTCGGTCCATCGTCGAAGTCGGGTGTGCCGCGCTTGGTGCCTCGACGGGACGCGCTGCCGCGCATCCCCGGCCGCCATGTCGCCGCGCCCGAACCGACATGAACACGCCCGAGCTGCCGCGCCATGGCTGGCCGGCCCGGCCGAGGTCCGCACCGCCGCCCTTGCGGCTCGCTCCTGCGGACCTGCGACGTCGCGGGTGCCGTCTGAGGAGGAACGTCACACACGCTAGGTCGACCGGCGAGGAGATCCCCTCGCGGTACGCGAGGGTCACTCGATGGAAATCAAGCAGCTCCGTTACTTCAAGCGCGTCGCCGATGCGGGGAGCGTCTCGCGCGCCGCCGCGGCGCTGTCGGTGGCGCAGCCGGCGGTCAGCCGCCAGATCGCCAACCTCGAGGAATCGCTCGGGACGCCGCTGTTCTTCCGCAACGGACGCGGCGTCAAGCTCACCGATGCGGGACAACAGCTCTACGCCCACGCCAACGAGATCCTCGAATCGATCCGCCAGGCCGAGCAGGACGTGCGAGACACCGTGGGTGTGGCGCGCGGTACCATCCTCATCGGGTCGATGCCCACGGTGATCCGCTACCTCGCCCCGCCGCTCCTCCGACGCGTGGCGAAGACCCACCCCGAGCTCGAGCTCGAGTTCACCGAGGGTTTGTCCGGCTACGTCAACGAGTGGCTGTCGAACGGCCTGCTCGACGTCGCGATCCTGCACGACGCCACACGCACCCAGCACTTCCTCACCGAACCGCTGCTGCGTGAGGAGCTCGTCCTCGTCACCGCGGGCAGGGACGGTGCCGCCGAGCGCCCGGTCAGCCTGGCGCAGGCCGCCGAGCACCGCCTCGTCATGCCGCGCCGCAACCACGGGCTACGGCTGATGGTGGAGCGCGCCGCGGCGAACGCGCGGGTCTCCCTGGCGGTGACGGCCGAGGTCGATTCGCTTTCGGCGCTGAAGGCGATGGCGCGTGAGGACGGCGTCGCCACGATCCTGCCACGCGGCTCGGTGGCGCCGGGCGACGACCTAACCGTGCGTCCGCTCATCGACCCGCCGCTCGCTCGCACGCTCATCCTCGCGACGTCGTCCCAGCGGCCGGTCTCGCAGACGACGCGCGCTGTGATCCACGAGTTGAAGGCGCTGGTGCGCAAGCTCGCCGACGAGGAGGCTTGGCCGGGTGCGGAGCGGTACAGCGAGCGTTCGTCGCTGCTGGCGCCGGCAAGCGCCCTCGTCGCCGGCGCCGATCCTACCGTTCCCTCTCCCTCGCGGGCCGCCTGACAAGCAGCGCGGGTGGCGCTGCCTCGCTCGCAGGGTTGATCGGCCCTGCGAGCCGCCGTAAGCCTCCGCCCACCGGCGGAGTTCGCGCGTTTGATCCACCTTCACGTCTCGTCGTGGCAGTCGGTTGGCACGGTGCGGATCGGCGTCCCGCACGATGTCGCTGGAAGGCTGCCCCGGTCCCATCCGAGCTGCTCCGCCTCGGCGCGATCGGGCCGCTGGGCGGCGAGCGCGCGCCTCCTACGCTCCCGCCAACCAGGCCTGCACCGACCCCGCTCGTACGCTCCGGGATCACGGCGTCCCGCCCCGTGCCGCAGCGCAAGGTGTGGCCGCTGACGTGCTTCAGTCGCGGACCATCGTCGGCCTGCGTCGGCTTGCGAGCCACCCGCGCTCGATCGCGTGGCACCTCGCCTGGTTCGCCCGGCGCAAGTCCTACATGGCCGTGCGCGCCGACATCCTGCGCCACTTCGACGACGACTACTACCTTACGACCTATCCTGAGCTGCGGCCGATGGTGTTCGGCCCCGTCCGACACTACATCCTGCGCGGCTGGAAGGAGGGGCGCGACCCCTGCGAGCTGTTCTCCACCCGCGACTACATCGATATGTACGGCGATGTTGCGGACGCCAAGGTCAACCCGTTTCAGCACTACATCGTGCACGGACGCAACGAGGGCCGCACGGCGACGATCTCGCGGGCCCGACGCGCCGCGCAGGAACGTCCGGATGACGCCCTCGTCGTGCCGGAGACGCCGCCGCTCGAGGCTTGGCTCGGGCTGACGAAGCGGGTCGTCGACCCGCTCACCGCACCGGCGGTCAACGTGGTCGTGCCTGTCTACAAGAGCCTGCCCCACGTCGCTGCCACGCTGTGGTCCGTGCTGTCGGCGCGGTGCGACACCCCGTTCGAGTGCCTCGTCGTCGACGACGACTCGCCCGAGCCCGCCGTCAGCGCGTTCCTTCAGACGCTGTCCGAGGCCGGGCTCCTCCGCCTTGTCGTCAACGAGCGCAACATCGGCTTCGTCCGCTCCGTGAACCTTGGGATGGCGGCCAACACCCACCGCGATGTGGTGCTGCTCAACGCCGACACGACGGTGCACGACGGCTGGCTCGACCGGCTCTTCGCTCCCATGCGCGACGACCCGTCCATCGCCACCGTGACGCCTTTGTCCAACAACGCCACCATCGCGAGCTACCCCAACACGGCGGTGGACAACGCTTACGAGCTCGAGGTCCCATCGGCGACGCTCGACCGCCTGGCGGCCGAGGCGAACGGCGGCACGGTCGTCGACGTGCCCACCGGGATCGGCTTCTGCATGGCGATCCGCCGCACCGCGCTGGACGAGCTCGGCGACTTCGACGCCGACACGTTCGGCCTCGGCTACGGCGAGGAGTGCGACTTCTGCATGCGCGCCACCAAGGCCGGATGGCGCAACGTCATCGCGAGCGGGGTCTACGTCCGGCATTACGGCTCGGCCTCCTTCGGCGCGACGCAGAGCCGCCGCTCGGAGCGTGCCCAGGAGCTCTTGGCGAGGAAGCATCCCGAGTACGCAGGGCGCGTGGCGCGCCACCGCACGGCCGACCCGCTGCTCGCCTCGCGCATCCTCCTCGACGTCGCACGGCTCAGGGAGGCGGTCGGCCCGGTCTCCGTCGTGTTCTTCACCCACACCCGCGGCGGTGGCATCGACACCTATCTGCGCAACTCGCAGATCGCCCTCGTCGCCGAGGGGCTGAAGGACGTCGCCGACCGCGCGATCGTCATTCAGACCCAGGTGGAGGGCTTCGTGCGCATCGCCCCGTTCGGCGAGCGGGCGCTGCCCTACCTGCCGAACCTCGAGGCGCTCAACATCGAGCGGCACAACAGCCTGCTCGACCGCATCTTCGCGATCCTCGATCCCGAGCTCATCCACATGAACTCGTTTGCCGGGCTGTCGACCTCGTCCATCGAGCAGCTCATGGATGCGCTGCGCCGCTCCGGCCGTCCCTACTGGCACGTGTGGCACGATCACCAGCCGCTGTGCCCGCGGCTCACCTTCCTCGACGCGGAGGAGCGCTACTGCGGTGAGACGGACGCTGCGCGCTGCGTGCCGTGCCTTGCCTCCACCAAGGCGAACTTCGAGTGGGTGCGCATCGACGAGTGGCGTCAGCGCTTCCGCACCTACCTCGCGGGCGCGGAGGTGGTGAGCGCACCGTCCGAGGCCGCTGCGCTGCGCGCGCGCCGCCTGGTCGACGTGGCGAAGGTGAAGGTCCACCCGCACACCGAGCCGGACGTCGAGGACATCCTGCCCCTCTCCGCCCGTCGCACCGCTCGCGCCAAGCGGCGCATCCTCGTCCTGGGCGCCATCGGACCGCACAAGGGGGCCTACCTGCTGCAGGCGATGCTGCGCGACATCGCAGAGCGCGACCTGCCACTGCACTTCGACGTCGTCGGCTACACCGCGCTGCGCGAGATCGAGGCCTCGCGCAACGTCACCGCGCACGGGCGCTACGCCGGCGATGCGGATGCCGTGCGGCGCATCCGCGCCATCGCACCGGACCTTGCGCTGTTCGCCTCGATCTGGCCCGAGACGTACGTCTTTACCGTGTCCGTCGCGATGGCCCTGGAGCTCCCGTCGGTCGCCTTTGACCTCGGCGCCCAGGGCGAGAGGCTGCGCACCTACGAGCGCGGCACCGTGCTCGACCCGCGCCTCATGGAGGACCCTGTCGGCCTCAACGACGCGCTCCTCGCCCTCGACCTCGACGCCCTTTGGGCAAGGCCAGTGGCGCCGCGCGCCGCCAACCGCAGCGCCCTCGTCGAGCGCTTCAGGTCGCGCTCGGCATCGCCGCCTCGGGAGGGTTTGGCGCGGGGTCGGCCTCGAACAGCGGTGGCGGCCGACCGAGGAAGCGCCGCGCGATCAGCCCGTCCGACGGCTCGACCATCCGACGAAGATCAGCCAGCTCCTGCGGGGTCAACAGCGTGACGAGCGGCCCCTCGGCGCGGTGATCGCGCATGATGCGTTGACGTTCTGCCGCCTTCTGTGGGGCCGGCCGGTCGGACCGGTTGACGGCGAGCAGCGCCTCGAGGCCCGCCCGCGTCGGTGACGGGTTGACCCGCGAGGGCGGCATCGCGGTGTCGACGTCGAGCTTCGCGGCGCGGCAGAACGCGGCGAACACGTTGTCCTTCACGTCCTCGTAGCGCAGGACGTGGGCCTCTCCGCCAAGCAGGTAGACCCAACGGTTGATCACGCGGAAGTAGTTGAGCCCGCTCGCAGGCCGCCGCAGCGTGCGCTCGAACCAGGTCGAGAAGTCCCGCTCCTCGCCCGACTTCACCGCCTGTAGGTAGGAGGACACCGCCCACTCCTCCGGCCGCCGCACGAAGGCCACCACCTCGAAGCGGGCCGGTGCGAAGGCGTCGCGCAGCGTCTCGTAGGTGGAGAACGGGAAGGAGCCCCACCAGTACTCCGACGACAGGACGATGGTGTGGGCCCCCTCGGCGCGGGCGTCGGAGCGCACCGCGGCAGCAGTCTCGCGGAAGTACGTCGCGCGGTCGTCGGGCAGCTCGCCGCGGTGCAGCCGCCAAGCCCCGGTGTGGATGGCGGCCGCGAGGAGGTGATGGGCCCCGGAGGCGACGCCACGCTCGCTGTAGTGCGCGCCGACATCGGCAAGGGACGCGCGCCGCTCGAACAGCGTCGCCTGCAGCGCCGAGCTCCCGGTCTTGGTGGAGCCGATGTGCACGACGACCCTGCCGTCCGTCTCGCTCATGCCGTGGCTCGCTCCGTGGTCGGGGGTGGCCCCGTCGCCGAGCAGCCGGCGCGGTGCCAAGGGCTGGCGGGAGGCTTCGGGCTGGCGCGGCCGCGGCCGGTGGATTAGGCGATGGGGAGGCACCGATCAACCGGCGCGGCGCGGGGGCGCACCGCGCGCACCTTGCGGGGATCCATGGGCGAGGACAAGCGAAGGGTCGCCGAGGCGGCCGCCCTCCTCGTCGAGCCGGGCATGCGGCTTGGCCTCGGCTCGGGTTCCACCGCCCTCCTGTTCGTGGAGGCGCTCGGCCGGCGCGTGGCGGACGGGCTCGCGCTGCCGGCCGCCGTCGCCACCTCCCGCGCCACCGAGGAGGCCGCGCGCCGTGCAGGCCTTGCGATCGCGGACATGGCGCACGAGGCCGCGCCCACCGCGCTCGACCTCGCGGTCGACGGTGCCGACGAGGTCGACCCCGCCCTCGACCTCGTCAAGGGCGGCGGTGCCTGCCTGCTGCGCGAGAAGATCGTCGCGGCGATGGCCACGCGCTTCGTGGTGATCGTCGACGGCTCGAAGCGCGTGGCGCGGCTCGGCGCCTTCCCGCTGCCGGTGGAGGTCGTCCCCTTCGCGGTCGCTGCGACCCGCGAGGCGATCGCAGCGCGGCTCGGCGTGCGCCCGACGCTGCGCCGCGTCGACGGTGCGCCGCTCCTCACCGACAACGGCAACCTGATCCTCGACTGCCCGCTCGGCGCCATCGACGATGCCCAGCGGGTGGACGCCGCGCTCCGCGCCGTGCCCGGCGTCGTCGAGCACGGCCTGTTCCTCGCCATGGCGGACGACGTCCTCGTCGGCACCCGCGGCGACGTCGAGCGTCTGACCGCGCCGCGCCAATGACGTTGACCGGCGTCCGCGCCTCCCTCGCCGGGGGGGCTCGGACCAGCGCTGGGGCCGCCGACGCCCTCGGCGCGCTGTGCCTTGCCGCCATCGTCGCCGCGCTGACGCTCAACGTCGTCGCCCGCACGCTGTCCCTGCCCGTGGTCGGCGCCGGGGCGGCCGCGCAGGCCCTGTTGGTCGCGCTTGCCTTCTGCGCGTTGCCGGGGCTGGCGCGCTCGGTCCCCGACGGACGGCGAGGGCTCGCCGCGGCCGTCGTCGTCGGCTTCGCCGTCGTGACCGTGTGCCGCGGCATGGCGTTCGCGGCCGGAACCATCGGCGGCATCGAGCCTGTGCTCGGGGTGCCGGTCGCGTCGCGGTACGCCGTGGCGGCGGTTCTGGCCGCGGCGGCGCTCCTTGCCGCCGCGCGCGGACCGGCGAGCGCGCTCGCCACCGCCGCCGGTGCAGCGCTCGCCCTCGCCCCGCTTCCCGTCCAGCCGGCCGCCGTGGGCGCTGCCGTGTTCGCCCTCGCGCTCGTCCTCAGGGTGCCGGTGGCGCTCGCCCTCCTCGCCGGCGTCGCCGCGGCGCCGGGACGGCTGTCGGACGCGGCCCTCGCCCAGAGCCTGATGCGCGGCCTGTCGCCCTACGTGCTCCTCGCCGTGCCGCTGTTCGTGCTGTCCGCGGCGTTGATGGTGGCCGGCGGCATCGGCGAGCGCATGGTGGAGGCCGCGCGCTGGTTCGCGCGCCGTCGGCGCAGCGCGCTCGGCGAGGCGAACGTCCTCGCGAGCGCCCTGTTCGGCGGCGTGTCAGGCTCCTCGGTCGCCGATGCGGCGCTCGGCGCGCGCCTCCTCGTGCCGGCGATGGTCGCCGCAGGGACCTCGCCGGCGCAGGCGGCGGCGCTGACCGCGGCGTCCGCAGTGCTGCCGAACGTCCTGCCGCCGTCCATCGCGCTGCTCCTCGCAGCGGCGGCGACCGACCAGTCGGTGGGCGCGCTGTGGGTGGCCGGGATCGGCGCCGGCGCGGTGCTGGCGCTCGTGCTGTGGCTCGCTGCACGGCGCCTCGCGCGGGGCAGGGTCCCGGAGGCGGCGCCGACGGGTCGCGCGGCGCTCGTCGGCCTCGCGCCGCCGCTCGTGATCGGCGTCGTCGTGCTCGGCGGGCTGCGCCTCGGCCTTGTGACGTCCGTGGAGGCCGGGCTCCTCGCCTGCGGCCTCGCCGCCGCCTTCGGCCTCGCCGCCCGGGGCCCGGCTGCGCTCGCCACGGCGCTTCGCGAGGCGGCGCAGCAGACCGGGCGCGTCGCCCTCCTGATCGCCGCCGCAGCGCCGGTGGGCTTCCTTCTGGCGACGAGCGGGATCGACGTCGCCGCCCTGCTGCCGACGGGCCCGCCCACGGCGGTGCTCGCCGTGGCAGCTGCATGGTGCCTCGTCCTCGGCACGGTGCTCGACGTGGGCGCCGGGATCCTCCTCACCCTGCCGATTTTGGTCCCCGCCGCCGTGGCCGCCGGCGCGGACCCGATCCACGCCACGATGACGCTCACCGTGGCCCTCCTCATCGGCGGTCTGACCCCGCCGGTCGGCATCCTCGTCCTCGTCGTCAAGGACCTCACCGGGGCGAGCGGGGTCTATCGTGCGGTGCTGCCCTACTGCGTTGCGCTCGCGCTGGGCCTTGCCATAATCCTCGCGTTGCCGGCGCTCACGGTGGGCCTCGTCCATCTGCTGTGACGCTCGCGCTCGGAGGGACCATGCCTCGTGTCCTCGTAGTCCTCGCGCTTCTCCTCCTCGCCATCCCCGCTGCGGCGCAGGAGCGGCTCACCGTCACCTCGCAGTACGGCCCGGACAAGCCGCAGACCCAGCTTTGGGTCCGCTTCGCCGAGATCGTCGAGGCCGAGCGCCCTGGCGCCTACGACCTCGACATCGTGCCGAGCGGAGCCCTCGGCGGGGAGAAGGAGGAGGCGGAGGCCGTCCGCCTCGGCGCCATCACCGGCGCTCTGTCCACGGTGGCGAACCTCACCACGTGGGTTCCCGAGGGCGCGGTCCTCGACCTGCCGTTCGCCTTTTCCGGGCGTGAGCACATCGCCCGCGTCACCGGTGGCGAGGTGGGCGAGGCGCTGCGTCGCGCCTACCGCGAGGAGGGGTTCGCGGCGCCGGCGTTCATCGTGTTCGGCGCGCGTCACCTCATCTCCGACGCGCCGCTCACCGACCCGGGGGACGTGTCAGGTCTGACCATGCGCGTCCTTCAAAGCGACCTTCACGTCGCGTTGTGGCGTTCCCTGGGGGCTGCGCCGACGGCGCTGCCCATCACCGAGGCCTACACCGCCCTCTCCAACGGCGTCGTCGAGGCCATGGACCTCACGAAGTCCGGGTATGAGGCGCTGAAGCTCTACGAGGTTGCGCCGGTCCTCACCGAGACGGCGCACATCTGGGCGATCGGCGTCGTCTACTTCGACGCCGCCTTCTGGGACGGCCTTCCGGAGGAGGACCGCGCGCTGTTCGCTCGGGCGGCCGAGGAGGCAGCGCGGCACTTCGACCGCCTTGCCGAGGCCGAGCAGGAGGCCGCGCTCGCCCGCGCCGTCGCGAAGGGGGCTCGCCTCGCACAGGTCGACCCGACGCCATGGCAGACGGCCGTCGCGGGGTTCGTGGACGATTACGCAGCGACCTTGCCGGCGGCGGCCCGGGACGCCCTGGAGGCGATCCGCGCCACACGCTGACGCGTTGACGGAACGGCGGCCGGGCCCGACACTTCCCGTGCAGCGACGACAGGACCGGCCGTGACGCAACGCATCTTCGACGGGCACAACGATGTCCTCCTGCGCCTGTGGCGGCGCGACCGCACCGGCGAGCGCTTCTTCGGCGAGAACAGCGAGGGCCACGTCGACCTGGTGCGCGCCCGGCGCGGCGGCATGGTCGGCGGCATCTTCGCCACCTTCGTGCTCGACGAGGCGAGGCCGAAGGGCGCGCCGCGCGAGGGCAGCGTCGAGGCCCCACCCGTCGGCCTGTCCCAGGAGCGCGCGCTCGCCGTCACGTTGTCGCAGCTCGCGATCGCGATGCGCATCGAGCGCGCGTCGGCGGGCGCGGTGCGCCTTTGCCGTTCGACCCGTGACGTCGAGGCTGCGGCGGAGGCGGGCGCCTTCGCGATGATGCTCCACATGGAGGGCGCGGAGGCCATCGGCGCCGACCTCGACGAGCTCGAGGTGCTGTACGCCGCCGGCGTACGCTCCCTCGGCCTCGTGTGGAGCCGGCCCACGATCTTCGGCACGGGCGTCCCGTTCCGCTTCCCCTCCACGCCCGACCTCGGCGACGGGCTCACCGAGCGCGGCCTAGCGCTCGTCAAGTCGTGCAACGCCCTCGGCGTCATGGTCGACGTGAGCCACCTCAACGCGAAGGGGTTTTGGGACGTGGCGCGCGTCTCGGACGCCCCCATCGTCGCCACGCACTCCAACGCGCACGTGCTGTCCCCCGGATCGCGCAACCTCACCGATGCGCAGATGGATGCGATCCGCGACAGCGAGGGCGTGGCAGGGCTCAACTTCGCCACCTTCTTCCTGCGCGAGGACGGGCGGCGCGACGCGAACACGCCGATCGACGTCATGCGCCGCCACCTCGACCACATGCTGGAGAAGCTCGGGCCGCGCGGCGTCGCCCTTGGCTCCGACTTCGACGGCGCGCTCGTCCCCTCCGCCATCGGCGACGCCGCAGGGCTGCCGCGCCTCATCGCCGCCATGCAGGCTTCGGGCTACTCCGCCGACCTCGTCGACGCCATCGCCTACCGCAACTGGCTCGACGTCCTGGCGCGGACCGAAGCCATCGGCCGCCGGGGAACGGGTGCCGCTGCGCGACATTGATCGCAGGACGGCACGGAGGCGAGGATGGCGACGATCCCAGCGCGCGCGTGGGTGATGGTGGGCGACGGCGAGAAGGCGTTGTTCCTGCAGAACGGTGATGACGAGGCGTTCCCCAACCTGCGGGTCGTTCGCGAGATGGGGCAGGACAACCCGCCGACGCGCGAGCAAGGCACCGACAGTCCGGGCAAGCTGCAGGACGGCGTCGGCGCGCACTCCAGCGCCGTCGCCGAGACCGACTGGCACCGCCTGGAAAAGGAGCGGTTCGCCAAGGAGATCGCTGAACGCCTCTACAAGGCGGCGCACCGAGGCGAGTACGACAACCTCATCATCGCAGCCCCGCCCATGGTGCTCGGCGAGCTGCGCAAGGCGCTCCACAAGGAGGTCGAGCAACGCATCGTCTTCGATGTGGCCAAGGAGCTGACGAACCACCCCGTGGACGAGATCGAGCGGATCCTAACGAACACCTGATCCCCGCTTCAACGCCAGTTGGACAGATCGCAGCGTCCAATCGCGTTGACACCTCTTTATCGAGGTCGTGAACTGCGGCAGACTGCATGCCCCGCCGGCTCCTGCCGGCGCGGGCGCCGCAGTCGCGGCGGTGCGACGCGGCCGATTGAATGACGCCCCGCCCCGTCTATTGTCGGGTGAGGTTGGAACGAAAGAGGCACCTGGTGCGCGAGCTTCTCGATCGGGTGACGTTTCCGAAGGACCTGCGCGCGCTGCCCGAGCGCGACCTCACCCGCTTCGCCGACGAGCTGCGCGAGGAGCTCATCGAGGTCGTGTCGACGACCGGCGGCCACCTCGGCTCTGCGCTCGGCGTCGTCGAGCTCACCGTGGCGCTGCACTACGTCTTCGACACCCCGCGCGACACGTTGATCTGGGACGTCGGCCACCAGTGCTACCCGCACAAGATGCTCACCGGTCGGCGCCATCGCATGGGGACGCTGCGCCAGGGCGGCGGGCTGTCCGGCTTCACCAAGCGCTCCGAGAGCCCCTACGACCCGTTCGGAGCGGCGCACTCCTCCACCTCGATCTCCGCCGGGCTCGGGTTCGCCACGGCTCGCGACCTGCTCGGCGGCGACAACGAGGTGATCGCGGTGATCGGCGACGGCGCGATGTCCGCCGGCATGGCCTACGAGGCGATGAACAACGCAGGCGCGCGCGACGCCCGCCTCATCGTCGTCCTCAACGACAACGACATGTCCATCGCGCCGCCCGTCGGTGCCATGTCGGCGTACCTTGCGCGCCTGGCCTCGGGCGAGCCGTACGTCACCATGCGCGAGGCGCTGAAGGGCCTGGTGCGGCGGCTGCCACGCTTCGTGGAGCGCGGTGCGGCCCGGGCGGAGGAGTTCGCCAAAGGCATCGCCATGGGCGGCACGCTGTTCGAGGAGCTCGGCTTCTACTACGTCGGCCCCATCGACGGTCACAACCTCGACCACCTGCTGCCGGTCCTCAAGAACGTCCGCGATGCGGACAACAAGCCGGTCCTCGTCCACGTCGTTACGGAAAAGGGCCACGGCTACGAGCCGGCGGTCAACTCGGCCGACAAGTATCACGGCGTCGGCAAGTTCGACTTCGTCACCGGCGAGCTGAGCAAGGGCAAGTCCAACGCGCCGGCCTACACGAAGGTGTTCGGCCGCGCGCTGGTCGCCGAGGCTGAGCGGGACGACCGCGTCATCGGGATCACCGCGGCGATGCCGTCGGGCACGGGCATCGACGTCTTCGAAAAGGTGTTCCCCGAGCGCACGTTCGACGTCGGCATTGCCGAGCAGCACGCCGTCACCTTCGCGGCCGGCCTCGCGGCGGGCGGCCTCAAGCCGTTCTGCGCGATCTACTCGACGTTCCTGCAGCGCGCCTACGACCAGGTGGTGCACGACGTCGCTATCCAGGGGCTGCCGGTGCGCTTCGCCCTCGACCGCGCCGGCTTCGTAGGCGCCGACGGCTCCACCCACGCCGGCTCCTTCGACATCGCGTACCTGTCGTGCCTACCCGGTTTCGTGGTGATGGCGGCCGGCGACGAGGCGGACCTCGTCCACATGGTCGCGACCGCCGCGGCCCACGACGACGGACCCATCGCCTTCCGCTACCCGCGCGGCGAGGGCATCGGCGTCGACCTACCGGAGCGCGGTGTGCCACTCGACATCGGCCGCGGTCGCATCCTGCGGGAAGGGAACACCATCGCCGTGCTGTCCCTCGGCGGACGGCTTTCGGCAGCCCTCCTCGCTGCCGAGGAGCTGTCCGCCCGCGGGCTCTCGACGACGGTGGCGGACGCCCGCTTCGCCAAGCCCATCGACCGCGACCTCGTCCTCGCCTTGGCGCGTGAGCACGAGGTGCTCGTCACGGTCGAGGAGGGCTCGGACGGCGGCTTCGGTGCCCACGTCCTCACCCTCCTTGCGCGCGAGGGCGTCCTCGACGCGGGCTGCAAGGTGCGCCCGCTGACGATGCCGGATGCGTTCGTCGACCAGGACAAGCCGGAGACGATGGTTGCCGCCGCGGGGCTCGACGCGGCCGGGATCGTACGGGCAGCCATGTCGGCGCTCGGCGTCGAGGCCCTCGCCAATCGCGCCTGAGGCGCCGCGGCCGTGATCACCGTCGAGCTCGTCCACGATGCGCACGCGACGGTCGGAGAAAGCGCGGCCTGGGACGACCGAGCGAAGGCGCTCTGGTGGTGCGACATCGACGGCGAGGCGGTCCACGCCTTCGACCCTGCAACGGGTCCCCGTCCGCCCATCGCCATCGGGGAGAAGGTCGGCTGTCTCGCCCTCACCGAGGCCGGTGGTGCGGTCATCGGCACCAAGTCGGGCCTTTACGACCTTGACCTTGCGACGGGCGAGCGGGCGCTGTTCGCGAGCCCGGAGGCGGACCTGCCGGACAACCGCTTCAACGACGCGGCGACGGACCGCCAAGGCCGATGGTGGGTCGGCTCCATGGGCATGGGCGACCCATCGCGCGCCACTGGCGCGTTCTGGCGCGTCGACGCTGATCGCAGCGTCATTCGCTGGCTGGATGGCATCCACACCACCAACGGCCTCGCATTTTCGCCGGACGGGCGGACCATGTACCTGTCGGACTCCCACCCCGACGTGCGCACCATCTGGGCGTGCGACTACGATCCGGACGAGGGCGCGCCCTCGAACCGCCGCGTCTACTTCGACACCCGCGCCGTCGCAGGACGACCGGACGGCGCCACCGTCGATGCCGACGGCTGCTACTGGATGGCCGGCGTGTCGGGCTGGCAGCTCGTGCGCCTGACCCCGCACGGCACGGTGGACATGATCGTCGAGATGCCCGTGGAGAAGCCGTCCAAGCCGGAGTTCGGCGGAGCGGATCGGGACACGCTCTACGTCACGACGATCTCCGCCGGGCTCACGCGAGGCGCGGATCAACCGCACGCCGGCGGCCTCTTCGCCATCACCGGCCTGCCGGTGGGCGGCGTCCCGACGGCGCGCTTCCGCGGCTGAGGACCCGCACAGGGCGCAGCGGCGACCCGTCGACCGCCAGCGCGAACGCGTCAAATACTTCGGCGGGATCGACACCCACCTCGATCGCCGGGCCGACTGCTTCCTCGGTCCATGCAACATGGCCGCAGGGTCTCGCGCAGCGACGGATGGGGACTAGGCCCGAGGTGCCAGCACGGACGGGCAGAAGGCGCATCCGCCGTCCGGTCGCTTCGTTCGTTGCGCAAATGCCTCACACGACATGACGCACGAGCGTAACCGCGTGGAAAGGGGCACCGCGTTCTTCTCCCAAGAAGGCGCGGTCCGGTACTAGTCGCGCGGTCGCAAAGGGTTCGCGCGTAATGGCTCATCTTCTTAGGCCTTCGGCCGCCGCGGTGGCGATGCTGGGATGGCTCGCGGCCCAGCCCGTGACCGCTCAGACGCTGACCGAATCGCTCGCCGCCGCCTACTCCACCAACCCGTCGCTCAACGTCGACCGGGCTCAGCTTCGGGCCGTGGACGAGAACATCGCCATCGCCCGCTCGGGCAACCGACCGGTCATCCAAGGCACGTTCGACTACCTCAACGCGACGACGCGGACCAACTTCTCGGGGGTCGTGCGGAACCCCGCCACGGGCGACCTCTCCCGCGGCAACGATGCGACGGACGGCGTGGCGCGCTCGACCTTCCGCGTCCGCCTCACCCAGCCGCTGTTCGAGGGGTTCCAGACGCGCAACGCCATCCGCGGCGCGGAGGCGGCGGTGCGCGCCGGGCGCTCCAACCTTGAGAGCACCGAGCAGCAGGTGCTCCTCGCGGCGGCCGTTTCGTTCCTCGACATCCTGCAGAACGGCCAGATCGTCGGTCTCAGGCAGAACGATGTGGAGTTCCTCGGCGAGCAGGTGCGCGCCGCCCAGGACCGGTTCGAGGTGGGCGAGGGGACCCGCACCGACGTCAGCCAGGCCGAGGCCCGTCGCGCGCAGGCGCAGACGTCGCTCAACTTCGCGGTCGCGAACCTTGCCGCCGCCCAGGCCGACTACCGACAAGTCACCGGACTGACGGCGAGGAACCTGCGTGACAACTACAACGTGGAGCGGCTGCTTCCAAGATCGCTCGAAGCGGCCTTCGACATCGCGCAGAACAACCATCCCGACATCATCTCGGCGTTGCACGACGTCGACGTCAACCTGTTCAACGTCGCCGAGCTGAGCGGCCGCGCGCTGCCCACGGTCAACGCCTTCGTGGAGGGCTCGACGACGCTCGAGCCGTCGACGCAGGTCGACCGCACCGACAACGCCCAGATCGGCCTCAACGTGACCGTGCCGATCTACCAGGGTGGGCTCGTCTCAGCGCAGGTCCGCCAGGCGAAGGAGAACCTTGGTGCAGCCCGGATCCAGGTCGACGTCGCGCGCGACGTCATCCGCCAGCGGGTGGCGACGTCCTGGTCCGCCTTCCAAGCCTCGGTGCGCAGCATCTTCAACGCCCAGACCGGCGTGTTCTCCGCCCAGCTCGCGCTGCAAGGGGTCGTCGAGGAGCAGCGGGTCGGCCAGCGCACCACGCTCGACGTCCTCGATGCCCAGCGCGAGCTCATCGTCGCGCAGATCACCCTGGCGCAGGCCGCGCGCAACAGGGACGCCAACGCGTTCCAGCTCCTCGCCGACATCGGCCAGCTCAACGCGCGCCGGCTCGGCCTCAGCGTGAACGAGTACCAGCCCGCCGAGCACACCGACGCCGTGCGCGGCAAGTGGTACGGCTTCCGCACCCCGGACGGCCGCTGAGCGCGGGCGACCGTTCCGTCGATCTCCCGGCAGCAGGCGCGGCCTCCCGTCCGCTCGGCCGGAGGGTTCGAGGGCTGCAGCTCGAAGTGCGGCTCCTGCGGCATCCGGCGTGACGTGAGGGCGTGACGAGCAAGGCCCACGACGCGGCGCGCGTGATCCGCTGAACGGTTGAACGCCGCCCGATGGGGCGCGAGCTGCGCTGCGACATCGCGCCGATCGCCGGACGGCATCGAAGTGTCGGGCACGTCGACAGAGTCGCGGATGCCTGACCCTTGCGTCCGCCCGCGCGCACGCCCAAAAACTACGGCATGGAGTTGTGGTTCCCGTTCGCCGGCCTCGCCGCGGTCACGCTCGGCATCGTCCTTTACCCGCTCCTCGCGCGTCGCAGCGCGGCGGTGGGCGGATCGGACGCGTCGGTCTACGCGGCGCAGCTCGAGGAGATCGACGCCGACGTCGCACGCGGCGTCCTTGCTGACGCCGATGCCGAGGCGGCGCGCTCCGAGGTGGCGCGAAGGCTGCTGCGGGCCCATCGGGGCGCAGGCGCTGCCCCGACGGTCGGTGGCCGCCGCTTCCTGACGGCCGGCGGGGTCGCCCTCGCGGTGTCGCTGACGAGTGCGGCTGGCTACGTCGTCCTTGGCATGCCGGGCTACGGGGATCAGCCGCTCGCCGCCCGCGGCGCACCGCTCGATCCGGGTGACCGCGACGCCCTTGTCGCAAGCCTCGAGGCACAGCTCGAGCAGCGTCCATCGGATGGCGGCTTATGGGCCTCGGTCGCGCCGCTCTACCTGCAGGCGCGCCGCTTCGTAGAGGCGGCGGCGGCGTTCGACCGTGCCGGAACGCTCCTCGGGGAGGACGCCGGGCTGCTGACCGGGCAAGCGCAGTCCGTGACGTTCGCTGCTGGCGGAGTGGTGACCGACGAGGCGCTCGAGTTGCTGCGGCGCGCCGAGGCGCTCGACCCCGATGCGGAGCGCGCGCAGATCTTCCTCGCCATCGCCGAGCGTCAGCGCGGCCTCCTTCAGGAGGCGCGCGGCCGCTGGATGAGGCTGCTGGAGGACGTTCGGGACGGCGCGCCCTGGCGTCCCATCGCGGAGGCAGAGCTCGCGCGCATCGACGCCGCGGGCCCACGCTCGCCCACGGTCGCCGACGTCCTGACCGTCGAGCCGCCGCCTGCCTCCGTGGGTCCGACGCTTGGGACGACGGGTGACGCGACGCCGCGCGGCCCCTCGCAGGGCCTGGTCGCCGCGGCCGCGGAGCTGGATCCCAGCGCGCGCAACGCGATGATCGAGGGCATGGTGGCCCGCCTCGCCGCGCGGCTCGAGGCGGAGGGCGGCACCGCGGACGAGTGGGCAAGGCTCGTTCGATCCTACGAGGCGCTCGGCCGCGGCGATGCGGCGCGGTCGGCGCGGGAGACGGCGATGGCGTCCCTCGCCGACGCCCAGCGCGCACGGTTTGCAGCCGCGGTTGGCGACGACCGCCCGGTGACGGAGTGAGGCGATGACCCGCCAGGGGCGGAGGGCGCGACGCCTGACGCTGATCGCGACGGCCGGCCTCGCGCTCGCCGCCGCGACGGCGCTGGTGCTCTACGGGCTCGGCGAGCGCATCACCTACGCCGCCACCCCGACCGAGCTCGCCCACGAGGCGCACGCCCCGGGCGCGCGCGTGCGGCTGGGCGGCCTCGTCGAGGACGGCTCGGTGACGCGTGGCGCGGACGGCCTCGTCGGCTTCGCCGTCACCGACCGCGTGAGCCGCGTCCGAGTGAGCTTCACCGGCATCCTGCCGGACCTCTTCCGCGAGGGGCAGGGGGTCGTGACCGAGGGCGTCCTCGACCCGTCGGGCATGCTCATCGCCGACACGGTGCTGGCCCGCCATGACGAGACGTACATGCCCAAGGAGGTCGTCGACGCGCTGAAGGAGCAAGGCCGCTGGCGCGAAGGATCGCGGACCGGCATGGAGGGGCAGAGCGCCGCGCCATCGCCGGCGGAGGGGGGTGGATGATCAACGAGCTGGGTCACTTCGCGCTGGTCCTTGCGCTCGCCGTCGCGCTCGTCCAGTCGGTGGCGCCCATCCTTGGCGCCCGCCTCGGCGACGCGCGGCTGATGGCGATGGCCGCACCGACGGCGGGCGCGGCGTTCGCCCTCGTCGCGCTCGCCTTCGCGTCGCTCACCGCCGCCTACGTGCGCTCCGACTTCTCGCTCGCCAACGTCTACGAGAACTCGCACTCGCTGAAGCCGCTCGTCTACAAGGTCTCGGGCGTGTGGGGGAACCACGAGGGGTCCATGCTCCTGTGGATCCTCATCCTGACCCTGTTCGGCCTGCTCGCCGCGACGCTCGGGCGGCACATGGCGGCCTCGCTGCGGGCGACCGTGGTGTCGGTCCAGGGCTGGATCTCGGCGGCGTTCCTCGCCTTCGTGCTCGCCACATCGAACCCCTTCGCCCGCATCTTTCCGGCCCCCGCGGAGGGGCAGGACCTCAACCCGCTCCTCCAGGACATCGGGCTCGCGATCCACCCGCCGCTGCTCTACGTCGGCTACGTCGGCTTCTCCATCGTGTTCGCCTTCGCGGTGGCAGCGCTCATCGAGGGGCGGCTCGACGCAGCCTGGGCGCGCTGGGTGCGGCCCTGGGTGCTCGGCTCGTGGGTGTTCCTCACGCTCGGCATCGCCATGGGGTCCTACTGGGCGTACTACGAGCTCGGCTGGGGCGGCTGGTGGTTCTGGGACCCGGTCGAGAACGCCTCGTTCATGCCCTGGCTCGCGGGCACCGCGCTCCTCCACTCGGCTGCCGTGATGGAGAAGCGCGACGCGCTGAAGGTGTGGACCATCCTCCTCGCGCTCGTCACCTTCTCACTGTCGCTCCTCGGCACCTTTCTGGTGCGCTCGGGGGTGCTGACCTCGGTCCACGCCTTTGCCACGGACCCGACGCGGGGCCTCGTGATCCTCATCATCCTGTCGGTGTTCATCGGCGGCGCGTTTCTCCTTTTTGCGCTGCGCGCAGGCACGCTGAAGGTGGGCGGGGCGTTCGCGCCGATGAGCCGCGAGGGTGCCCTCGTGTTCAACAACGTGTTCCTGACGACGGCGTGCGTCACCGTGCTCGTCGGCACGCTCTACCCGTTGGTGCTCGAGACGCTGACGGGGGAGAAGATCTCGGTGGGTCCGCCCTACTTCAACCTCACCTTCGTCCCCCTGATGGTGCCGCTGCTGGCCCTGCTGCCGGCGGGCCCGCTGCTCGCCTGGAAGCGCGGTGATGCGGCTGCGGCAGCGCAGAGGCTCATCCCTGCAGCGGCGCTCGGCGTCGTCGCGGCGGCCGCGGCGGCCTGGCTCGCGGGGGAGGAGACCGCGCTGACGGCTTCGATCGGGGTCGCCCTCGGCGTCTACGTCGTCGTCGGCAGCTTCGCCGAGGTGTGGCTGCGGTCGCAGAGCGCGTCCCGCGGCGGGCGCCTGCAGCGGCTCGCCGGGCTGCCGCGTTCCACGTGGGGCGGCGCGCTCGGCCACCTCGGCGTCGGGCTCACCGTCCTCGGCATCGCGGGACTGTCGGCGTTCGAGACCGAGGTGATCCGCGACATGGGCTCCGGCGACAGCGTCGCGGTGGCGGGCTACACGCTGACGCTCGAGCGAGCCGAGCAGCGTGCCGGGCCGAACTACACCGACGCGGTGGCGATCTTCTCCGTCTCGCGCGGCGGGCGCGCGATCACCACAATGGAGCCTGCGCGCAGGATGTACCCGGCCCGGGAGATGCCGACCACCGAGGCGGCGATCCACACCGTCGGCGTGTCGCAGCTCTACGTGACCCTCGGCGAGGCGTCGGGCGATGCCATCGTCGTGCGCCTGTTCCACAAGCCGATGGTTCTCCTCATCTGGATCGGCGCCGTGGTGGCAGCGCTCGGAGGCCTCGTCTCCCTCGCCGACCGCCGACTCAGGATCGGGCTGCCCGCGCCCGCCCGGCGGCCTTCGCGAGTTGCAGCGGCTCGCGCGTGAGGCGCCTCGCAATCCTCCTCGCCGCCTGGATCGCCGCGACGCCGGGGCTCGCGGCGAACCCGTCCGAGCAGCTCGACAACCCGACGCTGGAGGCGCGGGCCCGTGAGATCTCGCGCGAGCTGAGGTGCGTCGTCTGCCAGAACCAGTCCATCGACGATTCCGATGCGGACCTTGCCAAGGACCTGCGCCTGCTCGTGCGCGAGCGGCTCGTTGCGGGGGACACCGACGGCGAGGTCGTGGACTACCTCGTCGAGCGCTACGGCGCGTTCGTTCGGCTGCGGCCGCCGCTGACGTCGGCCACCGTGCTCCTGTGGGGCCTGCCGTTCCTCGTCGTGACGGTCGCGCTCTTCGCGAGCGCGCTCTACCTGCGCAGGCGTCGTCCCGCTCCCGCCGACGCGCTGTCCGATGCGGAGGAGGCGGCGCTGTCCGCCATCTTGAGGGACGCACCGCGGCGCTAGCCGATCACCAGGTGGGCGAGGACTGGTTTGCGCCGCGGGCGAACGCCGCGCTACATCCGCCCGAGCGCGCGGAGGGATCCATGGATAAGCTCGAGGTCGAGGGCGCGCTTGGCGCCAAGCTCGCCGCGCGGATCGATCGACCCAGCAGCGAGACCCGCGCAGTCGCGTTGTTCGCGCACTGCTTCACCTGCGGCAAGGACATCTTCGCCGCCCGCACGATCGCCCGCCGCCTCGCCGAGCGGGGGATTGCAACGGTCCGGTTCGACTTCACCGGGCTCGGATCGTCGGAGGGCGAGTTCGCCTCCACGTACTTCTCCTCCAACGTCGGCGACCTCGTGAAGATGGCCGATGCGATGCGCGACGGGATCGGCGCTCCGACGCTCCTCGTCGGGCACTCCCTTGGCGGCGCCGCGGTCCTCGCCGCCGCCGGCCGCATCCCCGAGGTGAGGGCCGTCGCGACCATCGGGGCGCCGGCGGACGTCGCCCACGTCGCCGAGCAGTTCTCCGCCGACCTGGCACGCATCGAGGCGGAGGGCGCCGCGGAGGTCTCGCTTGCCGGCCGCACGTTCACCATCCGTCGCGAGTTCGTCGACGACCTACGCGCGCAGGCGCTGGAGGCCGACGTCGCGTCGCTGCGCGCAGCGCTCCTCGTGATGCACGCCCCGCGCGACGAGGTCGTCGGCATCGACAACGCGACCCGCATCTTCTTGGCGGCCAAGCACCCGAAGAGCTTCGTCTCCCTCGACGACGCCGACCACCTCCTGTCCGCCCGCCGCCACGCGGACTACGCCGCCGACGTCATCGCCGCATGGGCGAGCCGCTACGTCGCTGCTGGGGCACCGGCGGATCAGGAGGGCGCGCCGGCCGTGCTGCCCTCCGAGCACGACGGCGTCCGCGCCACCGACGCGGGGGGACGGTTCCGCACCGACCTTGCGGTGGGGAACCACCGGCTGCGAGCGGACGAGCCGGAGGACGTCGGCGGCGACGCGTCGGGGCCGACGCCCTACGACCTCGTCGCCGCGGGGCTCGCCGCCTGCACGGTGATGACGATGCGGCTCTACGCCGAGGGCAAGGGCTGGACGGTCGAGGCGACCGTCGACGTCGCCCACGGCAAGGTGCACGCAAGGGACTGCGAGGATTGCGCCGACGCCGCGCCCGGCAGCGACGGCCGCATCGACCGGTTCGAGCGGCGCATCCGCTTCGCCCCAGGCACCAGTCCCGCCGAGCGCGACAAGCTCCTGGAGATCGCCGACAAGTGCCCGGTCCATCGCTCGCTGGAACGCGGAGCTGCCGTGGTCACCCGGACCGTGGATTGATCGCAGGCTTACCAAAATGTCACACCGCGGACAGCGCCGTGTAACCTGCCGCCGCCTACCTTGGCGGGCGACCATCAGGTCCCCATCCCACAGGAGTCACGTATGGGTTTGAACTTTGCCGAGGCGAGCAAGCGACGGGTGGCCCTGCTGCTCGCCGGGACGTTCTTGATGGGCGCAGCCGGCGCGACGGTCCTCCACGGCGGCGGCGCCACCCCGGCGCAGGCTCAGAACTTGTCCGAGCAGGTGCCGCCGACCGTCCAGGAGAACGCCCCGAGCTTCGCCGACATCGTCGATCGCGTCAGCCCGGCGGTCGTCTCCATCCAGGTGAAGAGCCAGCGCAACCCGAGCCTGTCGCAGTTCCGCGGCTTCGAGGGCTCGCCGTTCGACTTCTTCGAGGAGTTCGAGGAGCGCTTCGGCAACCGGGGTGAGCGCGGCGATCGCCGTGGCGACCGCAACCGCCGCTTCTCCTCCGGCCAGGGCTCCGGCTTCTTGATCTCCGCCGACGGTTACGTTGTGACCAACGGGCACGTGGTCGACGGCGCCGAGGAGGTCAACGTCGTCCTTCAGGACGGCGAGGTGCTGTCCGCCGAGGTGATCGGCGTCGACGACAAGACCGACCTCGCGCTCGTCAAGGTCGAGGGGGAGCGCGATCTTCCGTTCGTGAGCTTCGCCACGCAGGAGACGCGGGTCGGAGACTGGGTGATGGCGGTGGGCAACCCCTTCGGCCTCGGCGGTACGGTGACCGCCGGCATCGTGTCGGCGCGCGGCCGCGAGATCGGCGCCGGCCCCTACGACGATTTCATCCAGATCGACGCGCCGATCAACCGCGGCAACTCCGGCGGACCGACGTTCAACCTCAAGGGCAACGTCGTCGGCGTCAACACGGCGATCTACTCGCCGTCCGGCGGCTCGGTGGGCATCGGCTTTGCGATCCCGGCCTCCATCGCGGAGGACGTCATCGCGGACCTGCGTGACGACGGGTCCGTCACGCGCGGCTGGCTCGGCGTCCAGATCCAGCCGATCACGCCGCAGATCGCCGAGAGCATCGGCCGCGACGACGTCGTCGGCGCGCTCGTGACCGAGCCGCAGGCGGGCAGCCCGGCGTCCGAGGCTGGCGTCAGGACCGGCGACGCGATCATCGCGGTGGACGGCGAGCAGGTCGACGGTCCTCGCGGCCTTGCCCGCGCCATCTCCGCCGAGGAGCCTGGCTCGGTGGTGACCCTGTCGGTCTGGCGCGACGGTGCCGAGGAGGACATCGACGTCACCCTCGGCCGGCTCGGCGAGGAGAGCGAGGAGGCGAGCAACGAGGGTCCGTCCTCGCAGGATCGCTCGTCGCGCGACGACGCCTCCATGATGCTCGGCATGCGTCTCGCCCCCGCGTCCGGCGCGAACCTCGACAGCGATGGACTCGCCGTGCTCGAGATCGACCCGGACGGCGCTGCCGCGGAGGCGGGCGTCGAGCGTGGTGACGTCATCCTCCAGGCCAACGGCGTCGACGTCGCCTCGACCGAGGATCTCGAGGAGGGCCTGTCGAGTGCCCGTGAGGAGGGCCGCGAGAACATGCTCGTGATGCTCCAGCGCGGTGAGAACGCCCGCTTCGTCGCCGTGCCCATCGAGGAGCGCGAGCGCGGCTGAGCGATCCGCCCTCGTCGGCAACCTGCGGGGCCGGGCGACATCGTCCGGCCCCGTTCGCATTCGGACCATCGCCATGAAAGTCTTGATCGTGGAGGACGACGCGGACGCTGCGTCCTACCTTGCGCGCGCGCTGAACGAGGCCGGTCATGCCTGCGACGTCGCAGGCGACGGTGAGACCGGCCTCGAGATGGCGCTCGCCACGGAGTACGACGTCCTCGTCGTTGATCGCATGCTGCCGCGCCGCGACGGGCTCTCGCTCATCGAGACGCTGCGCGCCAAGGATCGTCACGTGCCGATCCTCGTCCTGTCGGCCCTCTCCCAGGTCGACGACCGGGTGAAGGGGCTGCGGTCCGGTGGTGACGACTACCTCACCAAGCCGTACGCCTTCACCGAGCTCTTGGCCCGCGTCGAGGCCCTCGCCCGGCGCAAGCAGACCGCGGAGTTCGAGGCGATCTACCGCGTCGGCGACCTCGAGCTCGACCGCCTGTCGCACACCGTGAGCCGCGCCGGGCAGCCAATCGTGCTCCAGCCCCGTGAGTTCCGGCTGCTCGAGTACCTGATGCGCCACGCCGGCCAGGTGGTGACGCGCACGATGCTGCTCGAGAACGTCTGGGACTACCACTTCGACCCACAGACCAACGTCATCGACGTCCATATCTCGCGCCTGCGCGGTAAGATCGACAAGATGTTCGACCGCCCATTGGTGCATACCGTGCGGGGGGCGGGTTATGTGATCAGGGCGGACGGGGAGTAGCGGAAGGGACCGACGTGGCCGTGCAACAGAGCGCACTCGCCGGACGCGCCCTTCGCGCGCGTCGTCCCGCGTCGCCGCGGCGCGCGAGGCTCGTGCGTACCACCGCCTTTAAGCTGACGATCGTCTACCTCGTCGTGTTCGGCGCCTTGGCGCTCGGCCTCATCGCCTACATCTCGAACACGACGAAGGACATCATCGACCGCCAGCTCGAGGCGGCCATCGAGGGGGAGAGCGCTGAGCTCGTCGCTGAGTTTCGCCGGCACAACCTCTTCAAGGTGATGGCGGCGATCGAGCGTCGCTCCATGCGTCCGGACGCCAACGTCTACCTCGTCACCGACTTCTCCGGGAACCCCATCGCCGGCAACGTCGCCGAGCTCATCTACGATCCGGCCGAGGCGCGTGCGGACGCTATTTTCCCGGTGCGCTACCGCCGGCTCGCGGCGGTCGACGGGTCCGACGGGCCGACGCACAGGGCGCTCGCCAAGCTGTCGGTGCTGGGCGGGGGCTACCGCCTCCTCGTCGGTCGCGACGTTGAGGACCGGATCGAGTTCTCCGCCATCATCTCCCGCTCGATCCGTGGCGCGATGGTGGTCGTCGCGGTCCTCGCGCTCGCGTCGTGGGCGTTCATCTCGCGCGTCGTCCTGCGCAAGGTCGACGCCATCGGCGGGTCGACGCGCCAGCTCGTGGCCGGGGACCTCACGCGGCGCCTGCCGACCGACGGCTCGGGCGATGAGTTCGACCGCCTCGCAGTAGGCGTCAACACCATGCTCGACGAGATCGAGCGCCTCCACGTGGGGCTTCAGGAGGTGTCGCAGAACATCGCCCACGACCTCAAGACGCCGCTCACGCGGGTGCGGAACCGGCTCGACGAGACGTTGCGTGCAGGCCTCGACGAGGCTGGCCGCGAGCGCGCGCTGACCGCGGCCCTCGACGCGTGCGACCAACTCATCCGCACCTTCGACGCGCTCCTCACCATCGCCCGTGTGGAGAGCCATGTGGCTGCGGTGGCGCTCGAGCGGGTGGACGTGTCGGGGCTGGTCGCGGACATGGGCGAGTTCTACGGCCCAGCAGCGGAGGACGCCGGCGTGCGCCTCGTCGCCGACGTTGCGGGCGACCTGATCGTTCCCGGCGAGCCGACGCTCCTGCGCACCATGATCGCGAACCTCCTCGACAACGCGCTCAAGTATGGCCGCAGTGCACCAAACGTCGTGGAGCTGTCGCTCCGGCGAGATGGGGACGCCGCGTTGATGACCGTGCGCGATTACGGAGAGGGGGTCGCGGAGGCCGACATGGGGCGCCTCACCGACCGCTTCGTGCGCATGGATGCGGCGCGTTCGAAGCCCGGTGCAGGGCTCGGCCTGTCCATGGTGAAGGCGATCGTCGGCCATCACGGTGGCACGCTGACGCTGACGGACGCGCGTCCAGGGCTCGCGGTGAGCGTTCGCCTGCCACTTGCCGGCTGAGCGGTGAGCGCTGACGCACCGCTCGGGGCGACCTTCGTGCCCCTCGATGGCCCGGGCGATCGCGACTTCGACGCCGCGCTCGGCGCGACGCGAGCCGCGGAGCTTCCCGCTGGAAGCCGTGCTGCCCTCTCGACGGTCGCAGCGGTCTCCCCCTACCTGAAGCACGCCATGCTGCGCGGCGCGGACGACCTCGCAGGCCTCCTCGCGCAGCCGCTCGGAGCGACTGTCGCCAAGGCGAGGGTCGCCCCGTCCGGCGACGTGTCCGACGTCGGCGCGCGGCTGCGCCGGGCGAAGGGGCGCGTCGCGCTCGCGGTCGCGCTCGCCGACCTCCTCGGCGGGGCGGACGTCGCCACCGTGACGGAGGCGCTGAGCGCCGTCGCCGACGAGGCGATCGCGACGGCGCTCGCCAGCGTGCTCCTCGCCGCGGCGGTGAAGGGCGTCGCGCCCGAACCCGAGACGAGCGGCCTCGTGGTGCTCGCCCTCGGCAAGCTCGGCGGCGAGGAACTCAACTTCTCGTCCGACGTCGACCTCGTGGTGCTGTTCGACCCGGACCGTGCCGAGCCTGCCGGCATCGACGGGAAGCAGGCGGTCCGCCTGATTCAGGCCATGACGCGGGTCCTGCAGGCGCGGACCGGGGATGGCTACGTCTTCCGCGTCGACCTGCGCCTGCGGCCCGATCCCGGCGCCACGCCCGTCGCCATGTCCACCCGCGCCGCGGTCGCGTACTTCCAAAACCGCGCACGGGCCTGGGAGCGCCAGGCGATGATCAAGGCGCGTCAGGTGGCTGGCGACCGCGCCGCCGGGAACGCCTACCTGCGCGCGCTCGAGCCCACCGTGTGGCGCCTCGCCTACGACTTCACGGTGATCGACGACACGATGGCGATGCGCGACCAGATCGCCGCGGTGCGCGGTGCCGGCGCGCTGACGTTGCCCGGCCACAACGTCAAGCTGGGGCGCGGCGGCATCCGTGAGATCGAGTTCTTCGTCCAGAGCCTGCAGCGGATCGCGGGCGGGCGCGATCGCGCGCTGCGCGGGCGCCGTACGGTGGAGATGCTGGAGGCGCTTGCAGCCCGAGGCTGGATCGCGCGAGAGCCGAGCGACGAGCTCACCGCCGCCTACGAGCGGCTGCGCCGAGTGGAGCATCGACTGCAGATGGTGGACGACGCGCAGACCCACGTGCTGCCCGCGGCCGAGGGGCTTCCGCGTCTCGCGCGCATGATGCGCCTCGCCGACTTCGAAGAGGAGATGCTCGCCACGTTGGAGCGTGTGCACCTCCACTTCGCGTCGTTGACCGGTGTGGTCGGCCAGACGAACCCGCTGCTCGCCCCCGTCGCGGTCGGCTTCCCAGTGCCGACGCCGGTCGCCGAGGCGTTCGCGGCGGCCATGGACGGCTGGACCGCCGGCCGGCACGCGGGGCTGAAGGGCGAGCGCTCGCGCCGCCTGCTGCGGGCGGTCGAGCCCGACCTGCGCCACGCCGTCGCCTCCTCCGCGGACCCTGAAGCGACGATCGCCGCCCTCGACGACTTCCTGGCTCGGCTGCCCGCCAGCGTCGAGCTCCTCGCACGGCTCGACCGGCACCGCGAGCTGATCGCCGCGCTCGTCCTCATCGTGTCCACCTCGCCGCGGTTGGCGACGGAGCTCGCGCGCAGGACCCACCTCCTCGACGTCCTCATCGACCCGCAGTTCTTCGGCCGGCTCGCCGAGCCCGACGTCTGGGCAACGCAGCTCCAAGAACTCGTCGCGCGGGAGGCCGACTATGAGGCCAAGCTGGATATCATGCGCACGTTCGGTCAGGAGCAGGCGCTGCTCATCGACGTGCGCGTGCTGACGAGCTCGCTGTCGGGCCCTGAGGCGAGCCGCGCGATGACGGATCTTGCCGACGTCGCCGTCGATCGGGCGCTCGAGGTGGCACGCGAGGCCTTCGAGGTGCGGCACGGGCGGCTCGCTGGCGGCGGGGTGGCGCTCCTCGCGCTCGGCAAGTTCGGCGGCCAGGAGATGACCGCGACCAGCGACCTCGACGTGGTGTTCCTCTACGACTGCGATGCGGACGCGGGGGAGTCGGACGGCGCGAAGGGGCTCTCGCCGGGGCACTACTACACGCGCCTCGCCCAGCGCTTCATCGCCGCGCTGGCCGCGCCCACCGCCCGCGGCACGCTCTACGAGGTGGACCTGCGGCTGCGCCCGTCCGGTCGCGCCGGACCGCTTGCGACGCACATCCGATCCTTCGCGCGCTACCACGCGGAGAGCGCGTGGACGTGGGAGCATATGGCGCTGACCCGCGCGCGCATCGTCGCCGGCGACGCGCGGCTGGCGGCGCAGGCGATGGCGGTGATCCACGAGGCGCTGTCGAGGGACCGCGAGCGTGAGGAGCTCGGCCGCGAGATCGCCGCGATGCGAGCGCGGATGGCGGCCCAGTCGGAGGCGGGGCTGAAGCTGATGGCTGGCGGGCAGGTCGACATCGAGTTCATCGCGCAGCACGCGGTGCTCTCGCGCGGCCTCTTCGCGCCCGCGGATACCGGCACCGTGGCGATGCTGGAGCGGGCGCGCGACCACGGGACGCTGCCGGCGGACGCCTGCGAGACGCTCACCGGCACGTACGCGTTCTACCAGCGGCTCGCCCAGCTCCTGTCCATCGCCTCCGAGGGGTCGCTGACGGTCGCCGACGCGCCGGCGGCGCTGCAGCGGCTCCTGGTCCGGGCGGGAGAGGCGCCGGACCTTGCCTTCCTCGAGGCTGACATCGCCGAGCGCCGGAGCACCGTCCGCACGCTCTTCGAGCAGCTCGTTGGGCCCGTCGGGCCGGTGTGATACGGTCCCGGCATGAACGTCGTAACGACGCTGCCGCTGTCTGCGCGCATGACCCAGCAGGAGTTCCTGGACTGGTACCTCCAGCAGCCCGACGGCCATCGCTACGAGCTGCACGACGGCGTGGCGTTCCGCATCATGGCCGATGCCGTGACCGACTGGGACGGCCTGAAGGTCAGGATGAACGCCGAGCGCAACCAGCACGCCATCGCGAAGCTCGAGGTCGCCCACATGCTGCGGCTCGACGTGGACCGTAAAGGGCTGGCGTGCACGGTCCACACCGACGGCATGGCGGTTGCGATCGACGAGCGCACGCAGTACGAGCCCGACGCCATGGTGCGCTGCGGCGGCCCGCTGCCGATGAACCAGCTTGCCGTCGTCGACCCCACCGTCATCGTCGAGGTGACGTCGCCGACGCGGCACAAGATCGATGCTAGCGTGAAGCAGAGCCGGTACGCCAACATCCCGACCCTTGAGCACTACGTCAACGTGCGTCTCGAGGAGCGGGACGCGGCGCACTACGGCCAGGCGACGAGCCTTCACTCGCCTCGGTTTGCGACAGGCGGTGTGATCGACCTCGATCCGCCGGGGCTGTCCCTTGACCTCGACCGCATCTGGTCGCGGCTCGGACCCGCGGAGCGCTCGCTCCCGACCTGACGGACGGCTCAGCCGAACGCGCGGGGGAGGCGCACCGTGACCGTCGTGCCCTGACCGACCTCGGACTGGATATCCATCTTGCCGCGATGGAGCTCGGTGAGCGAGCGGGCGATGGCGAGGCCGAGCCCCGAGCCCTGGTGCGTCTTGGTGAACTGGTTCTCCACCTGCACGAAGGGCTGACCGAGCCGGTCGAGCTCGCGCTTCGGAATGCCGATCCCGTTGTCCTCCACCGCGATCACCACCCACTCGCGCTCGAGCCGGGCACGGGTCGTGACGCACCCGTCGTTCGGGGTGAACTTCACCGCGTTGGACATGAGGTTGAGCAGGATCTGCTTCATCGCGCGACGGTCGACCTCGATGCGCATGCCGTCGGAGATCGCCGAGGCGAGGGTGATCGCCTTCTCCGCTGCGATGGGCGTCATGATGCGCGTCGCCTCGGTGAACAGCTCCGACAGGTCGACCGTCTCCATGGACAGGTCCACCTGACCCGCCTCGATGCGGCTCATGTCGAGGATGTCGTTGATGACGCCGAGGAGGTAAGTGCCGGAGTGGTGGATGTCTGCGCAGTACTCCTCGTACTTCTGGGAGCCGAGGTTGCCGAACATCCTCCCCTTCATGATCTCCGAGAAGCCGATGATCGCGTTGAGCGGCGTCCTGAGCTCGTGGGAGATGTTGGCGAGGAACTCCGACTTGGCGCGGTTGGCGTCCTCGGCGCGGGTCTTCTCCTCGGCGTACTTCTCGGCGAGCTCGGCCAACTGACGCGTCTGGTTCTCCGCGGTGCGACGGGCGCGCTGCAGCTCGACGACGTTGGTCTTGAGCCGCTTCTCCGACTCCATCAGCCGCTCCTCATGGGTCTTGAGGGCGGTGATGTCGGTGCCGACGGAGACGAAGCCGCCGTCCTTGGTGCGGCGCTCGTTGATCTGCAGCCAGCGCCCGCCGGCGAGCTCGGCCTCGTAGGAGCGCTCGTCGTCCGGCCCGTTGGACTGGGACAGGAGCTGCGCCGAGACCACCGGCTGACGCGCCGCGTCGATGACCACGTGGTAGGGCGTTCCGGGTCCGACGGCGTCGTCGGGCAGGTTGTGCATCTCCTGGTACTTGGTGTTGCACATGACGAGGCGGTTGTTGGCGTCCCACAGGACGAACGCCTCTGAAACGGTCTCGATGGCGTCGCGCAGCCGCATGTCGGCGGTGGCGGACAGCTCGGCGAGGCGCTTCTGCTCGGTGGTGTCGAGTGCAACGCCGATGAGGTGGGGGCGGCCGGACTCCTCGTCGCGGACGAGCTCGGCGCGCATCCTCAGCCAGATCCAGCGCCCATCGGCGTGACGCATGCGAAGGGTGCGGTCGAGCACCTTGCCGCCGGACACCAGCTGGCGCTCGGCGATCTCGTAGAGCCCGCCGTCGTCAGGGTGGACGAGGGCGGCCACCTCCCGGAAGCCCATGAGCTCGTCGCGCGGCGTCATGCCGAGCACCTCGAACATCGACTGCGTCCAGAACATGCGCCCGCGCGCGACGTCCCAGTCGAACAGGCCGCAGCGGCCCCGCGTCAGCGCCGTGTCGATCCGCTCACGGGTGGCCGAGTAGATCTGGTCGGCGGACCGTGCCCGCGCCGACTGCGCGTAGAACGCGTAGACGACGACGATGATGACGCCGGCGGTACACATGAAGAGCACCGCGTTGGTGGACAGCTCCTCGCGCCAGGCCGACAGGACCTGGCGGCGCGGCTGAGTGAGCGCGACGCTCGCCTCGGCACCGTCCACGTGGTGGACCGTGGCGTACAGCGGGCCGATCGGTCCCTCGACGGTCAGGACGCCGGCGCGTCTGCCGAACGTCGTCATTGGCTGGTTGCGACCGAGGAGGACGGGGACGGGGCCGTCGACGAGGTCGGCGCGGAACGGTGAGGTGGCGGTGATCCTGCCTCCCTCCAAGAGCGCGACCAGGCGGCCGTTGGCCGTGACGTCCTGCGGCAGGCTCGTGGCGAAGGCATCGATCGGCCGCGCCCCGTCGCGTGCGACCTGGAGCGCGATCTCCGAGGCGAGGCTGGCTGCGATGAGTGTAAGCTGCGCCTGCGCCTGTGCGACGTCGCGCTCGCGGTGGTCGAGCGTGATCGCGACGCGATAGGCTGCGATCACCAGGATGAACATCACCGTGAGGAGGGGAATTGCGCGGCGCAGAATCGGCTCCCGGGCAAGGAGCTGGCCGTAGCTCGGCGCCGCGAGGAGGCGGACGTGACCGCTCATCTCGGCGCCGGCGCGAGGCGTCGTCGCCGGGCGGGGCCGTCGCGCTCGTGCCGGGACGTCTGCCGCTTCGGCGGGCGTCGGCCCCTCGCGCGTCGGCGTGTCCTGGCGCGGCTGATGCATCACCTCCTCGGCCATGCGCATCAAGACTTCCGCAGGACGAGCACTCGTGCGTGGGGCCTGCACGCGACCCATCACTGAGCCGCGGCCACGCGCCGTGGTGGCTGCGGTGCTGCGCGGCACCGCGCTCGGATGGTCGTATGCCGGAGTTGGCGACGCCGCGCTGCGTGGCGCGTCCGCCCCGTCGAACCCCGACCTTGGCACAGCCATGTCGACGGACCCCACCGCACACCGTCCAGCTACACTACCGCTGGGCGTGACGTTAACCAAGCCGAGTTAACGCTTCGTTCGCAACTCGAGCCAGCTCGCCGCTCGTCAGCCCGCGGTAAGGCGCCGCGCGATGTCGAGGACGTCGGACGACGTCGCCTCTTGGAGGACCCCGGCGAGGACACGTGCGGCCGCCTCCCGGCGCGGCGCGTCGAACCTGCCGACGTCGGCGAACGCCGTGAGGAGGCGCGCGGCGACCTGGGGATTGGTCTTGTCGAGGGAGGTCGCGACGCCGGCGACGAACGCGTAGCCCTCGCCGTCGGGCCGGTGGAAGGCGGCGACGTTCTGCGCGAAGGCGCCGAGGAGGCTGCGCACGCGGTTGGGGTTCTTCAGGCTGAAGCTCGGGTGCGCCATCAGCCCTTGCGCCCGCGTCAGCGCGTCCCCGTCCGGCCGCCCGGCCTGGATGGCGAAGTACTTGTCGAGGACCAGCGGCTCGTGGACGTAAGCCTCGGCGAAGCCGGCGAGCGCAGCGTCGGCCTGCGGCGCGTTGGCCATCGCCAGCGCGCCGATGGCGGCGAGGCGATCGGTCATCGTCGTCGCCCCGTCGATCTGGGCCTCGGCCCGCTCCGCGTCGCCCGCGGCGGTGAGGAGGACGAGCGCCGCGTTGCGCAGCGCGCGACGGCCGGCCGCATCCGGCGAGACGTCCGCCGCATCGGGTGGTGCGGCATCGTGCAGGCCAGCGAGCACGGCGCGCATGCGCTCGCCGACCGCCCGCGTGAGCCCCCTATGAGCGGCCTCGACCCTGTCTGCGTCGACGTCGCTCGCCAACGCCTCGATCAGCGTCTGCCGGCTCGGCAGCGCCAGCGTGTGGGCGCGGAACGCCGGCTCGTAACGCACGTCCTGCGCGAGCCTCGACAGGGCGTCGGCGAGCGCGTCCACGTCTGCGGCTTCGCCGCCGTAGCGCGCGCGCAGCGCCCTGAGGCCGAGCCGCTGGACGGCGTCCCACACGTTGAACGGATCGTCGTCGCGCTCCACGAGGGCGAGGTCGCGGGCAGGATCGTCGGCGCGCTCGACGAGGACAGGGGCGGAGAAGCCGCGCAGCAGCGAGGCGACGGGCGCCTCGCTCAGCCCGTCGACCGTCACGCTGAAGCGATCGGTAAGCACGATGTGGTCGCGCGAGGGTCGCCCGCCGACGACGGTCGCCTTCGCGGGATCGAGGGCACCGTCGCGAGCCCACAGCGCCAGGCGCACGGGGATCGGCTTCGGCCCAGCTCCCTCGGGCGGCCGCTGGGCAAGCGTCAGCTCGTAGCGCCCCTCCGCGAAGCTCTCCTCGACGACGACCGTCGGGGTGCCGGGCTCCTCGTACCACCGCATGAACGCTGCGCGGTCGGGGACGTCGAAGCAAGAGACGAAGTCCTCCACGGTCGCCGCCGTGCCATCGAACCGTGCGAAGTAGGTGGCCATGCCCGCCCGGAAGGCCTCCTCGCCGATCAGCGTGTGCATCACGCGGATGACCTCGGCGCCCTTGTCGTAGACCGTCGCGGTGTAGAGGTTGGAGATCTCGCCGTAGCGGTCCGGCCGGACGGGGTGGCGCAGCGGCGAGGCGTCCTCCGGGAACTGCGCTGCCTTCAGCCGGCGCACGTCGGCGATGCGCTTGACGCCGCGCGAGCGCTCGTCGGCGGTGAACTCCTGGTCGCGGAACACGGTCAGCCCCTCCTTGAGGCAGAGCTGGAACCAGTCGCGGCAGGTGATGCGGTTGCCCGTCCAGTTGTGGAAGTACTCGTGGGCGACGACGGTCTCGATGCCGGCGTAGTCCTGGTCCGTCGCGACCGCCGGGTCGGCGAGGACGTAGCGGTCGTTGAAGACGTTGAGCCCCTTGTTCTCCATCGCGCCCATGTTGAAGTCGGGCACCGCGACGATGTTGAACACGTCGAGGTCGTACTCCAGGCCGAAGCGCGCCTCGTCCCACCGCATGGACCGCTTCAGCGCATCCATCGCATAGCCGGCGCGCGGCTCCTTGCCCGGCTCCACGTAGACGTTGAGCTCCACGGGGCGGCCGGAGGCTGTGGTGACGGTCTCCGACACCCGGCCCAGCGTGCCGGCGACGAGGGCGAACAGGTAGGTCGGCTTGGGGAACGGGTCGGACCAGTGCGCCGTGGCGCGACCGTCCGACGTTCCCGTGCCGACGAGGTTGCCGTTGGACAGGAGCACCGGCTCGCCAGGACCGTCCGCCACCATGAAGACGTCGTAGACGGTGAGGACGTCAGGCCGGTCGTAGGCGTAGGTGATGCGACGGTAGCCCTCCGCCTCGCACTGGGTGCAGTACACGCCGTTCGAGCGGTAGAGCCCCATCAGCTCGGTGTTGTCGTCGGGCGAGACCAGCGTGACGAGGGTCAGCTCGAAGCGCCGCTGCGGCGGCTCCAGGAGGGCGAAGCGGTCGGGGCCGGCCTCGTAGGCGGCCGGCTCGAGGGTCGCCCCGTCGAGCTCGGCGGAAAGGAGCGTCAGTCCGTCGCCGACAAGGATCAACGCGCCGGCGCTCGTGATGGCGGGCTCGTAAGTCGTCGCGTTGCGCACCACCGTGCGGGTCGGGTGGAGGGCCACCATCAGCGTGGTGCGGGGCGCGCGGTAGGGCGTCGGCGCGTAGTCCTTCAGGTGGACCGTCTGTCCCGTGTCGGTTCGCATGGCCGTCCTCCGTTCGTCGAAGGGCGGCGCGCCCATGCCGCACTCCGGTCGCGCGGACGGTCGACCGCGCGACGGCGAGCGTCAACACCTGGCGTCCGGAACCTGACGCCGACCTCGGCGGATGTCGCCTGTCCTGCAGGTGACGACAGCGCCCCACACCCGCTTTTGCCGGGGCCACGGTCCGCTCTATACTTAAAGGCGACGCAAGGGAGGGTGCGGTGATGTCGGTAGCTGCCGAGCTGAGCAACGTTCGCGAGAAGACGGTCGCGTTCCAGTGGGACGACCCGTTCCTCCTCGAGGAGCAGCTCACCGAGGACGAGCGGATGATCCGCGACACCGCCCACGCCTACGCGCAGGAGAAGCTCCTGCCGCGGGTGATCGAGGCGTGGCGGCACGAGCAGACCGACCGCGCGATCTTCGACGAGATGGGCGAGCTCGGCCTCCTCGGCGTGACGGTGCCCGAGGAGTACGGCGGCGTCGGCGCCAACTACGTCTCCTACGGCCTGGTGGCGCGAGAGGTGGAGCGCGTCGATTCGGGCTACCGCTCGATGATGAGCGTGCAGTCCTCGCTCGTGATGTACCCGATCTACGCCTACGGGGACGAGAGCCAGAGGAAGCGCTGGCTGCCCAAGCTTGCCACCGGTGAGTTCGTCGGCTGCTTCGGCCTCACCGAGCCCGACGCCGGCTCGGACCCCGGCTCCATGAAGACCCGCGCCGTCAAGGTCGACGGCGGCTACAAGGTCTCAGGGGCCAAGACCTGGATCTCGAACTCGCCCTTCGCCGACGTCTTCGTCGTGTGGGCGAAGTCCGACGCCCACGAGGGCGCGATCCGCGGCTTCGTCCTTGAGAAGGGCATGGAGGGGCTCGAGGCGCCGAAGATCGAGGGCAAGGTCTCGCTGCGCGCGTCGACCACCGGCATGATCATGATGGACGACGTGTTCGTCCCCGAGGAGAACCTCCTGCCGAACGTGTCCGGCCTCAGGGGGCCGTTCGGCTGCCTCAACCGAGCCCGCTACGGCATCTCGTGGGGCGCCATGGGCGCGGCGGAGTTCTGCTGGCACGCGGCGCGCGAGTACACCCTGGATCGCAAGCAGTTCGGCCGACCGCTCGCGGCGACGCAGCTCGTCCAGAAGAAGCTTGCCGACATGCAGACCGACGTTACGCTCGGCCTGCAGGCCTGCCTGCGCGTCGGGCGCCTGTTCGACGAGGGGCAGGTCGCGCCCGAGATGATCTCGCTCGTCAAGCGCAACAACTGCGGCAAGGCGCTGGACATCGCCCGGGTCGCGCGCGACATGCACGGCGGCAACGGGATCTCCGAGGAGTATCACGTGATCCGTCACATGGTGAACCTTGAGACGGTCAACACCTACGAGGGCACGCACGACGTGCACGCGTTGATCCTCGGGCGCTCGCAGACCGGCATCCAGGCGTTCTTCTGACGCTCGCGGGGCTGTCGCGGGGCTTGCCACCCGAGTCGCGGACGGGATGATCTGGGGCCGAGCTTCCGCTACATCCTCCTGACGTTGCTGGCGTCCGCGCAGCGCAACGTAGGGGGGATGACATGGCCGAGCTCACGGCCCGCGAGCAGTACGCCGTCGAACTCATCAATCGCGCCCGTGCCGATCCTGCGGCGGAGGCAGCGCGCTACGGGATCGCGCTCGACGCTGGCCTGCCGAGCGGCACCATCGACGCCACGCCCAAGGAGCCGCTTGCGGTGGTGGGTGCGCTTTCCCTCGCCGCGGCCCGGCATGCCGCGGACATGCTCGCGAGGGACTACTTCGGTCACACAGGCCGCGACGGGTCCACCCCCAAGGAGCGCATCGACGAGGCCGGTTGGCGGCCTGAACGGTCCTCGTCCGTGCGGTGGGGCGAGAACCTGTCCGGCGCGTTCCAGTTCGCGGCGAGCGACGCGCAGACCCTCATGGATGATCACCACGAGCGCCTGTTTCGGTCCGAAGGGCATCGCCTCAACATGCTCGAGTGTGGCTTCTCCGAGGTCGGCGTCGGCGAGGCGGTCGGCCCGTTCCGTTGGGACGGCACCACCTACCCGTACAGCTCGCTCCTCACGCAGGACTTCGCGGACGGCGGCCGCACCTACATCACCGGCGTCGTCATCGACGATCGAGACGGCGACGGGTCCTACGACATCGGCGAGGGCGTGTCGCGGGTGAGGGTCACGGTGACGGCCGACGGCTTCGAGGCGACCTCACGCACGGCGCGGGCCGGCGGCTACGCGATCGAGGTTGCGCTGGGCGAGGACTACGAGGTCACGTTCTCCGGCCGCAAGCTCGACGGGGTGGTGGTTGCCGTCGCCGCCGTGACGGACGGCAATGTCAAGATCGATGCCATCGCGGGCGAGGCGATCCTGCCGCCTGAGCCCGACGTCCTGCGCGGCGGCAAGGGGCGGGACGAGCTCATCGGCACCCGGTCCGACGACCGCATCCTCGGGCTTGGTGGCAACGACCGGCTGTTCGGCCGCGCGGGCGAGGACCGGCTGGATGGCGGCTCGGGTCGGGATCGCATCGTTGCCGGAAGCGGCGACGACGTCCTGTTCGGCGGCAACGGCCCCGACAAGCTGTTCGGCGACGCCGGGGCCGACACGCTGGATGGCGGTCGGGGCGGCGACGTCCTCGACGGTGGCGCCGGCGACGACCTCATGATCGGCGGTGCCGGCCGGGACAGGTACGTCTACACGTCCGGCGTCGACACGATCGCGTTCGCCACTAAGGACAAGGTGGACCTCTCAGCCCTCGGCCTGTCGGACTTCGCATCGGACGTCGCGCCCCTGTTGTCCCGCAGCGGCCGCGCCACCGTGCTCGACCTCGGACGCACCGACGGCATCGTCTTCCTGGACACCGGCGTCGCCGACCTCTCGGCGGAGGACTTCATCTTCTGACCCGCGCCCCATCAGCCTTGGTCCACGGTCCCGCCCGCAAGGCTCGGAGCGCGTCGCTGGCGCCCTCGCCGAGGTCGGCACGGCGCCTCCCGCGGAGGGGAGGGTCCACGAAGCGACAGAGGCCATCAGGCGAAGGGGTCCATCAGGCGAAGGGGTCCGAAGGCGCGGGGCTCGGGCGTCCGGCGGGCGGCCGGCCCTCCATATGGGCGCCACCGGTCGTACGGGGGCGTCCGGTCGCACCGGCGCCCGAGGCCGACCCCGAACAACGGGGCGTCGGCGCCGCCGTGATGAGGGTTGGGCCGAAGGGGCAGGGCTAGGCTGGCCGCCGTCTGCCTTCTATGTTGGGCGTCATGCGGGTACCCGAACGGCGCGATGCATCTGGTCATGGGGAGCGGCTGACGCCCGCTGCGCTCGACGAACGTGACGGCGCCGAGGACGAGCCCATCCGACAACGACGTCGCCGTATCCGGGGACACCATCGGTCCGGTCGAGCGCGCGCCGGATCGCGTCCAACCACCGGCGAAGTGCGTCCGACGGATGCTACCGGGCGACCTCGCGCCCCGTTCCGCGCCGATCGTCGCGACCGCCGTCAGCCGAGCCGCCCGCACTCCATCCGATCCCCTCACGTGCCCACTGGCTGATGCGCATCGTCATCTGCGGGGCGGGACAGGTGGGGTTCGGCATCGCCGAGCGACTGTCCACCGAGGGGCACGACGTGTCCGTCGTCGACGTGCAACCGCAGCTCATCGCCAACGTGCGCGACCAGCTCGACGTGCGCGGCGTAATCGGGCACGGCTCGCACCCCGCTGTCCTCGCCCAGGCGGGCGCCGAGAACGCCGACCTCCTGATCGCCGTGACCCAGTCGGACGAGGTCAACATGGTCGCGACGCAGGTGGCGCACACCATCTTCCAGGTCCCGACCAAGATCGCGCGCGTGCGCGCCCAGTCCTACCTCGCGCCGATCTACCAGGGGCTGTTCGCGCGCGATCACATGCCCATCGACGTCATCATCTCGCCGGAGATCGAGGTCGGCGAGATGGTGCTGCGCCGCCTCTCGCTCCCCGGCGCGGTGGAGACCGTGCGCTTCGCCGACGACAAGATCATCGTCGTGGGGATCATGTGCGCGCCGGACTGCCCGGTGGTGGACACGCCGCTTCGCCAGCTCACCGAGCTGTTCCCGAACCTTGGCGCGGTGGTGGTTGGCGTCTTCCGGCACGGGCACCTCATCGTGCCGCACTCCGACGAGATGCTGCGCGTCGGCGACCTCGTCTACGTGGTCGTGCCACGGGAGCAGGTGCGCCGCACGCTCGTGATCTTCGGCCACGAGGAGCCCAAGGCGGGCCGTGTCGTCATCGCCGGCGGCGGCAACATCGGCTTCTACGTCGCCCAGCAGCTCGAGAAGCGCGAGCCGCAGACGCGCGTGAAGATCATCGAGGCCTCGCGCCAACGTGCGCTCTACATCGCCGACGCGCTGCATCGTGCGGTCATCCTCCATGGGTCCGCGCTCGACCAGGGTGTCCTGCGCGAGGCCGACATCGAGGACGCCGACACGATGGTCGCCCTCACCAACGACGACCAGGCCAACATCATCGCGTGCGTCATGGCGAAGACGTTGGGCTGCGCGCGCAACCTGTCGCTCATCAACAACGTCTCCTACCCCGCGCTCGCCAACGCGCTCGGCATCGACGCCTACGTCAACCCGCGCGCGGTGACGATCAGCCGCGTCCTGCGGCACGTCAGGCGCGGGCGGATCGAGAGCGTCCACTCGCTGCAGAACGGGTCGGCCGAGGTGATCGAGGCGGAGGCGCTGGAGACGTCGCTGCTCGTCGGCCGTCCGCTGCGCGCCCTCGAACTGCCCAACGGGGTACGGGTCGGCGCCATCGTGCGCCGCGGCAAGGCGATCGAGGTCAACGGGGACACCCAAATCGTCGCGCGGGACCGCGTGGTGATGTTCGCGCTCAGCGAAAAGGTGCATCAGGTCGAGCAGATGTTCCGCGTGAGCCTGGAGTTCTTTTGATGCGGATGAGCGGATGAGCAGGATCGCCTACGTCAACGGCCGCTACGTGCCCCACCCCGCGGCGCGCGTGCACGTGGAGGACCGCGGGTTCCAGTTCGCCGACGGCGTCTACGAGGTGTGCGAGGTGCACGAGGGTCACCTCGTCGACCCGACCCGTCACCTCGACCGGCTGAACCGCTCGCTCGGCGAGCTCGACATCCCCTGGCCGGTCGGCCGCGCAGCCCTTCGCGCCATCATGCGCGAGACCATCATGCGCAACCGCGTCGTCAACGGGCTCGTGTACCTGCAGGTGACGCGCGGCCGTGCGCGGCGCGACTTCGCGTTCCCTGCCAAGGGCACGGCGCCGACGCTCGTCGTGACCGCGCGCTCCGCGTCCCGCGAGACCGCCCTGAAGGTCGGGGAGGAGGGCATCGCCGTGATCACCACGCCCGACATCCGCTGGGCGCGCGTCGACATCAAGACCGTCGGGATGACGGCGCAGGTCCTCGCCAAGGAGGCCGCACGGCGCGCCGGCGCCAAGGAGGCGTGGATGGTCGATCGGGATGGCTACGTGACGGAGGGCGCGTCCTCCTCCGCATGGATCGTCACCGAGGACGGCACCTTGGTGACCCGGCCGACCGGCTCGGGCATCCTGCCCGGCGTCACGCGTCTCGCGGTGATCGACCACGCCGCCGCCAACGGGATCAAGGTCGAGGAGCGACCGTTCACGGTGGACGAGGCGAAGGGGGCGCGCGAGGCCTTCATCACCGCTGCCACCGCGATCGTGACCCCCGTGGTCAGCATCGACGGCACCGTGCTCGGAAACGGCCGCCCTGGGTCCATCGCGTCGGACCTGCGCAGCCGATTCCACGAAGGGGTCGAGCTTGCTCCCCTGCGTGTCGCGTGAGGCAGCCGCGTCACTGCTTCTTGCGTCCGGGTCGGTGAGGACTAGGTTATGCTATGCATGCATGCTGGTGCCAAGGGTCGTGGCTGTCGGTGACCGCGTGTACTTGTCATATGTTGCCATAGTGGATCGGACGTGGCTGAAAAAACACAAAGCCTACAAGACACGTTTCTCAACCATGTGCGCAAGTCGAAGACCCCGCTTACGATCTTCCTCGTGAACGGCGTGAAGTTGCAGGGCGTGCTGACCTGGTTCGACAACTTCTGTGTCCTGTTGCGGCGCGATGGGCACTCGCAGCTCGTCTACAAGCACGCCATCTCGACCATCATGCCGAACCAACCGGTGCAGCTGTTCGATCCCGCCGACGACGACGGCGGATCGGCGGCGCGCTGAGCGTGCGTCCGACGGGGGAGGAGCCCCGGGCACGGATCGACGCGCACGACACGGCCGCGAAGCCGACGCGGGCCATCGTTCTCCTCCCCGTGGTTCGCGGCGCTGAGGATGATCGTCGCGCGCCAGAGGGCCGGCTCGCCGAGGTCGTGGGCCTCGCCGCCGCCATCGCGCTCGACGTGGTCGAGGCGCGGGTGGTTCCGGTGCGTCGCCCCCGTCCCGGGACGCTGTTCGGCGCAGGCGCTGCCGACGAGATCACCGGGCTGGCCCGCGCGGCCGGTGCCGAACTCGTCGTCGTCGACCATCCGCTGACCCCGGTGCAGCAGCGCAACCTCGAGAAGGCGTGGGCCGCGAAGGTGCTCGACCGCACGGCGCTCATCCTCGAGATCTTCGGCGAGCGGGCGCAGACGGCGGAGGGCTCGCTGCAGGTGGAGCACGCCCACCTCACCTACCAGAGGAGCCGTCTGGTGCGCTCGTGGACCCACCTCGAGCGCCAGCGCGGCGGCTTCGGCTTCCTCGGCGGCCCGGGAGAGACCCAGATCGAGGCGGACCGACGGCAGATCGCCGAGCGGATCGCGCGCGTCGAGAAGGCGCTCGAGGAGGTCCGCCGGACGCGCTCGTTGGCGCGGGAGAAGCGCCGGCGCAACAACCAGCCGGTCGTCGCGCTGGTGGGCTACACCAACGCCGGCAAGTCGACGCTGTTCAACCGCCTTGCCGGTGCGCACGTGGAGAGCCGCGACCTCCTGTTCGCGACGCTCGACCCGACGCTGCGGCGCCTCGCCCTGCCGCACGGGCTGGAGGCCGTGCTGTCGGACACGGTGGGGTTCATCTCGCACCTTCCGACGAGCCTCGTCGCCGCGTTCCGTGCCACGCTCGAGGAGGTAACCCTCGCCGACCTCGTGGTCCACGTCCGCGACATCGCACACCCGGAGACCGAGGCGCAGGCTGCCGACGTGGTGGCGACGCTCGCCGGCATCGGGGTCGATCCCGGCCAGCGCGAGGTGCTCGAGGTCTGGAACAAGTCGGACCTCCTGCCGCCCGACGAGCGTGTTGAGCGCGCCGCGGCGGCGGCGGCGCAGGGCGCCGTCCTCGCGTCCGCCGCGACGGGGGAGGGGATCGACGCGCTGCTGATCGCGGTGGAGGATCGCCTCGCCCGCCGAGCGGAGGTTCGCGACGTGGCGGTGCCCGCCACGGACGGGGCGCTGCTCGCCTGGCTCTACCGCAACACCGAGGTGCTCAGCCGGCGTGACGGTGGACCGTCGGTCGAGCTCACGGTTCGCATCCCTGAGGCGAGGCTTGCCGATGCGTTGGGCCGGCTCGGGGAGCCGCTTCCAGGAGAGCCCGCGTCGGTCGGGCCGTGGCGACCGTGACCGGGGACCCCACGACGCGCGAGCCGGCGGTCCGCCTGTCCGTCGACCGTCGGGCCGAGGGCGCCGTCGCGCAGATCACCGTCGACAACGTGCGCAAGCTCAACGTCCTCGACCCTGCGCTCGCCGCCGCGCTGGTCGATCGGATCGCGGAGGCAGCGCGGATCGCCGACCTGCGCGCCGTCGTCGTCACCGGCGCCGGCGAGCGCGCCTTCATCGGCGGGGCGGACATCGGCGCCATGGCCGGCTTCGGTCCCGCGGCGGCGCACGACTTCATCACGAGCCTGCACAAGGTGTGCGAGGGGCTGCGGCGGATGCCGGTGCCGGTCATCGCACGGGTCAACGGCTGGGCGCTCGGGGGAGGGCTGGAGGTCGCTGCAGCGTGCGACATGCGCGTCGCGACCGACGCAGCGGGGTTTGGCATGCCGGAGGTGCGCGTCGGCATCCCGTCGGTCATCGAGGCGGCGCTCCTGCCGGGCCTCATCGGCTGGGGCCGCACGCGCGAGCTGCTCCTCACGGGACGCAGCTTCGACGCGGCCGAGGCCCTCGCCATTGGCATGGTCGAGCGCGTCGTCCCCGCCGACGCGTTGGACGACGCGGTGGAGGAGTGGCTTTCGGGCATCCTCGCTTCGGGACCGCGCGCCATCCGCCAGCAAAAGGCGCTGATCGGCCGCTGGGAGGCGTTGCCCCTCGACGAGGCGATCGCGGCCGGCATCGACGCCTTCGCCGACGCCTACGAGACGGACGAGCCGGTCCGGATGATGCGCGCGTTCATCGACCGGCGACGCCGGTAGCCGTTAGGCGCCGAACCCATGAACGAATGGCTTTCGATTGTGAGGGATGCTGCGGGCGCCGAGGGAGGGCGCCATGGCATCGCAGTTCTGGCGTTCCGATCAACAGTTTGCACGGCTGAAGCCGCTCTTGCCGACCGACGTGAAGGGCGTGCCGCGCGTCGACGATCGCAGGGTCATCTGCGGCATCGTGCACGTGCTGCGCTCCGGGTGCCGCTGGTGCGACGTACCGGCCTGCTACGAGCCGCGCACGACGCTCTACAACCGCTTCGTGCGGTGGGCTGAGCGAGGCATCGGGAACGACCTCTTCAAGGCGTTGGCACAAGAGGGCGGAGCCCCGGCGACACTCATGTTGGATGCCACCAGCGCGAAGGCTCACCGCTGCGCCGCCGGCGGAAAAGGGGGGCGGACGCCCAGGCCCATCGGTCGCTCACGAGGCGGGCGCACCACCAAGATCCCCATGGCGGTGGATGGCGCTGGACGCCCCCGACGCCTGATCGTTCGCCCTGGCCATCGCGGCGACGCGCCAGTGGCCGCCGAATGGCCGCCGACCTCATCGGCTCCTTCGCTCCGCGCTGGTGCCTCGCCGATGGGGCCTACGACGCCAAGGCTCCCGACGCCAAGGCCCTGCGCACGCTGGTCAGCGATCGCGGTGGCCTGCCGGTCATCCCCAACAACCCGACAAGGCGGACGAAACACCCCTTCGATCCGGTGCTCGACCGCGAACGCAACGTCGTTGAACGATCATTCCGCCGACTGAAGGACTGGCGGCGCGTCGCCACACGATCCGACAAGCTGGCACGAAACCATCTCGCCGCGCTGACCATCGCCGCCATCGTCGCATTCTGGTTATGGGTCTGGAGCCTAGTTGTTCAGTCCCGCGGTCAAGTGGACCGGCTCGCGGGTGAAGGCGGCTGGGTCGTCAGCGAAGGCGTTGCAGATGGCCTTGTATGGCGTGAGGCCTCGGAGTGTCTTGAGCCGGCGGGCGAAGTTGTAGGCGTCCAGGAAGGTTGCGAGGTGCTCGCGAAGGGCTGCGTGCGTGGGGTAGTGGTAGCGCCGCACCGTGGCATCCTTGATGGTGCGGTTCATCCGCTCGACCTCCGTTGGTCCAGCTTCGCTTGGTGAGGCGGTGCTCGGCCGGCGGCGGCGCGGTCGAACGTCAATCTGGCTGTGGGGCCATTCCGGTTCCTGGGAACAACTGGATGCCGTTGTCGGTCAGGACGCGGATCGTGTAGGGCACGGCAGCGACGAGCTCGAAGCGCGCCCTCGACGGTCGTCGCCCGCTCGGTGAGCCGCGCAAAGGCGAACTTCGATGTCCGGTCGATGGCGACGAAGAGGTAGAGCTTGCCTTCCCCGGTGCGGACCTCGGCGATGTCGATGTGGAAGAAGCCGATCGGGTAGGGCTTGAACGCCTTCCGCGACGACCGTCCGCCTTCGACGTCGGGCAGACGGCTGATGCCGTGGCGCTGGAGACGCAGGGTCGACCGCGACAGATGCGGGATCGACGCCTGAAGGGCGTAGCAGCAATCGTCGAGCGGCAAAAGCGTCTGCCGCCGGAAGGCAACCACGGCGGCCTCCTCCGCCTCGCAGCGCGATCGATCGCGCCGCCTTCGGGCCCATGGCGGCATCCTCGACGCTCAAGCGCTTGCGTTCGCCACCGTCTTGCGATCGGTAGCGCAGGGCTAGCTCTTTGAGCGGAGCTTTCGATCGCTGTATCGCCGCTCGCACGGCGTGCGTGGTCGTGGCGCTACCGTGGAGTACCTGGCCCATAGCTGCTCCCGAAGTGCGGCGGAGCCAGCTTCGCTGATTCCATGACACTCCGGGACCAGACACCTAGCCGCGCTCGTCGGCACCGCCGTCGAGCGCCGCCGGGCGCGACGTCAGGCTCGGCGAACAGCGTCGTGCGCAGGGTGAGCGGCCGCGTTCCCGACGTCGCCCACTTGCGGTGCGTCCACATCCACTGTTCGGGCGCGGCGCGGATCCACTCCTCGAACGCTTCGTGGATGCGCTGCGTGGCGACGGCGATGTCCCGCTCGCGGTCGTCGGTGTGCGGCACCTCGATGGGGCGCGCGAGCAGGCGGAAGTGCGCCCCGCCGGTGCGCATGACGGCGCCAGCAATGAGGGGACGCCCCGAGAGCCGCGCCAGCATCGCCGGCATCGGCGTCGCGAATGCCGGCCGGCCGAAGAAGCGCACCGCGATGCCGCGCTTCTCGCGCAGGTCCGCCACCAGCCCCACCGCCGCACCGCTGCGCGCCAGGGCGACCAGCCGGGCGCCGAGGTCCGGCCCCTTGCTGTGGAGGCCCGCCGGGTAGAACGGGGCGCGCAGGCGGCGCAGGTGGCGTTCGGCGAGCGGGTTGTGCAGCGCCTGGTAGACCCCGGCGAGCGGGATGCCTGCCCGTCGCGCGATGGCGCCGCCGACCTCCCAGTTGCCGAGGTGCGCGGTCGCGAGGATGACGCCGTCGCGGGACAGCGTCACCAGCGCATCGTGGTCCTCCGGCAGCGCGATGCGCGCCTCCTCGCGCAGGAGGGTGCCGAGCTGGAAGGCCTCGCCCGCCACGCGGCCGAGCTGCACCCACATCGCGCGGGCGATCGTCTCGCGCTCCGCGTGGCTCGTCTCCGGCAGCGCCATTGTAAGTTGCTCTACCGCTCGGCGATGGCGGGACGTGCGGCGCATGATGGTGCCCACGAGGCGACCCATGAGGGCGGACGCAAGGTCCACCGGCAGCCGTCCGAGCACCGCCCCCACCGCGCGCAGGAGGACGTACTGCGCGACGTGCTGGGGTCGCAGCGGCCCGGGCGAGGCACCGGCCTTGCGCCGGGCACGTCGCGGCGCCTCGCTTGCGGACGGTGTGGACGCGCGCGGTGCGGCCGGTCCCTGCGGCCCGTGCGCGGTGATCGCCCTAGTCCTCGGACGTCGCCCGCTCGGCGATGGCCGCGAACGCCTCGTCGAGCGTCGCGACGGCGTCGGCGAGGCGTTCGCTCCCCTCGGCTTCGTACGGCGCGAACACGGAGGAGGGCATCTTGTAGGCGAGCGTTCCGGTCCCGTCCGGCTCCTCCATCACCATGAAGCGGACCGGTGCCTCGATCATCGCCGCAGGCACGTCGCGGATGATCGTCACCGCGAGGTCGTTGCGGAAGACGCCGACGACGCGGTTGCCGGGGATGTTCTCACCGCGCTGGGCGGCGACCTCGGTCGGTCCGGCCTCGGTCACCAGGCCGAACTGCTGCGCCTTCACCTCGGCCTTCAGGTCCATGAGCAGCGTGTCGTAGGCCTTATGCGTCGGGTGGACGCGCCAGCCATCAGGCTCGCCGAGCACCGACTGCGCGAGGGTCGGTCCTGCGAGCGCCAGGAACGCCGCAAGGGCGAGGGGGGTGCGCATATAGTGCCTCCGTTGGCCGGCCCCCTCATGGCAGGTGCGCGTCTGCCGGTCCAGCGCACAAACCGGATGCAGCGCCGCGGAGCGTCCGGTAGACGTCTGCCCTGCCTGGTCGCTCACCCGGTCCCACCGAACCCGTGCGAGGAGCCCCGTTGCGCGAGGTCCTGTCCCTCACCGCGCCGTTCTTCGGGCTGGTGTTCCTCGGCTTCTGCGTCGGTCGCATCGCCAACCGGCCCGCGTCAGGGCTGGAGTGGCTCAACATCTTCATCGTCTACGTCGCGCTTCCGGCGCTGTTCTTTCAGATCTTGTCGAAGACGCCGGTGGAGGAGCTGTCCAACGTCGGCTTCATTGCCGCCGTCGTCGCCGGCACGGGGGGCGTCCTCGTCGCCGGCTTCCTCATCGCCATGGTGCGCACCCGGGGCGACGTGGAGCGCTCCACCATCCTCGCCCTCGTCGGCGGCTACGCCAACAACGGCTACCTCGGTCCGGGGCTCGCGATCACTGCGCTCGGTGCGTCGGCGACCGTGCCTGTGGCGCTCATCTTCGCCTTCGAGAACGTGATGTTCTTCGTCGCGACGCCGATCATGATGGCGATCGCCGGCGCGCAGCGCTCGAGCCCCTTCGCGACCGCGCGGCTCATCGTGACGCGCATCCTGACCCACCCGTTCATCCTTGCGGTGATCGCCGGGGCGAGCGCGGCGGCCCTCGAGTTCACGCCACCCCTCGTCCTGGGACGCCTGCTCGACATGCTCACCGATGCCGCGGCACCCTGCGCGCTGTTTGCCATGGGCGTCACCGTCGCGCTGCAGCCGCTGCCTTCGGGGAGGGCGATGGGCGACCTGTCGGTGTTCCTCACGATCAAGCTCGTCGATCCACCCGGTCGTCGCCTTCCTCGTCGTCGGGATGGCGGACGTCGATCCCCTATGGCTGACCACGGCGGTCCTCATGGCGGCGCTGCCGCCGGCGACCAACGTGTTCGTGCTGGCGACCCAGTACGGACGGGCGGTGGAGGCGGCGTCCAACGCGGTGCTCGTCGGCACCGCCGTCGCGGCGTTCACCGTGACGGGGGTGCTCTACGCGATCCGCTCCGGCGCCCTTTGAGGACCCATCACATGGCGCCGAGCCCGAACCGCATCATGGCGCGGCGCAGCGGACCGACCCCGCGAGCCGCCGACAGCGCCGCTGCCCGTGCCGCGGTCGGCAGGAACGCGCCGGTGAGGAGCGAGCGGTTGAGCAGGTCGACGCTCGCGGTGCGCAGCGCGACGTCGGTTCTGCGGCGCACGTCGTAGCGTGCCGGCAGGTCGGCGAGGCCGACGTCGCGCCGGCGCAGCAGGCCCGCGAGGGCCGCGACATCGCGGAAGCCGAGGTTGAGCCCCTGCGCTCCGATGGGCGGGAAGCGGTGCGCCGCCTCGCCCACGAGGACGACGCCGCGCGCGCCGAAGGTCAGCGCGACCAAGCCATCCATGGGGATGACGCCGCGCGGCCCGTCGACGCTCATGCGCCCCAGCACGTTGTGCGCGCGGCGCTCGATCTCGCGCGCGAGCGGTCCGGGATCGAGGCGCGACCACCGCTCCGCCTCCTCCGGCCGGCCGACCCACACGAGGGACGATCGCTCGCCCGGCAGCGGCACCAAGGTGAACGGTCCCGAAGGCGTGTGGAACTCCAGGGACGCGTTGCCGTGGGACCGCTCGTGGGACAGCGTCGTGACGAACGCCGCCTGACGGTAGGACCATCGTCGCGCGCGGATGCCCGCCGCGTCGCGCACCAGGGACTGCGCGCCGTCCGCCGCCACGACGAGGTCGGCGCTGACGGTTCGGCCGCCGACCGCGATGCGTCCGCGTGCGCCCGGGACGAACCCGTCCGCGATTTCGGCGATGCGCACGACGCCGGAGGCGGCGAGCTGGCTCGCGAGGGCAGCGTTCAGCGCGTCGTTGGCGATGTTGAACCCGAACTGGTCGAGCCCGACCTCGAAGGCGTCGAACGCCACCTCCGGCGCGCGGGGCACGTGGTCGGTCTGGTCGATGATTCGCATGGTGATGAGGGGCGCCGCGTGGGGCGCGGCGTCCGCCCACGCGCCGTGCGCCTCGAGGAGGTCGACCGAAGGCATGAGAAGCGCCGTCGTGCGCGGGTCGTGCGCGCGCTCGGGCGCGACGAGGGCCACCGTGTGGCCCGCCTGCACCGCGGCGAGCGCGGTGAGCGATCCGACCGGACCCGCGCCCACCACGGCGACGTTCACCGCAAGGTCGGCGGACGCGGCGTCGGGGTCGGGGGATGGAGCGCCGTGCATGGCTCGTCCTTGATTGGCAGCAGCCGCAAACCTAACGTCGCCGTGCGACACTCGGAGAGCAAATTATGACGCATGCCATCGTCGTCCATGAGACCGGGGGGCCGGAGGTCCTCAAGTGGCAGGCGGTCGAGGACCCCGTTCCGGGCGAGGGTGAGCTCCTGGTGCGCCACACGGCGGTCGGCCTCAACTACCTCGACACCTACTTCCGCTCGGGGCTCTACCCAGCGCCGAAGGGTCTGCCGATGGTCATCGGCAACGAGGCGGCCGGCGTGGTGGAGGCCGTCGGGCAGGGGGTCGACGCCTTTGAGCCTGGCGACCGCGTCGCCTACGGCTTCATGATCGGCTCCTACGCCGAGCGCCGCGTGCTCCCTGCCTCGCTGGCGCTGAAGGTCCCGGACGGCATCTCGGACGAGACGGCGGCGGCGATGATGCTGAAGGGCATGACCGTGCGCTACCTCCTGCGGGAGACCTACAAGGTCACCGCCGAGACGACGCTGCTGTTCCACGCTGCCGCGGGGGGCGTCGGCCTCATCGCAGGGCAGTGGGCGCGCTCGCTCGGGGCGACGACCATCGGCACGGTGTCGTCCGAGGCGAAGGCGGAGCTCGCGCGCGCCAACGGCTACGACCACGTGATCAATTACCGCGAGGAGGACTTCGCCTCGAGGGTGAAGGAGATCACGGACGGCAAGGGCTGCGACGTCGTCTACGATTCGGTGGGGCGGGACACCTACCCGGCCTCGCTGACCTGCCTGAAGCCCTTCGGGCTGTGGGCGTCGTTCGGCCAGTCGTCCGGTCCCATCGAGGGCTTCGACCTCGGCCAGCTCTCCAAGCACGGCTCGCTCTACGCAACGCGGCCCACGCTGTTCAGCTACATCCAGGGGCGCGAGCGGCTCGAGGCCAACGCCCGAGAGCTCTTCGACATGGTCGAGGGCGGGACCATCAAGATCCCGGTGGAGCAGACGTTCGCGCTGTCTGAAGCCGCGGAGGCGCACCGCGCGCTTGAGGGGCGACGCACGACGGGCTCCACCGTCCTGCTGCCGTGAACCTCCCGGCCTCGCTCGCTGGGGCCATCGGCGAGGCGGTCAAGGCGAGCGCGGACGAGGCGACGGCCTTCGTCCAGGCGCTCGTGCGCTTCCCGACGGAGAACCCTCCCGGCGACACCGCCGAGGCCACCGAGTGGCTCGCCACCGCCCTCGAGGGGCGCGGGCTCGAGGCGGAGCGGCACCCCGTCCCCGACCCGTTCGCGCGGCACTACGGGCGGCACGACGTCACCAACCTCCTCGTCCGGCGCACCTTCGGGCCGGGGCCGACGATCGCGCTGGCCGCGCCCATCGACACGCTGCCGGTGGGGTCCGGCTGGCAGCGCGAGCCGTTCGCCGCCGAGGTCAAGGATGGCGTGCTCTACGGCCGCGGCGCACGCGACTCCAAGGCCGACGTCGCGGCCTACCTGTTCGCGCTCGCAGCGCTCGAAGCGACCGGCACGACGGCTGGGACCGTGGAACTGCACCTTACGGCCGACGAGGAGTCCGGCGGCTTCCTCGGCCCCGCGTTCCTCCTCTCCCAAGGGCTGACGCGGCCCGACGCGGTGATCGCGGCAGGGACGTCCTACCAGGTCGTCACCGGGCAGGAGGGGGTCCTCCATCTCGAGGTGATCCTGCGCGGGGTCCAGGCGCATGCCTCCCGTCCCCAGGATGGACGCGACGCGCTCGCCGCCGCCATGCCGCTGCTGGGTGCCGTGTTCGCCGAGCGCCAAGGCGAGGGCCAGCCGATCACGGTGGGGCTGATCGACGGGGGTCGAGGGGTGAACGTGGTGCCCGACCGCGTGCGCTTCACCGTCGACCGGAGGCTCGCCGCAGGGGAGGACGGCGAGGCCGTGGAGCGCGCCATCGTCGCGCGGCTCGAGGCGGCGCACCGCGAGCGGGACGTGGAGCTCGAGTGCCGCCGGCTCCTCCTCGCCGAACCCGTCGAGCCGACGGCGTCGTCCGTGGCCCTCGCACGCACGATCTCACGGCACGCGGAGTCGGCGTTCGCGCGCTCGGTCCCCATCGCCTCGGCGCCGGTGGTGTCGGGCGCGCGGCACTATGCGCTGGCCGGCATCGCGACCGCGCTCTACGGCGTCGGGCCGCCCATCGTCGGCGAGGGGGTGGACTTCACGGGGGACGAGGGCGTGCGCCTGTCCGACCTCCACGTCGCGACGCGCGTGGTGGCACTCAGCGTCGCCGAGCTGCTTCTACGCTGAGGCGACCACGTCGGTTCGTGTGGTTCAGCAGTGGAGGGGGACGGTGCACGATGCCGGCGTCTCGAGCCCGTCGTCGTGACGGACATGTGCGCAGGCGTCGCGACACGCCGGGCGGAAGGCTGCTAAGGCTCGGCACCGAACCTACGGCGGATGGCGACGGAGCAGGGAAGCATGCGGCAGAACGTGTCGACCGGCTCGCGCTTCGAGGAGGCGTACGGCTACTCGCGGGCCGTGCGCGTGGGCGACACGGTCTACGTCGCGGGCACCGTCGGCATCGACCGGGCGAGCGGGCGCGTCCCCGAGGATCCGGCCGAGCAGTACGACAACGCCATCGACATCATCACCGGCGCGCTTGCGGAGGCTGGCGCGGGCCTTGCCGACGTGGTTCAGCTCACGGTGTACGTCGCATCCGCCGAGCTGTTCACCGAGGTCGTCGGGCCGCGCCTTGCCGCAACCTTCGGCGGCATCCGCCCGACGAACGCGGCGCTCGTCGTCGCCTTCCCTTGGCCCGAGATCAAGCTCGAGATCCAGTCCGTCGCCGTCATCGGTGCAGGGGGCTGACGCAGGGCATACCGTCCCGCGCCCGCGCCGCTACCCGGTGTGGCACAAATGTCGACCTCCTTACCAACCGTTCAGACTTCGACCGCAACGCTCTGGGACAGGCTGATGCGCGACAGTAGGGTTTCGCACGCGACGGTCTGCCGGCGGGGTGATGGGATGATCGGGAACGGTGTACGGGTCGCGGCGCTGGTACTGGCTGTCGCGGGCACGGTCGCGTTAGGCGGCTGCAGCGGTGGCGGCGAGGCGCTTGAGCTGCTGGCCGCCGACGGCAAGGTCTCCGACGACGGCTTGGCGATCGGCACACGCAAGCTCGGCGAGCCCTACCGGGTCGGCGGCCGCTGGTACACGCCGCAGCACGATCCCGAGTACGACGAGACCGGCCGGGCCTCCTGGTACGGCCCGAAGTTCCACGGCAAGCGCACGGCGAACGGAGAGCGCTTTGATGAGGGCGCACTCACCGCAGCGCATCCGACCCTGCCGCTCCCCTCCTACGTGCGTGTAACCGTGCTCAAGACCGGCAAGGCCGCCGTGCTTCGGGTCAACGATCGCGGGCCGTTCAAGGACGGGCGCATCATCGACGTGTCACGGAAGGCGGCCGAAGAGCTGGGTTTCCGCCGCGCGGGGCAGGCGAAGGTGCGCGTGGAGTACCTCGGTGAGGCCGAGCTGGGTGGTGGCGACCGCGAGCGGCTTGTCGCGGCGGCCAAGTACGGAACCAAGTCGAGCGGCGGCTCGGTGCGGGACTACCTGCCCTTCGGGCTCGGTCGCCCCCGCGACGAGCGGGAGGGGGAGATCGAGGTTCGCCTGGCATCCGCCGAGCCGCTGCAAGCGGTCGCTGCAACCACACCGCCGAGCGAAGGCGAGAGCAGCGGCCTGCCGGGGGTCGCGGCGCCGCAGGCCTACGTACCGCCACTTGCGGCGGGACCGGCGCAGGCCTTCGCCGAGGAGAAGGCGCCGGACGGAGCGCTCACCGCGCTCGCCGCCCTGAGCCAGGAGGCCGACGCACCGCCGTTGTCCCTCGAGGTGGAGCCCGTCGTCGCCGAGCCGGTGGAGGCGCTTTCCGAGGAGGTCGTGGCCGCGAGCAAGGACAGGGTCATGGGAGCGTTCGACGTGTTCGCCGTGGCGCCTCCCGCCGCAGAAGACGGTTTGCAGCCTGCCCCGGCGACGCAGTAACGTCCGCGCGCCGGCGTGGCCGGTGCGAGGTGGAGGGACATGGCAGGGGCCTTCATCACCTTCGAGGGCGGCGAGGGCGCCGGCAAGTCGACGCAGGCGGAGCACCTTGTTCGGCACCTGCGCGAGCTCGGCCATGAGGTCACCGCCACGCGCGAGCCGGGGGGCTCGCCCTACGCGGAGCGGCTGAGGACGGCGCTCCTGTCCGAGCGCGGGGCACGGCTCAGCGCGGTGGAGCAGGCGATGCTGTTCGCCGCCGCGCGCGCCGACCACGTTGCGACCGTCATCGCGCCGGCGCTGCGGGACGGCGCCGTCGTGGTGTGCGACCGCTTCGCCGACTCCACCGAGGCCTACCAGGGAGCGGCGGGCGTCGACCCGGCGCTCCTCGCGGCGCTCACCCTCGTGGCAGCGGGCGACGTGCGTCCGGACCTCACGGTGATCCTGGACTGTCCGGCCCCGGTGGGCAGCGCGCGAACGATGGATCGCGGTGCGCGCGACCCGTTCGACCGCGACGCAGCTGAGGTGCAGGAGCGTCGGCGTCGCGCGTTCCTCGCCATCGCCGAGCGCGACGCAAGGCGCTGCGTGGTCTTCGACGCGACGCTGCCGCCCGACGAGCTCGCCGCCCGGATCACCGCCGTGGTCGAGGAGCGCGTCGCAGACCTTGCGACCGCGACGCCCGGCCGCTGATGGCCCGCCCGCCGCGCGCGCCGAGGCCCGCGGAGGGCGCGCCCGCCGAGCCCGACCTCATCGACAACGCCCCGGCGCCACGCGAGGCCACGTCGCTCCACGGACACGAGGACGCCGTCGCCCGCCTCGCCGCCTCGTTCGAGGGTGCGGCGCCCCAGTCGATCCTCCTCGAGGGACCGCGCGGCATCGGCAAGGCGACGCTCGCCTTCCGCCTCGCCCGCGCGCTCGCCGGCAGCGTGCCCGGCACCGGGCTCGATCCGCGCCTTGCGAGCGATCCCAACGCGCCGGGGTCGCGGCAGATCGCGGCCGGCACGCACCCCGGTGTCCTCCACCTCACCCGGCCTTGGGACGACAAGCAGAAGCGCTTCAAGACCGAGCTCACGGTGGACGAGGTGCGCAGGATCGTGCCGTTCCTCGGCGCGACCGCTGCGCACGGCGGCTGGCGCATCGTGATCGTCGACGCGGTGGACGACCTCAACCTCAACGCCGCCAACGCGCTGCTCAAGGCCTTGGAGGAGCCGCCGCGACGGGGGCTGTTCGTGCTCATCGCGCACGTGTCGGGCCGGGTGCTGCCGACCATCCGCTCGCGCTGCCGGGCGGTACGGCTGCGGCCGTTGCCGGCGGACGCCGTCGCTCGCGCGCTCACAGAGCTCGGAGCGGACCCGTCGCTGGCTAAGGCCGGGCAGGGGTCCGTGCGCCGCGCCCTCGTCCTTGCCGCCGCCGGTGCGGACGTGGTGCGCTCCGCCGCGCGCATCCTCGAGCCCCGCACCCTCCGCGAGGCCCGGGCCCAGCACCAGCTCGCCGACCTCGCGGCGCAGCGTCGCGACGACCAGTTCGCCACCGTGCTAGAGCTCGTGCTGGACGCCGCGGCGGACCGGGCGCGGAACGGCGCCGGCCGCCTGCCGCTCGCCGCGCTCGACGCCTATGCCGAACTGTACCTTGCTGCCACCGACGCGCGGCGCCGCGTGGAGGTGTTCAACCTCGACCGCAAGGAGATGATGCTCGCATTGACCGCCCGCCTCGCCGCCGCCGACCGGGTCGCCGGGCTCACTTGACAAGGCGCGAGGCGGCGGCTGACACCCTCGCCCCATGAGCCCGCGCTACACCATCACGACGGCCATCGCCTACCCCAACGGGGCGCCGCACATCGGCCACGCGTACGAGCTCATCGCCGCCGACGCGCTGGCGCGCTTCAAGCGCATCGACGGCTACGACGTGCACTTCTGCACCGGCACCGACGAGCACGGGCAGAAGATGGTCGAGACCGCCGCCGCCGAGGGCATCCCCGTCGCCGAGCTTGCCGACCGCAACACGGCTTTGTTCCGCAAGATGGCCGACGCCGTGGGATCCTCCCACGACGACTACATCTCGACCCGCGAGCCGCGCCACGTGGCCGCGAGCCAGGCGATCTGGCGCGCCATGGCCGACGCCGGCGACATCACGCTCGGCAACTACGGCGGGTGGTACTCGGTGCGCGACGAGGCGTACTTCGGCGAGGCCGAGCTGACGGACGAGGGCGGCGTGAAGCGCGCGCCGTCCGGTGCGCCGGTCACATGGATGGAGGAGCCGTCCTACTTCTTCCGCCTGTCGGCGTTCCAGGACCGGCTGCTCGCGCACTACGAGGCGAACCCCGACTTCATCGGCCCCGCCACGCGGCGCAATGAGGTTGTCGCGTTCGTGAGGTCCGGCCTCAAGGACCTGTCGATCTCACGCACCAGCATGGACTGGGGCGTGCCGGTGCCCGGTGACACGGACCACGTGATGTACGTGTGGGTGGACGCGCTGACCAACTACCTCACGACGTGCGGCTACCCGGACGACCGGGCGCGCCTCGACGCGTGGTGGCCCGCCGACCTCCACGTCATCGGCAAGGACATCGTGCGCTTCCACGCAGTCTACTGGCCGGCGTTCCTGATGAGCGCCGGCCTGCCGCTGCCGCGCCGCGTGTTCGGGCACGGGTTCCTCTACAACGCTGGCGAGAAGATGTCGAAGTCGGTCGGCAACGTGCTCGACCCTTTCGACCTCGTGGCGGCCTTCGGCGTCGACCCGCTGCGGCATTACCTCCTGCGCGAGGTGCCGTTCGGGCAGGACGGCAACTACTCCGTCGACGGCTTCATCAACCGCGTGAACGCCGACCTTGCCAACGACATCGGCAACCTCGCCCAGCGCTCGCTGTCGATGATCGCCAAGCACTGCGACGGCGCGCTGCCGGACGCCGGTCCGCCGACCGAGGCGGACCGGGCGATGCTCGCGCGGCTGGAGCGGTTGCCGGACGCCTGCCGCGAGGCGATGGACCGCCAGGCGATCCACACGGCGCTTGCGGCGATCTTCGAGGCGGTGTCGGAGACCAACCGCTACTTCGCCGGCGAGGCGCCGTGGGCGCTGCGCCGGACGGACGCGGCGCGCATGGCGAGCGTCCTGCGCCTCACCGCTGACGCGCTGCGCCGGTTCGGCATCCTCCTGCAGCCCTTCGTGCCGAAGACGGCTTGCGACCTCCTCGACCTCCTCGCGGTGCCGCCCGACCGGCGGGCGATCGCGGACCTCGACACGGTGCCGCAGGCCGGGACGGCGCTGCCGGCGCCGCGGCCCATCGTGCCGAAGCTGGAGGCTGCGTGAGGCTCGTCGACAGCCATTGCCACCTCGACTTCCCCGACTTCGCCGACCTCGCGCCCGTCCTCGACCGGGCGCGGGCACGCGGCGTCGAGCGGTTCGTGACGATCTCGACGCGGATGCGCACCTTCGAGGGGCTGCGCGCCATCGTCGCCGCGCACGAGGACGTCTACGCCTCGGTGGGCGTCCACTGCCTGCACGCCCATGAAGAGCCGGAGGTGACGGCGGACGAGCTCGTCGCCGCCGCGGCCGCGCCCAAGGTCGTCGCCATCGGCGAGGCCGGGCTCGACTACCACTACACCCGCCACACGGCCGAGGTGCAGGGGAGGGGGCTCGTCGCCCACATCGCGGCGGCGCGGCGCACCGGCTTGCCCCTCGTCGTCCATGCCCGCGACGCGGACGATGACATCGCAGCAATCCTCGAGGACGAGTACGCCAAGGGCGCCTACCGCGCGGTGCTGCACTGCTTCTCGTCCGGCGCGGACCTTGCCCGGCGCGGCCTCGCCCTCGGCTTCTTCGTCTCGTTCTCCGGCATCGTGACGTTCAAGTCGGCCGAGGCGATCCGCGACGTCGCGCGCGAGGTGCCGCTCGACCGCATCCTCGTGGAGACCGATGCGCCCTACCTCGCGCCGACGCCGCACCGCGGACGCACCAACGAGCCCGCGTACGTGGCCGACACGGCGGCGAACCTCGCGGCGACGCTCGGCCTCGAGCCGGACGAGCTCGCGCTGCGCACGACGCAGAACTTCTACCGGCTGTTCGACAAGGTGCCGGAGCGGCTCGTCGCCTGATGCGCCACCGCTTCACGATCCTGGGCTGCGGCTCGTCCGGCGGCGTGCCGCGCGCGGGCGGGGACTGGGGCCGGTGCGACCCCGAGAACCCGCGCAACCGGCGGCGCCGCTGCGCCCTCCTCATCGAGCAGGTCGGCGAGGAGGGTGTCACCCGGGTCCTCGTCGACACCGGGCCGGACATGCGCGAGCAGCTCTTGGCCGCAAACGTGCGCGCGCTCGACGCCGTGGTCTACACCCACTCCCACGCCGACCACATCCACGGCATCGACGACCTTCGGGGCTTTGCCCTCGCCCAGGGGAGCCGCGTGCCGGTCTACATGGACCGCGCGACCCGCGCCCGCGCCGAGGAGGCCTTCGCCTACTGCTTCCGCCCGGTGGCCAAGGGCTACCCGCCGATCCTCGACGCGCACGAGATCAACCCCGGTCACGCCTTCGTCATCGAGGGCGCCGGCGGTCCGTTGACGCTGCAGCCCTTCGCGCAGGTGCACGGCAGCATCGAGTCGCTGGGCTACCGGGTCGGCGACGTCGCCTACTCCAGCGACCTCAACGACCTGCCCCTCGACTCGCTCCCCTTCGTCGAGGGCCTCGTGGTCTGGGTGATCGACGCGCTGCGCTACCGCACGCACGCGAGCCACCTCACCGTGGACGAGGCCGTGCACTGGCTGGAGCGGATGGGGGCCGAGCGCGGCGTCCTCACCAACCTCCACCAGGACCTCGACTACGAGACGCTGCGCCGCGAGCTGCCTGACCACATCCAGCCCGCCTATGACCTCATGGTGATCGAGGCCGACCAGGCTGGAGCACCATCTCGACATCAGCTTCCCTAACGTGGGACGCCATCATGGGGGACAAGCACCAACCTCGAGAAGGCTGCGATCCCCGTGCTGCCGCCCGATCTGAGCCGCGCCAGCGAACGGAGCTGCGCTCAACCGGGCCCGTGGGACCGACTCCTGACCGCGCAGCCGCGCTAGGACACCGCCTTGATACGGCGACGCCGGAGGCGGACCGCGGCGAGCTCCGGACGATCCCTGCCAGCCCTGTGCGGTCGTCCCAGGGCAGGAGCCGCACGTCGGTCGGAAGCAGCGGCTCGATCACCGCCCGCTGCGCCCCCTCGGTTCCGCTCGTTCGGCCACGATCTCGCCTGCCCCGTCCCCTCCGAGCAGATCCGTCGGGTCTTGGTGGCTTCCGGTCATTGAGGACATGGCCTCGGGCGGTTTGGGGGTTAGGGGGAGCCCCCCACCCCAAGAAGACCGCTCCGGACCAACGAGCCTGAGGATCTTATCCGGGCCTGAGAAGGCCTGGGACGCTCTAGAAGACGGTGCCGTCGCTGACGATCGCGATGGGGGGCGAGGCGTCCGCGCGGCGCTCGGCGGCGAGGCGCCGGCCGGCGGCCCACGTGCCGCCCTCCAGGATCGCGGCGAGCGGAAGGTCGTCCGCGCTCACGCCGAGCCCCTCGCGCACGAGCGGGGCCAGCCGGTCGAGCAGCGTGACGGTGGCCGCGCGCCACTCGACGATCATCGGATGCCCGACGTCGAGCGGCGGTGCCTCGTGCCGTTGGACCAGCGCGCCACCGTCCACGAACAGCCCTCCGTTGCGGTACTCCGCGAGCCCGGGCAGCGCGTCGAGGCCAGCGACGGCGATCCCACGCACGCCGAGCGGCTCGACGAGGGACAGGGACAGCCATAGGGACAGCTTGTGGAAGGGCACGACGTCACTGCCCGGTGCCCTCCCGTCCCCGATCGGCGGGTACGGCCATGCGTCGCCGAGCGGGACGCCCGCGAGGGTGAGCCGGCTCGGCCAGATCGGCCCGAGCCCCTCAAGCACGGCCTCGAGGATCGCCTCGGCTTGGACCGTGCCGTTCTCGGCGTCGGCGGCCAGCGCGTCGATGATGCCGCCCGGCCGCGGATCGTCCTCCTGCGTGAACAGGTCGGGCGCCGATCGGACCGCATCGGCAAGGGCCGCGAGGAGGCCGAGCCGCCCCTCAACCCCTTCCAGAGGGTTGTCCGCCGAGACTTGGAAGCCCGCAGCGAGCTCGTCGGCGCCGAGCGTCGCGAGCGCAGCGGCGTCCACGCGCAGCGGGTCGGCGGGGACCGCGGAGAACGCCCCGCCGGCGAACATCGACAGGGACGCAAGGGCGAGCCCCTCGGAGCGCACCGCCTCGGTTCCGGTGGCCGCCTCAGTGTAGCGCCAGCGCGGCCCGGCCCCTGCGTCGAGCAGCACGGACACCACCGCGAGGTCGGCGAGCCCGCGCGCCGCGGCCTCCGGGGTCGTCCAGCCGCGCGCCGCCGCGAGGCTCCCGACGCGATCGATCCCGCCCGCCTCGAAGTGCCTGAAGCGGGAGTGGAGCGGGACGGCGAGGTCGAAGTGACGCTCGCGTGTCAGGGAGGCGACACGATCCGCGATGCCGGCGAGCGCCTGTGGCGCGTACGTGAAGTGCTCCGACGCACCGTCCGCGATCCGCGCGAACACAGCGGCCGAGCGCGTGCGCACCGCCGCCGCGGTGAGGAGCTCGCGCGCCGCAGCGGCCTCGTCCTCGAGCGCGGCCTCACTCGTCAAGCCGGCGCCCCTTGACCTTGCCGAGGTCGCCGGCGCGCCCGGCCGGAGCGTAGTACCCCGCGGCCTTCTTGGCCTCGATCTCGACGGTGGCGTCGGCCGGGACGAGCTCGTCCGGGATCGGCACGCGCTCGCCGACGGCGATGCCGGAGGCGACGATCGCATCGTACTTCATGTTGCTCATGGACACGAAGCGATCGATGCGGGTGATGCCGAGCCAGTGCAGCGCGTCGGGCATCAGCTCCTGGAACCGGGCGTCCTGCACGCCGGCCACGCACTCGGTGCGCTCGAAGTACTCCGCTGCCGTGTCCCCGCCCACCTGGCGCTTGCGCGCGTTGTAGACCAGGAACTTCGTCACCTCGCCGAGCGCACGGCCCTCCTTGCGATTGTACATGATGAGGCCCACTCCGCCCGACTGCGCGGCGCGGACGCACTCCTCGACCCCATGCAGGAGGTAGGGACGGCAGGTGCAGATGTCGGATCCGAACACGTCCGAACCGTTGCATTCGTCGTGGACGCGGCAGGTGAGGGCGCAGGCCGGGTCGGCGAGCGCGAGCGGATCGCCGAACACGTAGAGCGTCGTGGAGCCGATGGGCGGCAGGAAGACCGAAAGGTCGGGCCGCGTGACCAGCTCGGGGTACATGCCTCCCGTCTGCTCGAACAGGACGCGCCGCAGCCGCGCCTCGGCGACACCGAAGCGCTCCGCGATCCCCGGCAGGTGCCACACCGGCTCGATGGCGACCTTGGTGACTGCGACGTCGCCCGACGGCGCCAGCACGTTGCCGTCCGCCGCCAGGCGTCCCCGTGCCACGGCGTCGGAGAGCTCGCGCATGGAAAGGTGCGCCCGCGTCACCGCGATGGTGGGGCGGATGTCGACGCCCTCGGCGATCAGGTGGGCGAACGCATCCGCCGCCACGTGGCCGAACGGGTCCAGCGCGACGATGCGGTTCAAGGCGCTCCAGGCCGGGAACGGGCCGATGCTCGCGGTGGGGAGCGTGCCGTCCAGCACCGGCCGGCGGATCGGGTTCAGCGCGCCTGAGGCCACGGCGAGCGCGCGGTAGAGCGAGTACGATCCGCCGTGGGTGCCGATGACGTTGCGGTCGGCCGGCTCCGTCACCGTGCCGACGACGGGCCCGCGTTCGACTGGGTCTGCTTCTCCCCACCGCACGGGGAAGCGTAGCGGCCGGCCGGTCCTCGGGTGGGACGTGAGGCGGATGTGCGTCTTGCGGTTGATCGGATCGCCCATCGTCTCACCTGCGGCTCGAGGGATGCCGTGCACCTCGGTCGCCGTACGCCGCGCGGTGCCGTGCGCGTTGGGGCGCGCCTCGCGTTCGGGACGAACTCAGCATCCCCTTGCCGCCGGCGCGTCGAGGAGGCCGCTGGCATGGCGTCGGGTCGTGGCCGATCGCAGCTCGCTGTCCTGACACATCTTCGCCCACGCTGCCAGCGGGGCCTTGCGACCGCTTGTGAGGGATGCGCGTTAAGCGGTCGTGCTAAGGAGCGCCATGATGACCCCGTCACGTTCCAGCGCCCGCCCGCTGTCCTTCCCGGTCCTCGTCGCCGACATCGGCGGCACCAACGTGCGCTTCGGGATCCTGCCCCAGGCGCACAGCCCGTTGCGCACGTTCCCGACGGTACAGACGACGATGTTCGACAGCTTCGCGCAGGCCGCCGAGGCGACGGTGCTCGACGCGACGTCGATGATGCCGCGCTCGCTCCTCGTCGCGCTCGCCGGCCCGCTGACCTCGCCGAGCGTGCAGCTCACCAACGCCCACTGGTCGGTGGACCCGGCCGAGCTCGCCCGGACGCTACACCTGTCCACCGTCATCATGTTCAACGACTTCGAGGCGCTGGCGCTGGCGCTGCCCTACCTTCGCGAGGATCAGCTCCTCAAGGTCGGCGGCGGCGAACCTTCGAGCCGGGCGCCGCGCGTCGTCCTCGGTCCCGGGACGGGGCTCGGCGTCGCCGGTCTCGTCTATGGCGACCAGCGCTACACGCCGCTCGCCGGGGAGGGCGGCCACGTATCGCTGGCACCCGAGGGCGAGCGCGACTTCGCGCTTTGGGCGCACCTCGACCGGCTGCACGGCCGCATCAGCGCCGAGACGCTCCTGTCGGGGGATGGGCTCGCACGGCTGTACCGGGCGCTCGCCCGGCAGGAGGGGGTCGACGGCGACTGGTGTCGCGAGGGCGCCGACGCCACCGGGGCGGCCGCCCGCAACGACCCCATCGCGGACGAGGCGATCGACCTCTTCCTCACCTACCTCGGCCGCGTGGCGGGCGACCTTGCGCTGACCTTCCTCGCCCGCGGCGGCGTCTACATCGGCGGCGGGATCGTGCCACGCTTCGCCGACCGCCTCGCCACGAGCGGCTTCCGCGCCGCCTTCGAGGCGAAGGCCCCGCACGGGCCGATCCTTCGGGAGATCCCGACCTACCTCATCACCGAGCCGCAGCCCGCGATCAGCGGCCTTTCGAGCTTCGCCACGCTGCCGGACCGCTTCGCCATGGACCTGTCGGGCCGTCGGCTCGACGTCTGAGCGATGGCCGGCGCACCACGGCGGGGCTTGCACGCACCCGGCTAATGGTTCATATGCGCCGGACGTCGCGACGGAGCGCGGGTGTAGCTCAGGGGTAGAGCACAACCTTGCCAAGGTTGGGGTCGTGGGTTCGAATCCCATCGCCCGCTCCAACCGCGCCAATTCGTCCGTTCCTACGCCCTGACCGAGGCGACGCGCGAGCTGGGCGGCGCACCGCCGGTCGTCATCGCCAGCACACCCATGGACATTCGATCCGCGATGCCCGCGGGCCGCTGAGCGTCGCGGGCCAGCGGCGCTGGTCGCTCTCCTTCGTCGGCGCGTGGACGGTGCCCTCGACCGCGCCGGCGATGGCTGCGCGCTGCCGGCGCTACTCCGCGGCGATGAGCGTGCGGCGCTCGGCGTAGCCGGCCTCGAGACGCTCGCGCTCGGCCCGCGCGCGTGCGGTGTTCGCCGCACGGACCGGCCCGTAGCCCTTGATCGGCTCGGGCCATCGGGCAAGGGCGACGGCGGCCTGCAGCCGGTCGGCGGTCAACGTCGCGGCGATGCGATCCACCGTCCCCTCGTACTCGGCGAGGATGGCGCGCTCCTCACGGCGCTCGGCGGATCGGCCGAACACGTCGAGCGGGGTGCCGCGAAGGCGCCGCATGCGCGCAAGGAGCGGCAGCACGCGCATCATCCAGGGTCCGAACGCGCGCTTCTGGGGACGCCCGGTCCGCGGATGAGTCCGCGATACGACCGGCGGCGCCATGTGGAACTCGAGGCTCTTCCAGCCGGCGAACTGCGCCCGAAGCTGCTCCTTGAAGCCGCCGTCCGCGAACAGGCGCGCCACCTCGTACTCGTCCTTCACCGCCATCAGCTTGTAGAGCGAGCGGGCGACGGCGTCGGCGAGCGCCTCGCCGTCCGCCCCGGTCCGCGCGGCGGCGGTGCGGACCGCCGAGACGCGATCGAGGAAGCGCTTGGCGTAGGCCGCGTTCTGGTACGCGGTGAGGCTCTCGGCGTAGCGCGCGATCCGTTCGTCGAGGGTCGCCGGCGGCACGCGATGGGGCAGGGGGGCGCCCATGGCCTGCTCGACCATCGCGGCGAAGGCGTCGGGGTCGGCGACCGACAGGCGTCCGGCACGGAAGGCGGCCATGTTCATGGGGACCGCTGCACCATTCATCGTGATCGCCGCCTCCAGCGAGGCGGCTGACAACGGGAGGCCGCCGGCCTGGAAGGCGGCGCCCATGACGAGCATGTTGGCGGCGATGGCGTCGCCGAACAGCGCGTTCGCCGCCGCTGTCGCATCGAACGCCACGGTGCGCGCCCGCTCCTCCAGCGCTGTGACCACGCGGCGCGTGGGCAGCGAGTAGTCGATGTTGCGCGTGAAGTCCCCAGGCATCTGCTCGTGCGTGTTGGCAACCACCACGGCGCCCTCGCCGATCGCCGACAGCACCTTGGCCGACCCTGCCACGGCGATGTCGCACCCGAGGACGGCGGAGGCGTCGCCCGGTCCGACGCGGATCGTGGTGATGTCCTCGCGGCGCGGCGCGATCTTGATGTGCGAGAGCACCGCGCCGCCCTTCTGGGCGAGCCCGGCCATGTCGATGACGCCCGCGCCGAGCCCCTCGATGTGCGCCGCCATGCCGATCACCGCGCCGACGGTCACGACACCGGTGCCGCCGACGCCGGTGACGAGGATGCCGGTCGCCTCGGTGAGCGGCGCACGCTCCGGCTCGGGCAGGTCAGCGGGCACGTCGGGGATCGTCGCCGCCTTGAGCTCGGCGCCGTGCACGGTGACGAAGCTCGGGCAGAACCCCTTGAGGCAGGAGAAGTCCTTGTTGCAGCTCGACTGGTCGATCTGGCGCTTGCGGCCGAACGCGGTCTCCACGGGCTGGATCGCGACGCAGTTCGACTGCACGCCGCAGTCGCCGCACCCCTCGCATACGCGCTCGTTGATGACGATGCGCTTGTCGGGGTCCGGGAACGCGCCGCGCTTGCGCCGCCGCCGCTTCTCCGACGCGCAGGTCTGGTCGTAGATCATCACGGTGACGCCGGGGATGCCGGCGAGTCGCTCCTGCACCGGCACGACGTCGTCGCGGTGGTGGACGGCGGGCGAGCCGGGCAGCCGCACGTCGTCGTACTTCTCCGGCTCGTCGGTGACGACGACGACCTCGCGGGCGCCCTCCGCGCGGACCTGCGCGGCGATCGCGGGCACCGACAGGCCGCCATCGTGGGCCTGGCCGCCGGTCATCGCCACGGCGTCGTTGAACAGGATCTTGTAGGTGACGTTGACGCCGGCGGCGACCGCAGCGCGGATCGCGAGCGATCCGGAGTGGTTGTAGGTGCCGTCGCCGAGGTTCTGAAAGAGGTGCGTGCGGGTGGAGAAGGGCGCCTCGCCGATCCACTGGGCGCCCTCGCCGCCCATCTGCGTAAACCCCTCGGTGGATCGGTCCATCCACAGCGCCATGAAGTGGCAGCCGATGCCCGCCCCGGCACGGGAGCCCTCCGGCACGACGGTGGAGGAGGAGTGCGGGCACCCGGCGCAGAAGTACGGGCTCCGCTCGGCGACCGCCTGCGTCGCGCCGAGCCGGGCGGCGAGGGCGTCGAGCGCGGCGAGCGGCTCGGCCACCCGGTCAGTCCCGCGTGCGGCGAGGCGGTGCCCGATGGTGCGCGCCACGTGGTTGGCGTCGAGCGCGCCGGGGGCGCGGAACAGCGGCGCCCCGCGCTCGTCGGTCTTGCCGACGATGGTCGGCGCGTTCGCGGTGCCGTAGAGCGCGTCCTTCATCTGCGGCTCGATGAGCCCGCGCTTCTCCTCGACGACGATGATGGTCTCGAGCCCGTCGGCGAACGCGACGACGTCCTCGCGCGGCAGCGGCCAGGGGCAGCCCACCTTCATGACGCGCACGCCGAGGTCGGCGGCGGCCACCTCGTCGATGCCGAGCGCGGCGAGCGCCTCGAGGACGTCGAGCCAGCTCTTGCCGGTGCCGACGATGCCAAGCCAAGGCTTGCGGCCGCCGCGCAGGACGACGGGGTTCAGCCGGTTCGCCGAGACGAACGCGCGTGCGGCCGGCAGCTTGACCTCGTGGAGGCGTGCCTCCTCGCCGAGGGCGTCGAAGCCCTGGCGGATGTGCGGCGGCTCAGCGAAGCGGAACTCCGGCAGCGCCACGGCGACGCGGTCGGTGCGCCCGTCGATGGACGCGGTCGACTCCACGGTGTCCTTCACCAGCTTGAAGCCGATCCACAGGCCCGCGAAGCGGCTCATGGCGATGCCGAGGAGGCCGTAGTCGACGATGTCCTGCACGCCGGCCGGCGACAGCACCGGGATGAGCGCGTTGATCATGCCGAACTCGGACTGGTGCGCCGTCGTCGAGCTCTCGCACGTGTGATCGTCGCCCATGAGGGCGAGCACGCCGCCGAGCGGCGCGGTGCCGGCAAGGTTCGCGTGGCGGAACACGTCGCCTGAACGGTCGACGCCGGGTCCCTTGCCGTACCACAGGCCGAACACGCCGTCGGCGCGACCCTCGCCCGACAGGTGCGTCCGTTGCGAGCCCCACAGCGCGGTGGCCGCAAGGTCCTCGTTGAGTGCCGGCTGGAAGAGGATGTCCTGGCCGAGCACGCCCTTCGCGCGGCCGAAGGTCTGGTCGAGCCCGCCGAGCGGCGAGCCGCGGTAGCCCGTCACGTAGCCTGCGGTGTTGTGTCCGGCCGCGCGGTCGCGCGCATGTTGCGCCAGGCAGAGCCGCACCAACGCCTGCGTGCCGGACAGGAAGACGTCGGGCCGCGCCAGGTCGTACTTGTCATCCAGCGTGACGGAACGCATGACCGACCCCTCTCTTAGAGCATGCCTTCAACGTAGGCGCTGCTACGCGCTTGCACAACGTGGCTTACCAGCCCGGCCGCATCAGTGGCAGTGCGGCAGGAGCTCCGGGCGGTACTCGAAGTGCATGGTGTCGTAGTGATGCCAGCGGCCGCCCCAGATGAAGCAGTGCTTCTCGAACACCTCGACGATCTCCATCGGGATCTCGTTGCGGTAGGGGATCGTCGCACCCGCCTTGTGCCCGTCCCAGCGCCAGTAGCTCGAGTGTGTGGTGGCAACGTCCACCGCCGCGCCGAAGGAGTGCACGCTCATGCGGTTCGTGCCGGCGATGGGACGCCACAGGAACGCGCCGGCCGAGGGCACGAGGTGCTTGTGAAAGCGCGCCGGCAGCCGCTCCAGCTCGGCGGAGACCCGGGCAAGACGGTCGGCGACGCCGAACCGTGTCGTCACCGTGAGGCTGCCGCCACCGAGCGCGGGCACCCAAGGCACCTGGCGCGTGTCGGCTCGCACGGCGCCGGCGCTGGCACCGTAGAGCGCCTTGAAGAAGGCATCGTTGCGAACGCGACCGGGGTCCTCGTGCCGCGCGGGCACCAGCCGGCCACGTGCGGCGATGGGGTAGTCGTAGGCGAACATGTCCTCCAGGTCCGCGGAGGCGAGGAGCTCCGCCGGCGACTTGGTCCGCCCGTCGTCCCAGACGAGGCGCGTGCCGTCGGGGAACACGACCTCGTTGCCCTCGAAGGCGAAGGCACCGGGGTAGGCGCTCTGAAGGGCGCGCTGCTCGCGCGAAAGCCCGCCGCCGCGCCACAGGGCGGACAAGCCCGCTTGCCGCGGCTGGCTGCGGCTGTCGTGCAGCGCGGCGTCGGATGGCGACGGTGTCCGGGTCTGTGGGCGGCGCGGAGGGGTCGGCACCGCGTCGGTCGATCCCGCACTGCGCTCGGACGGGGTTGCGCTCGCCGGGCGGAGCGCTGGCGGAGCAGCGACCTGCGGCGCCTGCCTCGAGGCGACGTCGGCCTGCGTCGCGTGAGCGGCCCACCCCGGCTGGCCGACCGGCCGGTCCTTGAACACGTCGAACTGGCCTTCGACGTAGGCGCTGAACCCATCGTCGGCGAAGGCTCGCGGGCCCGCGACGGCGCCGGCGAGCAGCGCCGCTGCCGTCCCGCCGATCACGGCTGCAGCGACGACGGCCTGACGCCGGGGCGGACCCTCGCGGTCAGGCCTCGCAGGGCCTGCTGAGCGCAACATTCGCCAACTCCCCGCCGGACAACGATGCGTCCCCGATGGAGATCGCATACCATGCCTTGTCCCCGAAGGTGCGCTGCCGGTTGGGAGGATCGAGGAACCATCCACGGTTGGCGCAGATCCCGTTGTGTGCCGGTCGCAGCATCGGGGCATCACGACCGTTCGTCTCGCTGCGCCTGAGCACGCGCTCGTCCGAGGCGCGAGGGATGTAGGCCTGACGCTGCCGGACGACCCGAACGGCTGGTCCTGCCCTGCGACGACGACGCCAAAGGTTCGTTCGCCATCGCTCGTTGCAACGCCTATATCGGCGGCTCGGAGGTGACCATGCTCGGCTACTTTGAACGGCTGGTCGACCCGTACCCCGCACGCGCAGCGACCACGCCACCCGAGGGCTTCTTCGCCTTCGTGTGGCACTTCTCGCGCGATGTGTGGCCGTGGGTCGCGGTGATGGGGCTGCTGTCCGTCGCCATCGGGCTCGGCGAAGCATTCTTGTTCGGCTTCCTCGGCACGCTGGTCGACTGGCTCGCGGTGCGCGACCCCACCACGTTCCTGAACGAGGAGGGCGTGACGCTCGGCATCGTCGGCGTCCTGATCCTCGTCGGGCTGCCGGCGCTCGTGCTGGTCCAGTCTGTGCTCATCCATCAAACGCTCGCCGGCAATTACACGATGCTGACGCGCTGGCAGGCGCACCGGCACCTCCTGCGCCAGCCCATGGCGTTCTACGCCGACGAGTTCGCCGGACGCATCGCGACGAAGGTGATGCAGACCGCCATCGCTGTGCGGGACGTGTCGCTGCGCGTGTTCGACATCTTCGCCTACGTCCTCGCCTTCTTCGTCGGCATGCTCGTCGTCGCGGCCCAGGCGGACTGGCGGCTGATGGTGCCGATGGTCCTGTGGGCGATGGCCTACGCCGCGCTCCTCGCCTACTTCGTGCCCCGCCTCGGCGCGGCGTCCGAGGCCCAAGCCGACGCGCGCTCCTCGATGACCGGCCGCGTCGTCGACAGCTACACCAACATCCAGACCGTCAAGCTGTTCTCCCACGCGGATCGCGAGACCGCCTACGCCCGGGAGGCGATGGACGAGTTCCTCCAGACCGTGCACCGGCAGATGCGGCTGATCTCGCTGTTCAACGTTGGCAACTACGTGTTGAACGCGCTGCTGCTGTTCTCCATCGGCGCGCTCGGTGTCGCGTTCTGGGTCGGCTCGACGATCTCGCTCGGCGCGCTGTCGATCTCCATCGCGCTCGTGCTGCGGCTGAACGGGCTGTCGCACTGGGTGATGTGGGAGATGACCATGCTGTTCGAGGCGATCGGCACCATCGCCGACGGCAAGGCGATGCTCGCGGTGCCGCCGCGCGTCACCGACGCCGCGGACGCGGTGCCGCTCGAGGTCACGCGCGGAGAGATCCGCTTCGAGTCTGTCACCTTCCACTATGGCAAGGAAGGCGGGGTGATCGAGGGGCTCGACCTCACCGTGCAGCCCGGCGAGAAGATCGGCCTCGTCGGTCCGTCGGGCGCCGGCAAGACGACCCTGACGAACCTGTTGCTGCGCCTGCACGAGCTCGAGGGCGGCCGCATCCTCATCGACGGGCAGGACATCGCCACCGTCCGGCAGGACTCGCTGCGTGCGGCGATCGGCGTCGTGACCCAGGAACCCGCGCTGCTGCACCGCTCGATCCGCGAGAACATCGTCTACGGACGCCCCGACGCCACCGATGAGGAGGTGCGCGAGGCGGCCCGGCGGGCGAACGCGCTCGATTTCATCGACGGCTTGTCGGACCAGTCCGGGCGGACGGGGTTCGACGCCTACGTCGGCGAGCGGGGCGTCAAGCTGTCAGGCGGCCAGCGCCAGAGGATCGCCATCGCCCGCATGTTCTTAAAGAACGCGCCGATCCTGGTGCTCGACGAGGCGACGAGCGCGCTCGACTCAGAGGTGGAGGCGGCCATCCAGGAGAGCCTGTTCGACCTCATGGAGGGCAAGACCGTGATCGCGATCGCCCACCGCCTGTCCACGATCGCCTCCCTGGAGCGGCTCGTGGTGCTCGACGAGGGACGGGTCGTGGAGGAGGGGCGGCACGACGACCTCGCCGCCGCAGGCGGACTCTACGCACGGCTCTGGTCGCGCCAGTCGGGGGGCTTCCTGTCCTCGCACGCGATGGCCGAGGCGGCCGAGTAGGTGTGCGGTCGGCGGGTGCGGCTGGACGCGCCGCCGGTCCGCAGCGTATGGGGACAGGGTCGCGGGTGTAGCTCAATGGTAGAGCAGCAGCCTTCCAAGCTGAGGACGAGGGTTCGATTCCCTTCACCCGCTCCAGCTCAGCTCCAGCGGCATGAACGATCGTGCCGGCGACGGGCTTGTACGGACCGTCGGCGGCGATTATTGCGGACGTCCTGAAGGGGTGTAGCTCAGTTGGTAGAGCGGCGGTCTCCAAAACCGTAGGCCGGGGGTTCGAGTCCCTCCACCCCTGCCACCTCACCGGCGGGGCGCGCCAACGCGGCTGTCCTCGCCGGGCGCCGCCTGAGGGCGCACGAACATGACGTCAGCCCTTCATCGCTGGTCGCCCTCGATCGCGCGCCTATGGCAGCGCGGGCGCTCGCAGCGGCAGATCGTGTTCGTGGTGCAGCGCGGCCGGCTCGAGCGCGAGGCGATCCTGCTCGTCGCGTCCGCGCTCGCCAACGGGCGGGTGCGACCCGACGAGCTCGTCGCCTGCCACCCCGAACCCGGTCCCGGCTGGCCGGACGACCCGCGGCCCGGCCCTGCGACGCTCGGTTACTTGGCGGAGCGCGGCGTTGCGACGCGCAGCTTCGTCAACGCCGACTTCGGCGCGCGCTATCCCCACTCCAACAAGATGTACGCGCTCGCCAAGTGCGCCGCGCCGTCGGCGCTGTTCCTCGACACCGACACCTTCTTCGTGCGTCCCATCGCGCGCCGCCTGTCGGCGCGCGCGTTTTACCTGCGACGCGGCGGTCAGACGTTCCCGAACCGTGAGACCGGGCACAGCGCGGAGGCGATCTGGACGGCGCTCTACGACAAGTTCGGCGCCACCCCCGTCGCCCCGGCCAGGCGCGGCCGCAACGCGCTGCCCGGTCAGTTCCCCTACTACAACGCCGGCGCCATCGGTGCCCCCGACCCCGCGGGGTTCGGTCGAACCTTCCTCGACACGGCGCTTGCCATCGAGCGAGATCCGCCGCCCGAGCTCGCTGGCCAAAAGCTGTTCCCGTGGCTCGATCAAATCGCGCTGCCCATCGCCATCGCACGGGTCGGCGGGACGGTGCGAAGGTTCGATGACGGGATCAACCGCTCGGGGACGGGCAAGGGCGTCGCGTTGTGGCACTACCACTACCTCCCTCGGCTGGTGTTCGAGGGGGGACCCGCGTTCGGCAAGGCGGTGACGCGCGTCCTGGCCGACCCCGCCGTGCGCGAGGCGCTGGCGGGGGACCCGATGTTCGCGCTGTGGACCGGCACGGAGGGACGGCGACGCTACAACGCCGTCGCCGGCGATGCGCCGCTCGCCGGCCGACAGCTGGTTCGTGCCTTGAAGGACAGCGCAGGCAGGGAGATCCTGCGCTGACCGGTTGAGGGCTCATGAATGAGGTCGGGAGCGAGGGGTTGCGCTCGCCCTGCAGCATTGTTAGTTAGCGCCCTCACGAGGCGGCGTTGGGGATCGTGCGTCTCGTGCTCATAGGATCGATGCTCGTCGGCCTTGCGACGCCCGTCGCAGGGCCTCGCTGCGTCAGACCGTGCGCAGGGTGCAGGGGTCGCATGGGCGTCTCGGGTGCATCGGGCGTTCAAGCGCGTCGGTTGGGCGTGCGTCGGTGGGAAGAGGGGTTCGTGGCGACCAATCCGTTCCAGTTCATCCAGGAGGTCCGTACCGAGACCTCGAAGGTCGTGTGGCCGAGCCGGCGCGAGACGATCATCACCACGGTGATGGTGTTCATCATGTGCGCCTTCGCGGCCGTGTTCTTCTTCGTCGTGGACCGGATCCTCGGCTGGGGGATCGGACAGGTCCTTGGCTGAAGCGCTCCTGAAGGCGACCGGCGGCGGACCGCGACCCATGAACAAGCGCTGGTACATCGTCCACGCCTACACGAACTTCGAGAACAAGGTTCGCGAGGCGATCCTCGCGGAGGCTGAGCTGCGCGGCCTCACCGAGATGTTCGACGACGTCCTGGTGCCGAAGGAGAAGGTGATGGAGCTCAAGCGCGGACGCCGCGTCGAGACCGAGCGCACCACGTATCCGGGCTACGTGCTCGTGAAGTGCGCGCTGACGGACGAGGTGTTCCACCTCATCAAGAACACGCCGAAGGTGACGGGCTTCCTTGGAGCCACGCAGCGGCCGCAGCCGATCCCCGACCGTGAGGCGGAACGGATCCTGCATCAGGTGACCGAGGGCGTCGAGCGGCCGCGGCCCACCATCGTGTTCGAGGTGGGAGAGCACGTGCGTGTGTCCGACGGCCCGTTCGCGAGCTTCAACGGCTATGTGGAAGAGGTCGACGACGAGCGTGCGCGGGTGAAGGTCGCGGTGTCGATCTTCGGCCGGCCCACCAACGTCGAGCTCGAGTACGGTCAGGTGGAGAAGGTCGCCGGCTGATCGCGCGACGGGATGCGGGAGGCGAGGGGGCGGCCGATCCCTGACCCTGAACCGCGAACGGGCGGACGGCCCGGGATCGGCGAAGCCCACGGGGGCGAGGAGGGACGATGGCCAAGAAGGTGGCCGGTTACATCAAGCTGCAGGTACCGGCGGGCATCGCGACGCCGTCGCCGCCCATCGGGCCGGCGCTGGGCCAGCGCGGGCTCAACATCATCATGTTCACGAAGGACTTCAACGCGAAGACGCAGGATCTCGAGAAGGGCGCGCCGTGCCCCACCGTGATCACGTACTACACGGACAAGTCCTTCACGTTCGAGATCAAGTCGCCGCCGGTCTCGTTCTTCCTCAAGAAGGCGACCGGGTTGAAGTCGGGCTCCAAGCTGCCGGGCCGCGAGAGCGCAGGCCAGGTGACGCGGGCGCAGTGCATCGAGATCGCGCAGCAGAAGATGAAGGACCTCAACGCCGACACCGTCGAGCAGGCGGCCAAGATGGTCGAGGGCTCGGCGCGGTCCATGGGGCTGGAGGTGGTCGATGCCTAAGCTGGCAAAGCGGATGAAGGCGGCCTACGAGGGCATCGACCACCGCGCCACGTACCCGCTCGCCGAGGCGATCGCGATGCTGAAGTCGCGCTCGGCGGTGAAGTTCGACGAGACGGTGGAGGTCGCGATCAACCTCGGCGTCGACCCGCGCCACGCGGACCAGATGGTGCGCGGCGTGTGCGTGCTGCCGAACGGCACCGGGCGGGACGTGCGCGTCGCGGTGTTCGCGCGCGGCGACAAGGCGGACGAGGCGCGCGCGGCCGGGGCGGACGTCGTCGGCGCGGAGGACCTCGTCGCCGACGTTCAGGGCGGCAAGATCGACTTCGAGCGCTGCATCGCGACGCCTGACATGATGCCGCTGGTGGGTCGCCTCGGGAAGGTCCTCGGCCCGCGCGGGCTGATGCCGAACCCCAAGGTGGGCACGGTGACGCCCGACGTCGGCCAGGCGGTGCGCGATGCCAAGGGCGGCGCGGTGGAGTTCCGCGTGGAGAAGGGCGGCATCGTCCACGGCGGCGTCGGCAAGGTGTCCTTCGACGAGGACAAGATCGCCCAGAACGTGCGCGCCTTCTACGACGCGGTGCAGCGCGCCAAGCCCACCGGGGCCAAGGGCACCTACATGAAGAAGGTCGCGATGACCTCGACCATGGGTCCGGGGATCAAGGTCGAGCTATCGACGATGGCGGCGGAGTAGGCGCCGATCGACCGTGCCTGTCGGTCCGCGCCTCGCGGCGGCGGTGGTCACTGCTGTGCAGCGATCGGCCGACACGCAAACGACGCAACGCGCGCAGACCGTGCTGCGCCAAGAAGCTTCGCGGCGCTGCGCCGCGAGGGTCGCCCGGACGGCTTCGGCTGACCGGGCAGCCTGTCCGAGACTGCGGGTGCGGGGGTTCGCCTCCACTTAATGTCCCGCATAGACGGGGGTCGGAACGGGAACGTTCGCTCTCGGGACGGGTGACGATCGCTTGGGCCGCGTGGTGCGGGCCGGGCAACACGAGCCGGGGGAGCGATCCCCCATGTCTTGGAGAGAACGGTGGATAGAGCCGAAAAACGCGAGATGGTGAGCTTCCTCGACGAGGTGTTCGCCACGGCCGGCTCCGTGGTGGTGACCCAGTACAGCGGGTTGACCGTCGCCCAGATGACCGACCTGCGGCGCCAGATGAAGGACGCTGGCGCCCAGTTCAGGGTCATCAAGAACAGGCTCGCCAAGATCGCGCTGGAGAACGGCGACAGGGGTGTCGCGTCGGAGCTGTTCAAGGGGCCGGTGGGCATCGCCTACGGACCGGACCCCGTGGCGGCGCCGAAGGTCCTGACGGAGTACGTCAAGAGGAACGAGAAGCTCATCATCATCGGCGGCCTCCTCGGCCGCGCGGCGATGGATCAGCAGGGCGTCGAGGCACTCGCCAAGATGCCGCCGATCGACGAGCTGCGCTCGAAGCTTCTGGGCTGCTTGCTGCAGCCGGGGACCAGCCTTGCACGGGTGCTGAACGCGCCGGGCAACAAGCTTGCCTCGCAGCTGAACGCCCCCGCGCAGAACCTCATCGGCGTCTTTGCAGCGTACCGGGCGAAGCTGGAGGCGGCGGCCTAATCCCTGGGGTGACGGCCCATCGAACCGAACGCAACCGAACCGACAACCTGAGAAAGAACCATGGCCAACCTTGAAAGCCTGTACGACGAACTGTCGAAGCTTACGGTCCTCGAAGTGTCCGAGCTCGTGAAGAAGCTCGAGGACGGATGGGGCGTGTCCGCGGCGGCGGCCGCCCCCGCGATGGCGATGCCGATGCCCGGCGCCGGAGGCGGTGCGGAGGCGGCTGCTCCCGTTGAGGAGAAGACCGAGTTCGACGTGATTCTCGACGCCGCAGGCGACAAGAAGATCAACGTCATCAAGGAGGTCCGCACCATCACCGGGCTCGGCCTCAAGGAGGCGAAGGACCTCGTCGAGGGCGCGCCGAAGCCCGTGAAGGAGGGCGCCTCCAAGGACGAGGCCGAGAAGATCAGGAAGCAGCTCGAGGACGCGGGTGCGAAGGTCTCGCTGAAGTAGGCCGCGGCAGCGACGTGGTGAAGTCGGCGGGGCCGACGGCGCCCCGACTTTGCCGCTGGGATGACGCCCGGGAGCACCGATGATGCGCACGCGCCGGCGTGTCCTACAGGCCGTCGCGGCGGTCGGCGGGGCGCTCTTCCTGGTCAGCCTGGCGGGTGCGACGTCGCAGTACCTCGCGGTGGTGATCGCGCTCGCCGACGTGATGCGCGCGGTCGACGCGCCGGAGGGCGTGGCCGTCGGCGCGGCCTACGCGCCGTCGGTGCTCATCAGCCTGATCGGCGCGGCGCTCGGGTGGCGGCTGGCTCGACCTGACCCAGGGCCGGCGCGCAAGGCGATCTGGGTCGGACTGGCCGCGGTCGTGCTCGCCCTCATTGGGCGCGACCTCTTCCTCCTCCTGGGTTGAGGACGGGGCGGAACCTCATCCTCCTCTTGGGTTGAGGACGATCAACGACGGCAGCGGACGTGGCCCTTAAGGGTCGCACATGGGAGAGTGAAGAACACATGACGCAGGCGTTCAGCGGTCGCAAGCAGGTTCGCAAGTACTTCGGCTCGATCCGTGAGGTCACGGAGATGCCGAACCTCATCGAGGTTCAGAAGGCGTCCTACGACCAGTTCCTGCTCGTGGACAAGCCCGAAGAGGGCCGCGGCGACGAGGGGCTCGAGGGCGTGTTCCGCTCCGTGTTCCCGATCTCCGACTTCGCTGGCACTGCGATGCTCGAGTTCGTGGACTACGAGTTCGAGGCGCCCAAGTTCGACGTCGATGAGTGCCGGCAGCGCGACATCACCTACGCCGCGCCGCTCAAGGTCAAGCTGCGCCTCGTGGTGTTCGACGTCGACGAGGACACCGGCGCCAAGAGCCCGAAGGAGTTCAAGGAGCAGGACGTCTACATGGGCGACATGCCGCTCATGACGGACAACGGGACGTTCATCGTCAACGGCACCGAGCGCGTCATCGTCAGCCAGATGCACCGCTCGCCGGGCGTCTTCTTCGACCACGACAAGGGCAAGACGCATTCCTCCGGCAAGCTGCTGTTCGCCGGCCGGGTCATCCCGTACCGCGGCTCATGGCTCGACATCGAGTTCGACGCCAAGGACATCGTGCACGCCCGCATCGACCGGCGCCGCAAGATCCCGGTGACGAGCCTGATGATGGCGCTCGGCTTCTCGCCCGAGGAGATCCTGCACACCTTCTACGACCGCGTCAGTTACATGCGCGACGGCGACGGATGGCGCATGCCCTTCGACGGCGATCGCCTCAAGGGGATGAAGGCGACGACCGACCTCGTCGACGCGGACACCGGCGAGCTCGTCATCGAGGAGGGGCGCAAGATCACCGGGCGCACCATTCGCCAGCTCGAAGAGCGCGGGGTCAAGGCGCTGCGCGTGTCGGACGACGACCTTTACGGGCGCTACCTCGGCGACGACATCGTCAACTTCGAGACGGGCGAGGTGCACGCCGAGGCGGGCGACGAGCTCGACGAGAAGAGCCTCGCCAAGCTCCTGGAGACGGGGCTTCAGGAGATCACCGTCCTCGACATCGACCACGTCACCAAGGGCGCCTACATCCGCAACACCCTCGCGGCGGACAAGAACGAGACGCGCGAGGCGGCGCTCTTCGACATCTATCGCGTCATGCGCCCCGGCGAGCCTCCCACCATCGACACCGCCGAGAACATGTTCGCCTCGCTGTTCTTCGACCCCGAGCGCTACGACCTGTCTGCCGTCGGTCGGGTGAAGATGAACATGCGCCTCGACCTTGATGCCCCCGACACGCAGCGCACGCTGCGCAAGGAGGACATCATGGCCGTCATCAAGACGCTCATCGGCCTGCGCGACGGCAAGGGCGAGATCGACGACATCGACAACCTCGGCAACCGGCGCGTGCGCTCGGTGGGCGAGCTGATGGAGAACCAGTACCGCCTGGGGCTCCTCAGGATGGAGCGCGCCATCAAGGAGCGCATGTCGTCCGTCGAGATCGAGACGGTGATGCCGCAGGACCTCATCAACGCAAAGCCCGCGGCGGCGGCGGTGCGCGAGTTCTTCGGCTCCTCGCAGCTCTCCCAGTTCATGGACCAGACGAACCCGCTGTCGGAGGTGACGCACAAGCGGCGCCTGTCGGCGCTGGGTCCGGGCGGCCTGACGCGCGAGCGCGCGGGCTTCGAGGTGCGCGACGTGCACCCGACGCACTACGGCCGCATCTGCCCCATCGAGACGCCCGAGGGCCCGAACATCGGTCTCATAAACTCGCTCGCGACGTTCGCCCGGGTGAACAAGTACGGCTTCATCGAGGCGCCCTACCGGAAGGTGGCGAACGGTCAGGTCACCGACGAGGTGGTCTACCTCTCGGCGATGGAGGAGCAGAAGCACACGGTCGCCCAGGCGAACGCGCCGCTGCTCGAGGACGGCCGCTTTGTGGACGAGCTCACCGTGGCGCGCCACTCCGGCGACGTGTCCATGATGCCGGCCGACCGCATCGACTACATGGACGTCAGCCCCAAGCAGCTCGTCTCGGTGGCGGCGGCGCTGATCCCGTTCCTCGAGAACGACGACGCCAACCGCGCGCTGATGGGCTCGAACATGCAGCGGCAGGCGGTGCCGCTCGTCCGCGCCGAGGCGCCGCTCGTCGGCACCGGGATGGAGCCCATCGTCGCGCGCGACTCCGGCGCTGCCATCGGCGCGCGCCGTGCGGGCATCATCGACCAGGTGGACGCGGCGCGCATCGTCATCCGCGCCACGGAGGAGCTCGATCCGACGAAGAGCGCGGTGGACATCTACCAGCTCATGAAGTTCCAGCGGTCGAACCAGAACACCACGGTCAACCAGCGGCCGCTGGTGCGGGTCGGCGATCAGGTGGCCAAGGGCGAGATCATCGCCGACGGCCCGTCGACCGAGCTCGGCGACCTCGCGCTCGGCCGCAACGTGCTCGTCGCGTTCATGCCCTGGAACGGCTACAACTTCGAGGACTCGATCCTGCTCTCCGAGCGCATCGTCTCCGACGACGTGTTCACCTCGATCCACATCGAGGAGTTCGAGGTCGCCGCCCGCGACACCAAGCTCGGGCCGGAGGAGATCACCCGCGACATCCCGAACGTCTCGGAGGAGGCGCTTAGGAACCTCGATGAGGCGGGCATCGCCTACATCGGCGCCGAGGTGCAGGCGGGCGACATCCTGGTGGGCAAGATCACGCCGAAGGGCGAGAGCCCGATGACGCCGGAGGAGAAGCTCCTGCGCGCGATCTTCGGCGAGAAGGCCTCGGACGTGCGCGACACCTCGCTGCGGGTGCCTCCGGGCGTCACCGGCACCATCGTCGAGGTGCGCGTGTTCAACCGGCACGGCATCGAAAAGGACGAGCGCGCCCAGGCCATCGAGCGCGAGGAGATCGAGCGCCTCGCCAAGGACCGCGACGACGAGCAGGCGATCCTCGACCGCAACACGTTCGCTCGGCTGCGGGAGATCCTGACGGGGCAGACCGCGGTGTCGGGCCCGCGCGGGTTCACCGCCGACTCGACGATCACCGAAGCGGTGCTGAACGACACCCCGCGCTCCCAGTGGTGGATGTTCGCCCTCGCCGACGAGGCGCTGCAGGCGGACGTCGAGGCCATGCGCACGCAGTACGACGAGGCCAAGCGGCGCTTCGAGGAGCGCTTCATGGACAAGGTCGAGAAGCTGCAGCGCGGTGACGAGCTGCCGCCCGGCGTCATGAAGATGGTCAAGGTCTTCGTGGCGGTGAAGCGCAAGATCCAGCCGGGCGACAAGATGGCGGGCCGTCACGGCAACAAGGGCGTGGTGTCGAAGATCGTGCCGGTGGAGGACATGCCGTTCCTCGAGGACGGCACGCACGTCGACATCGTGCTGAACCCGCTCGGCGTGCCGTCCCGCATGAACGTCGGCCAGATCCTGGAGACGCACCTTGGCTGGGCGTGCGCCGGCCTCGGCAGGAAGATCGGTGAGCTCGTGCGGCTCGGGCGCGAGGCAGGGTCGTCGCAGGAGCTGAGAACGCACCTCCTCGACATCTACGACGGCGGCACCTCCGAGCCCATCGCCGAGTACGACGACGATTCAGTCTTTCGGCTCGGCGAGCAGCTATCGCGCGGCGTGCCCATCGCGACCCCGGTGTTCGACGGCGCGCGCGAGGCCGACATCGTCGAGCTCCTGAGGAAGGGCGGGCTTGAGGAGAGCGGCCAGTCGATGCTCTACGACGGTCGCACCGGCGAGCAGTTCGACCGGCCGGTGACGGTGGGCTACATCTACATGCTGAAGCTGCATCATCTGGTGGACGACAAGATCCACGCCCGCTCCATCGGCCCCTACTCGCTGGTCACCCAGCAGCCGCTGGGCGGCAAGGCGCAGTTCGGCGGCCAGCGCTTCGGCGAGATGGAGGTGTGGGCGCTGGAGGCCTACGGTGCGGCGTACACCTTGCAGGAGATGCTCACCGTGAAGTCCGACGACGTGGCCGGCCGCACGAAGGTCTACGAGTCGATCGTGCGTGGCGACGACACGTTCGAGGCCGGCATCCCGGAGAGCTTCAACGTGCTCGTCAAGGAGATCCGCTCGCTGGGCCTCAACGTCGAGCTGACCGACGTGGAGCGCGACATGGTCATCAACAACGACATCGACGCGAGGAAGCTCGCGGCGGAGTAGGAGCTGATGGCCGAGGTCACGAACGAGCTGATGTATGAGCTGCTCGAGCGGATGCACGAGCGGCTGCAGCAGGTGGAGGAGGGGTTGACCCGGTTGGGGTCGCGCGTCCTCCGCATGGACGGGCATCTTGTGGCGCTCATCAACAGCGAGCACCGGCAGGATCGGGAACTTGCCCAGCTTGCCCAGCGCGTGGACCGGATCGAGCGGCGGCTGGACATCGTCGACTGAGTGAGGCGGCAGCTCGTCTTCGTGGGAGGGTGTCCGCGGTCGGGCACGACGGCGCTGACCCGCCTGCTCAACCGTCATTCGGACGTGCTGATTGGCAACGAGCGGTACTACCGGGTCATCGAGCGGGGGGAACTGACGCCGGCGCACTTCGAGATGGACCGGTTCCTGTCGATCGAGCCGGGCGATACGCACGACGAGCCGCCTGGAATGGACGAGGGGCCTAACCCCCACTGGGTGGGGGTCGATCCCGGCGGGAAGGTCGAGGCGGCGCGCATGATCGGTGACAAGTACCCGCCGATCTTCCGCGCCTACCCCATGCTGGCGGAACGGTTCGCGGATGCCCACATCGTCTATGTCTTGCGAAACCCCGTGTCCGTCGCCGAAAGCTACCAGGGTCGCGCTGACGATGTGGCGGACCGCTGGCCGTTCGACCATCGCCGGGCGGTGGACGACTGGAACCGGAGCGTGCGGGCGACCGCGGAGGCGCTCGCGGACGGGATGAGGATCACGGTCGTCGCCTACGAGACGATGATGGCGGGCGGCGCGATCGGTGCGCTGCTCGCAGCCTTGGGCGTCGGCATGCGGTTCGTGCGGCCCGTGGACGACCTTAGCGAGACGGCGCGGATCGTCGCCACCAAGGTGGCGCCGCGCGATGAGGCGGTTCGGCAGTACGTCTGCCTCAACGCCGACACGGCAAGCTACGCGGCGCTGATGCAGAGCGCGATCAATACGGCCCAGACGGGCGAAAGGAGAGCCGGATGAACCAGGAAGTGATGAACCTGTTCAACACGCAGGCACCCACCCAGACGTTCGACAGGATCCGGATCTCCATCGCGAGCCCGGAGAAGATCCGCTCGTGGTCTTTCGGCGAGATCAAGAAGCCCGAGACGATCAACTACCGCACCTTCAAGCCCGAGCGGGACGGCCTGTTCTGCGCGCGCATCTTCGGTCCCATCAAGGACTACGAGTGCCTGTGCGGCAAGTACAAGCGGATGAAGTTCAAGGGTGTCATCTGCGAGAAGTGCGGTGTTGAGGTGACGCTGAGCCGCGTGCGGCGCGAGCGCATGGGACACATCGAGCTCGCCGCGCCGGTCGCGCACATCTGGTTCCTGAAGTCGTTGCCCTCGCGCATCGGGCTCTTGCTCGACATGACGCTCAAGGACCTCGAGCGCGTGCTCTACTTCGAATCCTACATCGTGACCGATCCCGGCATGGTGACGGACATCAAGCGCGGGCAGCTCCTGTCGGAGGACGAGTTCCTCGACCTGCAGGACACTCATGGGGAAACGTTCACCGCGCTCATCGGCGCCGAGGCGATCCGCGAGCTCCTCCTCCAGCTCGACCTCGAGCGCGAGCGCGAGAACCTGCGCAAGGAGATCGCCGAGTCGACGTCGGAGCTGAAGCCCAAGAAGCTCGCCAAGCGGCTGAAGATCGTCGACGGGTTCCTCGAGTCGGGCAACCGGCCGGAGTGGATGGTGATGACCGTCATCCCGGTCATTCCGCCGGACCTTCGTCCGCTGGTGCCCCTCGACGGCGGCCGGTTCGCGACCTCGGACCTCAACGACCTCTACCGGCGCGTGATCAACCGCAACAACCGTCTGAAGCGGCTGATCGAGCTGCGCGCTCCCGACATCATCATCCGCAACGAGAAGCGGATGCTGCAGGAGTCCGTCGACGCGCTGTTCGACAACGGCCGGCGCGGCCGCGTCATCACCGGCGCCAACAAGCGGCCGCTGAAGTCGCTGTCGGACATGCTCAAGGGCAAGCAGGGCCGCTTCCGCCAGAACCTCCTCGGCAAGCGGGTGGACTACTCCGGCCGTTCGGTGATCGTGGTCGGCCCCGAGCTCAAGCTGCACCAGTGCGGGCTGCCGAAGAAGATGGCGCTCGAGCTGTTCAAGCCGTTCATCTACTCGCGGCTCGACGCCAAGGGCTACTCCTCGACCGTCAAGCAGGCGAAGAAGCTCGTCGAGAAGGAGAAGCCCGAGGTCTGGGACATCCTCGACGAGGTCATCCGCGAGCACCCGGTGCTGCTCAACCGCGCGCCGACGCTGCACCGTCTCGGCATCCAGGCGTTCGAGCCGAAGCTCATCGAGGGCAAGGCGATCCAGCTCCACCCGCTGGTCTGCACCGCGTTCAACGCGGACTTCGACGGCGACCAGATGGCGGTCCACGTGCCGCTGTCGCTGGAGGCGCAGCTCGAGGCGCGCGTCCTCATGATGAGCACCAACAACATCCTGCACCCGGCGAACGGTCAGCCGATCATCGTGCCATCGCAGGACATCGTGCTCGGTCTGTACTACCTCTCGATCATGGCGGACGGCGAGCCGGGTGAGGGGCTGACGTTCGGCTCCATGGCCGAGCTGCAGCACGCGCTCGACGCCAAGGTGACGACGGTCCACGCCAAGGTGAAGGTGCGCTACAAGACCGTCGACGAGGACGGCAACCCGGTCTCGCAGATCCACGAGACGACGCCGGGGCGCGCGCTCATCGGCGACCTCCTGCCGCGCTCGCCGAAGGTTCCCTTCGACGTCTGCAACCAGCTGATGACGAAGAAGAACATCTCCAAGGTGATCGACACCGTGTACCGCGGCACCGGTCAGAAGGAGACGGTGATCTTCTGCGACCGCGTCATGAGCCTTGGCTTCACCAACGCGTTCAAGGCCGGCATCTCGTTCGGCAAGGACGACATGGTGATTCCGGAGTCGAAGTACGCCCTGGTGGACGAGACCGCCGAGCTCGCCAAGGAGTTCGAGCAGCAGTACTTCGACGGCCTGATCACCCAGGGCGAGAAGTACAACAAGGTCATCGACGCCTGGGCAAAGTGCACCGACCGCGTCGCCGATGAGATGATGAAGCGCATCTCCGCGGTCGACAAGGATGAGAACGGCCGCACCAAGCAGATGAACTCGGTCTACATGATGAGCCACTCGGGCGCGCGTGGGTCGCCGACGCAGATGCGGCAGCTCGCGGCGATGCGCGGGCTGATGGCGAAGCCGTCGGGCGAGATCATCGAGACGCCGATCACCTCCAACTTCAAGGAGGGGCTGACGGTGCTGGAGTACTTCAACTCCACGCACGGCGCGCGCAAGGGCCTCGCCGACACCGCGCTGAAGACGGCGAACTCGGGCTACCTCACGCGCCGCCTGGTGGACGTGGCGCAGGATTCCATCATCAACGAGCTCGACTGCGGCTCCACCCGCGGCATCACGATGGAGCCCATCGTCGACGCTGGACAGGTGATCGCGACGCTCGGTAGCCGCGTGCTCGGTCGCACCGCGGCGGAGGACGTGAACAACCCCGCCACCGGCGAGCTGATCGCCAAGGCCGGCACGCTGCTCGACGAGAAGGACGTCGATGCGATGGAGGCAGCTCGCGTCCAGTCGCTCAAGATCCGCTCGGTGCTCACCTGCGAGACGCGCAACGGCGTCTGCGGCGCGTGCTACGGGCGCGACCTCGCGCGCGGCACGCCGGTCAACATGGGCGAGGCGGTGGGCGTCATCGCCGCGCAGTCCATTGGCGAGCCCGGCACGCAGCTCACCATGCGCACGTTCCACATCGGCGGGACGGCCCAGGTGGTCGACTCCTCGTTCGTGGAGTCCTCCTTCGAGGGCACGATCGCGATGAAGAACCGCAACGTGGTGCGCGACTCGGACGGCAACCTCATGGTGATGGGGCGCAACGTTCAGGTCGCCGTCATCGACGCCGACGGGGCGGAGCGTGCGTCCTACAAGCTGACCTACGGCGCGCGGCTCCACGTCGACGAGGGCGACGAGATCCGGCGCGGCCAGCGCATCGCCGAGTGGGACCCCTACACGCGCCCGATCCTCACCGAGGTCCAGGGCACCGTCGACTTTGAGGACCTCGTCGACGGCATCTCGGTGTCGGAGGCGGCGGATGAGGCGACGGGCATCACCAAGCGCATCGTCACCGACTGGCGCACCCACACCCGCGGCGCCTCGCTACGCCCCTCGGTCGTCGTCAAGGGCCCGGACGGCAAGGTGGCCAAGCTCGCCCGCGGCGGCGAGGCACGCTACCTCTTGTCGGTGGACACGGTGCTCTCGGTCGACACCGGCAACGAGGTCAACGCCGGCGACGTGCTCGCGCGCATCCCGCTGGAGAGTGCCAAGACGCGCGACATCACCGGCGGTCTGCCGCGCGTCGCGGAGCTCTTCGAGGCGCGCCGTCCGAAGGACAACGCGATCATCGCCGAGATCGACGGCACCGTGCGCTTCGGCAAGGACTTCAAGAACAAGCGGCGCATCATCATCGACCCGGGTCCTGCCTCCGGGCTCGAGCCGATCGAGTACATGGTGCCGAAGGGCAAGCACATTCACTTGCAGGACGGCGACCCCGTCGAGAAGGGCGACTACATCCTCGACGGCAACCCGGCACCGCACGACATCCTGGCGATCCACGGCGTGGAGGCGCTCGCCGCCTACCTGGTCAACGAGATCCAGGGGGTCTACCGCCTGCAGGGCGTCGGCATCAACGACAAGCACATCGAGGTGATCGTCCGGCAGATGCTGCAGAAGGTCGAGATCACCGATCCCGGGGACAGCGACCTCCTCGGCGCCGAGCAGCTCGACCGTCAGGAGCTCGACGAGCTCAACGACGACCTCACCGCGGACGGCAAGAAGCCGGCACAGGGCGTGCCGGTGCTCCTCGGCATCACCAAGGCCTCGCTGCAGACGCGCTCGTTCATCTCGGCCGCCTCGTTCCAGGAGACGACGCGGGTGCTGACCGAGGCGGCGGTGTCGGGCAAGGCCGACCAGCTCGAGGGGCTGAAGGAGAACGTCATCGTCGGCCGCCTCATCCCGGCGGGCACAGGCGGCATGATCACCCGCATCCGCGAGGTGGCGGCGATGCGCGACGACCTCATCGCTGAGCAGACCCGGGCCGCTCAGGAGGCGCGGGAGGCTGCAGCGATGATCGAGGACATGCGCGAGGAGGAGGGCGTGCCGGGAGAGTGATCCGCTCCTGTACAAGCTGCTTGATCACGAAGGGCTCCGCCATCGCGGGCCCTTCCTCGTTGAGGCCGCGCCTAGCCTCAAGCGCCTGAGCCGAGCCGAGGGATCCGACGTCGGTTGGACCTCCCGTCGGCTCCTCACGTTTCTCTTGCGCTCGCGGGGGCGGCGACGCTTCATTCCCTCGCAGCGCGCGCCGCCGTGGGCGGTCCCGTTGAGGAGTTCAGGGATGAAGGTGCTCGACGTCGTCGGCCTGCCGCTCGCCGCGCCGGCGATCGTGTCCGGGCAGAAGAACTTCGCAGCGAACCGGGTCATCGGATCGCGCAGGCTCAATGCGCGCGGTCTGCACCGCTGGCGCGTGGCCACGGCGCACGCCATGTCCTGGCGACGGCGCGCCGCGCTTGCGGACGGGCTCACCCCGGCTGAGCGCACCGCGTTCGACCGCGACGGCTTCGTGGTCCGTGAGGACGCGCTGCCGCCGGACCTCTTCGCAAGGTTCGTCGAGGAGGTGGCGACGCGTCCGCGCCGTGCATGGGAGATGCGCCAGGGCCACGCCGTGACCCGGCTGATGCCGCTGCCCGCGCGCGACGACGGCTCGGCCGCGGCCGCTGCGCGCGCCTACGTTCGTGGGCCGAAGGTGCGCCGCCTCGTCGGCTACGTCGCCGGCCGCACCGGCGCGTACAACCCGGTGCTCCAGACGATCGCGAACGACCCCGATCCCCAGGCGCCGGACCCGCAGAACACGCTCCACGCCGACACGTTTCACCCGACGGCGAAGTTCTGGCTGTTCCTGCACGATGTGGGCGAGGATGACGGTCCGTTCTCGTACGTGCCGGGCTCGCACCGCCTGACGCCTGAGCGCCTTCAGTGGGAGCACGACGAGGCGGTCGTCGCGACGCAGGTTGCCGACGCGCACCACGCCTCGGGGTCCTTCCGGATGAGCGAGGACCAGCTCGCTGCGCTCGGCTACGGGCGGCTCGTCACCCTGCCGGTGCGGGCCAACACGTTGGTGGTCGCCGACACCTACGGCTTCCATCGCCGCACGCCGACCACGCGGCCGACGGTGCGCACCGAGATCCATGGCATGCTGCGGCGCAACCCGTTCGTCCCGTGGAACGGGGTGGACCCTGCGGAGCTGCCTGGGATCGAGGGACGGCTCGTGTGGCTGTCGTTCGCCATGCGCGACCGCGCGGCGCGCCGCGGGCGGCCCTCGAAGTACGTTCCCATGGGCGAGCGCCTCGCCGGCGAGCCGGCGACGCGGCTCGCGCGGGACGACGCCTGAGCCGCGCTGCCGATCGGCCACCGGGCGGGTCAGGCCGCCGGCGCAGCCCCGGCGAGCACGGGGCCGACGCTGCGGTAGACCGTGCGTCGGCCGAACCGGGCACGCGCGTCCTCGGTCGCAAGGTGCAAGCGCATGGCGTGATCGCGCAGGAGCGGCAGGTCCATGGGGTCGAGCCCGTTCCAGGGATGGAAGGGGTTGCGGCGGGCGATGCCGTAGAGCGAGACGCGCACGGTCGGCCTGGCGCTGGGTGAGCGGCGGTGGAAGCCGAACGTGTCCGCGACGACGAAGGTGTTCGCCGGCACCGTGAGCGTCTTGAGCGGCGCATAGCCCAGCGCCTCGAGGCGTTCCTCCGGCAGGCGGAAGGAGCCGGCGGCGTGGTGCGGATCCGCAGCGTCCGCCGCGGTGCGCGCGGATTCGTCCTCGAAGGCCAGCCGCTCTGGGGTCAAGCGATGGGAGCCCGGCGCGTAGGCGAACGGGCCGTCATCGGGGCCGACCTCGTCGAGGAACAGCCAGAACTTGGCGGTCGGGTGGAAGGTGTCAGCGTGGACCATCGCCTGGGGGTCCGCCCCGCCGGACGTCGGGTCCACCGCGATGGTCTGAAGCATGGCGAGGACGTGCCCGGTCCGGCCGGCGGCGTAGCCGACGAGGTCGCGCACGTCCGAGCGGCGCACGAAGCGGGAGAGCTCGGCCACGGCCGAACCGCCGGTCGGAAGCGGCATCACGCGGTTGACCGTCTGCCCCTGCCGCATCTCCCACGCACGGCGCGGCACCGTGGCGAGCTCCTCGCGCACGCGGCTCAAGACATCCTGGGGCAGGGCGTCGTTCCGCACCACGATGCCATCGCGGTCGAACGCGGCGCGCTCGGCGGGATCAAGGCGAGGCGCCAGGGCGGCCCTACGCCGCCGCGCGAGCGCTGCGGCGAGTGACACGCGGCGGCGGTGGAGGCCGATGGCGTTCAGCCGCCGCGACCCGATGACGGGGTTCTTCCGGAAGGACTTCTGCGCCGTCAGCACCGCCGGTGCGGCGAGCGGCACGCGAACGACATCGAAGAGGGTCATCGGCAGCGTCCGTAGAACAGCGGTGGAGTGTCGACGCTCAGCCTAGCCCCGGAAACGTCCACGCAAAAGCTCCTTGCCTCGTCCCCGGCCGGCGGCCACGTGCGCGCTCGGCGGTCCCGCCCGAGCGAAGCGGTCACCGCGTCGCGGACGGCGTCCATCCTTCCGCACGCAGCGCGAGGCTTGACGGTCTTGAATGCAGCCTTTATGTCCACGGCAACCGAACGGCAGGCCGTCGTCCCCGGGCTTCTCGGCTCGCGCTCGAAACGCTGTCCGGTACCCCGTTTGGAGGTCGGGCGGGCACTGCCTCGACCCGGCTATGCACCGCGCCGCAGCTGGCCTCCGTCTCGAGGGGTCGGTCGGCGCGTTTGTCCGTTGGTCGCTGGACGATGCCTGAGGATGGCGCCGTGCGGCGCCCTGGCCTGCACCGTGACATCGCGGTGCGACGAGCCAGCCAGGCGATGCGATAGGCGAGCGCTGGGAGCTCGCTGAGACGTTTGCGGCGTGGGCCGCGTGTGAGGATGGATGCCGACGATCAACCAGTTGATCCGCAAGCCGCGGGTGGCGCCGGTCAAGCGCAACAAGGTGCCGGCGATGGAGGCGAACCCGCAGAAGCGGGGGGTGTGCACGCGCGTCTACACCACGACCCCCAAGAAGCCGAACTCGGCGCTGCGCAAGGTGGCGAAGGTTCGCCTCACCAACGGCTACGAGGTGATCGGCTACATCCCGGGTGAGGGGCATAACCTGCAAGAGCATTCCGTGGTGATGATCCGCGGCGGACGCGTCAAGGACCTGCCGGGCGTGCGGTACCACATCCTGCGCGGCGTGCTCGACACGCAGGGCGTGAAGAACCGCAGGCAACGGCGCTCCAAGTATGGGGCGAAGCGGCCTAAGTGAGGGCTTCCGCCGCCTGGACGTCAGCGGCGGAAGGAACGAAGAGGCGTCGGGGATCCGCGCTGCAGCGGGACCGACGAACGAGGGAGCGCGAGGGAACCGATGTCGCGTCGTCACAGCGCCGAGAAGCGTGAAGTCCTGCCGGACCCCAAGTTCGGGGACGTCACGCTGTCGAAGTTCATGAACGCCATCATGTACGACGGCAAGAAGTCGGCGGCCGAGAAGATCGTCTACAGCGCGCTCGACATCTGTCAGTCGAAGGCGCGCACCGACCCGATCCAGATGTTCCACGATGCGCTGTCCAACGTCGCGCCTCAGGTCGAGGTGCGCTCCCGTCGCGTCGGCGGCGCCACGTACCAGGTCCCCGTCGAGGTCCGACCCGAGCGCCGCCAAGCGCTCGCCATCCGCTGGCTCATCACCGCGGCGCGCAAGCGCAACGAGAAGACGATGGTCGACCGGCTCTCAGGCGAGCTGATGGACGCCGCCAACAACCGCGGCACCGCGGTGAAGAAGCGGGAAGACACCCACAAGATGGCGGACGCCAACCGCGCCTTCTCGCACTACCGCTGGTAGCACGCCCCCTGACACTCGTCGCCGACCTTACGGAAGGTCGCCCGGACCCGAAGAGCTCGAGCAACATGGCCCGCACGCACAAGATTGAAGACTACCGCAACTTCGGCATCATGGCGCACATCGACGCCGGGAAGACGACGACGACAGAGCGGATCCTGTTCTACACCGGCCGCAGCCACAAGATGGGCGAGGTGCACGAGGGCGCCGCGACCATGGATTGGATGGAGCAGGAGCAGGAGCGCGGCATCACGATCACGTCTGCCGCGACAACCTGCTTCTGGAACGACAAGCGGCTCAACATCATCGACACGCCGGGCCACGTCGACTTCACCATCGAGGTGGAGCGCTCGTTGCGCGTGCTCGACGGCGCCATCGCGCTGCTCGACGCCAACGCCGGCGTCGAGCCGCAGACCGAGACGGTGTGGCGCCAGGCGGACAAGTACCGCGTGCCGCGCATGATCTTCGTCAACAAGATGGACAAGACCGGCGCGGACTACTTCCGCTGCCTCGAGATGATCGAGTCGCGGCTCGGCGCGCGTCCGCTTGTCATGCAGCTGCCCATCGGTTCCGAGATCGACTTCAAGGGCGTCGTCGACCTCGTGAAGATGCAGGCGATCATTTGGCACGACGAGTCGCTGGGCGCGAAGTTCGACTACGTCGACATCCCGGCCGACATGGTCGATCGGGCGAAGGAGTACCGTGAGAAGCTAATCGAGGCGGCGGTGGACATGGACGAGGCCGCCATGGAGGCATACCTCGAGGGAACCGAGCCCGACGAGGACACGCTCAAGGCGATGGTCCGCAAGGGGACCATCGAGTCGATCTTCACCCCGATCTTCGCGGGATCTGCCTTCAAGAACAAGGGCGTGCAGCCGCTGCTTGACGCCGTCGTGGACTACCTGCCCTCGCCGGTGGACGTGGAGTCGATCCGCGGCATCGACGTGAAGACCGAGGAGGAGGTGAAGCGCCGCTCCTCCGACGAGGCGCCGCTCGCCATGCTCGCCTTCAAGGTGATGAACGACCCGTTCGTCGGCACGCTCACCTTCTGCCGCATCTACTCGGGCGTGCTCGAGCAGGGGACGGGCGTGCTCAACACGGTGAAGGAGAAGCGCGAGCGCGTCGGGCGGATGCTGCAGATGCACTCCAACTCGCGCGAGGAGATCAAGATCGCCTACGCCGGGGACATCGTGGCGCTCGCCGGCCTCAAGGAGACGACCACCGGCGATACGCTGAGCGACCCGAGCGCGCCGGTGATCCTGGAGCGCATGGAGTTCCCCGAGCCGGTCATCGACATCGCCATCGAGCCGAAGACGAAGTCCGATCAGGAGAAGATGGGCCTCGCGCTCAACCGCCTCGCCGCCGAGGACCCCTCGTTCCGGGTCAAGACCGACTTCGAGAGCGGCCAGACGATCATCTCCGGCATGGGCGAGCTGCACCTCGACATCCTGGTCGACCGCATGAAGCGCGAGTTCAAGGTCGAGGCGAACATCGGCCAGCCGCAGGTCGCCTATCGCGAGACGATCACGCAGGCTGCCGAGATCGACTACACGCACAAGAAGCAAACCGGCGGCACCGGCCAGTTCGCGCGGGTGAAGCTCGTCATCGAGCCGAACGAGATCGGCGCGGGCTATGAGTTCGTGTCGGAGGTCGTGGGCGGCTCGGTGCCGAAGGAGTACGTTCCGGGCGTCGAGAAGGGCATCGCCTCGGTGATGACGTCGGGCCCCATCGCGGGCTTCCCGATGGTGGACATCAAGGCGCGGCTCATCGACGGCGCGTTCCACGACGTCGACTCCTCGGTGCTCGCCTTCGAGATCGCCGCCCGCGCGGCCTTCCGCGAGGGCTGCCAGAAGGCGCGGCCCAAGCTCCTCGAGCCGATCATGAAGGTCGAGGTGGTGGGCCCCGACGACTTTGCCGGCACCGTGATGGGCGACATCAACTCCCGCCGTGGCCAGATCCAGGGCACCGAGACGCGCGGCGTCGCGACGGTGGTGAACGCCTTCGTCCCGCTCGCGAACATGTTCGGCTACGTGTCGAACCTGCGCTCCATGACGCAGGGACGGGCACAGTACACCATGCAGTTCAGCCACTACGAGCAGGTGCCCCAAGCCGTGGCCGACGAAGTTCAGGCGAAGTACGCCTGACGACACTCCGCGGGTCCGGCGTGCCGGACCGCGGAGGTTGGGGTCGCTGAAGGGCGGCCCTTCTTCCCTCAGCGGCCCTTTCGGGGCCGCGCCAACCCAGCATCTAGCGTCCGCGCCAGACCCAAGAGGACAGTGGAGAATCGCCAATGGCGAAGGAGAAGTTCACCCGCGACAAGCCGCACCTCAACATCGGCACCATCGGTCACGTCGACCATGGCAAGACCTCGTTGACAGCGGCGATCACGAAGGTGCTGGCGGAAACGGGCGGCGCAACCTACAAGGCGTACGATCAGATCGACGCCGCGCCCGAGGAGAAGGCCCGCGGCATCACGATCTCGACGGCGCACGTGGAGTACCAGACCGAGAACCGGCACTACGCCCACGTCGACTGCCCGGGCCACGCCGACTACGTGAAGAACATGATCACGGGTGCGGCGCAGATGGACGGCGCGATCCTGGTCGTGTCGGCCGCCGACGGTCCCATGCCGCAGACCCGCGAGCACATACTGCTCGCCCGTCAGGTGGGTGTGCCGGCCATCGTGGTCTTCCTCAACAAGGTCGACCAGGTGGACGACGAGGAGCTGTTGGAGCTCGTCGAGCTCGAGGTGCGCGAGCTCCTGTCGCTCTACGAGTTCCCGGGCGACGACATCCCCATCGTGAAGGGGTCGGCGCTTGCGGCGCTCGAGGACTCCGACAAGGCGATGGGCCACGACGCGGTGCTCGCGTTGATGCGGGAGGTGGACGCCTACATCCCACAGCCCGACCGTCCCATCGACGGCGCGTTCCTGATGCCCATCGAGGACGTGTTCTCGATCTCCGGTCGCGGCACGGTGGTGACGGGCCGGGTGGAGCGCGGCATCGTCAAGGTGGGCGAGGAGGTCGAGATCGTCGGCATCCGCAACACCGCCAAGACGACCGTCACCGGCGTCGAGATGTTCCGCAAGCTGCTCGACCAGGGGCAGGCGGGCGACAACATCGGCGCGCTGCTGCGTGGCGTCGGCCGTGACGACGTCGAGCGCGGTCAGGTGCTGTGCAAGCCCGGCTCGGTGAAGCCGCACAAGAAGTTCAAGGCGTCGGCCTACATCCTCACCAAGGAGGAGGGTGGCCGTCACACGCCGTTCTTCACGAACTATCGTCCGCAGTTCTACTTCCGGACGACGGACGTGACGGGCGTCGTGACCTTGAACGAGGGCACCGAGATGGTGATGCCCGGCGACAACGTCGAGATCAACGTCGAGCTCATCAACCCGATCGCGATGGAGGAGCAGCTCCGCTTCGCGATCCGCGAGGGCGGCCGCACCGTCGGCGCCGGCGTTGTGGCCTCCATCGTCGAGTAGCGGCACAATATCGTTCGGTCGAGCGGGGGCGTCGCCTTGGGCGGCGCCCTTTTTTCGTATCAACGATGATGCAGTTATTTGGCACAAGGAGCTGTGAAAGAGGGGCTTGAAGTTCCTTGGTTGCCTCGTTGCAGCCCTCGCCGGGATCGTAGTTTGCCCGGCGTACGCGCAGCAAGAATTGGAACCGCTTCAAAGGTACCTCCAACGACCTCCTGAGCAACTGAACGCTTCGTATGCGTTTGAACGATGCGCCGGACTGCATTTAGGTGTGCTTGATTACGGGGGAGCCTTTCTGCCGCTGCAACTCCAGCAAAATTCGCAGCAGTTAGTCGTGCTGTTAACGCGTGTCGCAACAACCCTTCGAGTGCATGGCGCTGCGGCCGACCTGGATGCGATGACCAAGTACGTCGTTGACGACGTCGATAGGATTGCGAAGCTTTATCATTCGCGAATGAAGAATAACTACGCGGCTTCTGGCGAGGCTTGGGGATCAGACCCAACGATCCAAAGCGACCTAATCGCGTGCAACGTCGTGATAGAGGTTGCCGGGAAGGCATACCCGTCCTTCAAAGAGTAGTGCTCGGCAGGGGCGACGGGACCCGCGGTAGCTCACCACGCCGACGTTATCGTTTCGTCATTTTCCGGCCAAGGGGGCTGGCAATCCCGGCGACCTTCGATTAGGTAGGCCGACGCCCCGGGAGCGGGGCGACAAGCCAATCCAGTTGACATAAGGCGTGTCGGCCGATCCAGACGGAGGCCGGGTACGCCGCTTTGTCCGTTCCGGCGGGTGCAAAAGAAGATCGATGAACCAGAACATTCGCATTCGCCTGAAGGCGTTCGATCACCGCGTGCTCGACAGCTCCACGCGCGAGATCGTGCAGACCGCGCGACGAACCGGCGCGCAGGTGCGCGGGCCCGTGCCGCTGCCCACGCGCATCGAGCGCTACACCGTCAACCGCTCGCCGCACATCGACAAGAAGAGCCGCGAGCAGTTCGAGATCCGCACCCACAAGCGGCTCCTCGACATCGTCGATCCGACCCCGCAGACCGTCGACGCGCTGATGAAGCTCGACCTTGCGGCCGGCGTCGACGTCGAGATCAAGCTCTAGGTCCGTCGATGCCCACCACCGTCCAGAACCGCTCCTCCGTCGTCGCCCGCAAGCTCGGCATGACGCGCGTCTACAACGAGGCCGGCGAGCACGTGCCGGTGACGGTGCTGTCCCTCGACGGCTGCCAGGTGGTGGCGCACCGCACCGCCGAGCGCGACGGCTACACCGCGCTGCAGCTCGGCGCCGGCCGCGCCAAGGCGAAGAACACCACCCGCGCCATGCGCGGCCACTTCGCCAAGGCGAACGTCGAGCCCAAGCGCAAGCTCGTGGAGTGCCGCGTTGGCGAGGACGCGCTGATCGAGGTGGGCGCGGAGATCACCGCCGACCACTTCGTGCCCGGCCAGTTCGTCGACGTCACCGGAACGTCCATCGGCAAGGGCTTCGCCGGCGCGATGAAGCGGCACAACTTCGGCGGCCTGCGCGCCTCGCACGGCGTGTCGATCTCGCACCGCAGCCACGGCTCGGTCGGCCAGTGCCAGGACCCGGGCAAGATCTTCAAGGGCAAGAAGATGGCCGGCCACATGGGCCAGGTCCGCGTCACCACACAGAACCTCAAGGTCGTGCGTGCGGACGTCGAGCGCGGGCTCATCCTGGTCGCCGGGGCGGTGCCGGGCGCGACGAACTCGTGGATCGTTGTGCGCGATGCGGTGAAGCGCGCGGCACCGGCCGAGGCGCCGAGCCCCGGCGCGTTCCGCATGCCCGAGCGCGACCCCGAGCCGACGGCGCAGGATGCCGCTCCCGCAGCTCCGGTGGACGAGGCTGCGCTCGTCAACGAGCCTCAGGACCCGGCGGCCGACGCGCCCGCCGGCACCGTTGAGACGGCGGGCAAGAACGCGGCCGACGGCGAGCCCATGGAGGGCACGCCGAACTCGCCCGATGCGGTGAACGCGCCGGAGGGGGCGTCGGCCGACGTCAACGCCGCCGACGACAACAAGGACCGCTCGTGATGGACATCGAGGTCAGGACCCTCACCGGCGAGACCCAGGGCACCGTCAGCTTGCCCGAGGCGACGTTCGGCCTCGAGCCCCGGGCGGACATCCTCCACAGGGTCGTGCGCTGGCAGCTTGCCAAGCGGCAGCAGGGCACGCACGCCACGAAGTCGCGCGGCGAGATCAACGCCACCGGTAAGAAGATGTACCGCCAGAAGGGGACGGGTCGCGCCCGCCACTCCGACAAGAAGGCGACGCAGTTCCGCGGCGGCGCGAAGCCGCACGGACCGAAGCCGCGCAGCCACGCCATCGACCTGCCGAAGAAGGTGCGCGCGCTTGGCCTCAAGCACGCGCTGTCGGCCAAGGCGCGCAGCGATGAACTCATCATCATCGACCGGGCGGCGGTGGAGGCCATCAAGACGAAGGCCCTGCGGACGCAGTTCGCGGCCCTCGGCCTGGCGAACGCGCTCATCATCGACGGCGAGGTGGACGCCGTCTTCGCGAAGGCCGCGCGCAACATCCCGCTCATCGACGTGCTCCCGGTGGCGGGGCTCAACGTTTACGACATCCTGCGTCGCGAGAAGCTCGTGCTGACGCGTGCCGCGCTGGAGGGCATCGAGGCACGGTTCGCTTCCGGCGCCAACGGGACGCCTGACACAGCCGACGACGGCGGGCCGCAGGGTGCCGCGGCGGTGCCGTCCCCGGCGGCGGACGTCGCTGCGCTCGCGGGCGCCGCGATGGCGACCGGGGCGGCGGCGATGGCCGGTGCGCTCGCCGGGGCGACCGGCGGCGGCCAGGGCGGCGAGGAGCCCGAGCCCACCGATGCGCCCGAGCCCACCGATGCGCCCGAGCCCACCGATGCGGAGGATGCGGGCCGACGGGGCTCGTTGGCGGCATCCCGGTGGAGGAGGGGGGCGATGCCCCGCGCGGCGCCACGCTCGAGGACACCGGTCCGTCCGAGGTGGACGCGGACGACGCGCCGGGTGATACCGGCGCCGAGGGGACCCGCTGATGGCCATCGCGCTCAACCACTACGACGTCGTCGTGGCGCCGGTGATCACCGAGAAGTCCACCGAGGCGTCGGAGAACAACCAGGTCGTCTTCCGCGTCGCGAAGACCGCGTCGAAGCCGCAGATCAAGGCGGCCGTGGAGGCCCTCTTCTCGGTCAAGGTGACGGCGGTCAACACGCTGGTGCGCAAGGGCAAGATGAAGCGCTTCCGCGGCATTCGCGGCCGTCAGTCGGACGTGAAGCACGCGGTGGTGACGCTCGCCGACGGCCAGAACATCGACGTGACGACGGGGCTCTGATCCATGGCACTGAAGCACTTCAACCCCACCTCGCCGGGCCAGCGCCAGCTCGTCATCGTCAAGCGCGACGGGCTCTACAAGGGCGATCCCGTCAAGTCGCTGACCGAGGGGCTGACCAAGTCCGGCGGGCGCAACAACCGCGGCCGCAAGACGAGCCGCCACCGCGGCGGCGGCCACAAGCGCGCCTACCGCATGGTGGACTTCAAGCGTCGCGCGAAGTTCGGCATGTCGGCCACCGTCGAGCGGCTCGAGTACGACCCGAACCGGTCGGCCTTCATCGCCCTCATCAAGTACGAGGACGGTGAGCTCGCCTACATCCTCGCGCCGCAGCGCCTCGGCGAGGGCGACCGCGTGGTGGCCGGCGAGCGGGTGGACGTGAAGCCCGGCAACGCGATGCCGCTGGCGTCGATCCCGGTGGGCACGATCATCCACAACGTGGAGATGAAGCCGATGAAGGGCGGGCAGATCGCGCGATCGGCCGGCACCTACGCGCAGCTCGTCGGCCGCGACGGGCCCTACGCGGTGCTGCGCCTGCAGTCGGGCGAGCAGCGCATCGTCCCGGGCGCCTGCATGGCGACCGTGGGTGCGGTGTCGAACCCCGACCACGGCAACATCAACCTGTCGAAGGCGGGCCGCTCGCGCTGGCTCGGCCGCAGGCCGCAGACCCGCGGCGTCGCCATGAACCCGATCGACCACCCGCACGGCGGCGGCGAGGGCCGAACCTCGGGCGGCCGCCACCCGGTGACGCCGTGGGGCCAGCCCACCAAGGGCAAGCGCACCCGCTCCAACAAGGCGACGGACAAGTACATCGTCCGCTCGCGCCACGCACGGAAGAAGTGATGTCGGATGGCAAAGGCGCCCTGGTGGGTTTGGGCGGGCTTTGCCGTCCTGGTGACCGGCCTCGGCTGGAAGTACGCACTGTTGTTTGGATGAAGCTATGACGCGCTCGGTTTGGAAAGGCCCGTTCATCGACGGGTACCTTCTGAAGAAGGCGGAGAAGGTCCGCGAGGGTGGGCGCAACGAGGTCATCAAGATCTGGTCGCGCCGCTCGACGATCCTGCCCCACTTCGTGGGGCTGACGTTCGGCGTCTACAACGGGCAGAAGCACGTGCCGGTGCTCGTGACCGAGGACATGGTGGGGCACAAGTTCGGCGAGTTCTCGCCGACGCGCACGTACTACGGTCACGGTGCCGACAAGAAGGCGAGGCGCAAGTAATGGGCAAGGCCAAGCGGCCGCGCGACCTCGCCGACACCGAGGCGCGGGCGGTCAACAAGATGATCCGCATCTCGCCGCAGAAGCTCAACCTCGTGGCGGCGTTGATCCGCGGCAAGCCGGTGGCGAAGGCGCTCGCGGAGCTGGAGTTCAGCCGCAAGCGCATCTCCGGCGACGTGAGGAAGACGCTGGAGTCGGCCATCGCCAACGCCGAGAACAACCACGACCTCGACGTCGACGCGCTCGTCGTCAAGGAAGCCTACGTGGGCAAGGCGCTTGTGATGAAGCGCTTCTCGCCCCGCGGGCGGGGCAAGGTCGGGTCGATCCACAAGCCGTTCTCGCACCTCACCATCGTGGTGCGCGAAGTCGAGGAGGCCGCCTGATGGGACACAAGGTTTCGCCGGTCGGGCTGCGCCTCGGCATCAACCGCACCTGGGATTCGCGCTGGTACGCCGAGGGCAACGAGTACGGCCGGCTCCTGCACGAGGACCTGAAGATCCGCGGGGCCCTGATGCGCGACCTGAAGCAGGCCGCGATATCGAAGGTCGTCATCGAGCGGCCGCACAAGAAGTGCCGGGTGACGATCCACTCGGCGCGCCCCGGCGTCGTCATCGGCAAGAAGGGCGCCGACATCGACAAGCTGAGGAAGCGCGTCGCGGCGATGACGGACTCCGAGGTCCACATCAACATCGTCGAGGTGCGCAAGCCCGAGATCGACGCCACGTTGGTGGCTGCGTCCATCGCGCAGCAGCTCGAGCGCCGCATCGCGTTCCGCCGCGCCATGAAGCGCGCGGTACAGACGGCGATGCGCATGGGCGCCGGCGGCATCCGCATCAACTGCGGCGGCCGGCTCGGCGGTGCGGAGATCGCGCGCACCGAGTGGTACCGCGAGGGCCGCGTGCCGCTGCACACGCTGCGCGCCGACATCGACTACGGGACGGCCGAGGCGAAGACCGCCTACGGCGTATGCGGCGTCAAGGTCTGGATCTTCAAGGGTGAGATCCTCGAGCACGACCCGATGGCGTCGGAGCGCCGCGCCACCGAAGCGGCGAACCAGGGCTCGTCGGGCCGCCGCCGCAGCGAGGACAGGGACCGAGGCTAATGCTGCAGCCAAAGCGGACGAAGTTCCGCAAGCAACACAAGGGTCGCATCCACGGCGAGGCGAAGGGCGGGTTCGACCTGAACTTCGGTGCCTACGGCCTGAAGGCGTTGGAGCCGGAGCGGGTGACCGCGCGCCAGATCGAGGCGGCGCGGCGTGCCATGACGCGCCACATGAAGCGTCAGGGCCGCGTGTGGATCCGCATCTTCCCGGACGTCCCGGTGTCGAAGAAGCCGACCGAGGTGCGCATGGGCAAGGGCAAGGGGTCCGTGGAGTACTGGGCCGCGCGCGTCCACCCCGGCCGCATCATGTTCGAGATCGACGGCGTCGCCGAGGACATCGCGCGGGAGGCGTTCCGCCTCGCCGGGGCGAAGCTGCCGATCAAGACGAAGGTCGTGCAGAGGGTGCCGGAATGAGGGCCGAGGACGTGCGCGCCAAGACGTCGGACGAGCTCGTCGACGCGCTCCGCGACCTGAAGAAGGAGCAGTTCAACCTGCGCTTCCAGGCCGCCACGGGGCAGCTCGAGAACACCGGGCGGGTGCGCCTGGTGCGGCGCGACATCGCGCGCATCAAGACGGTGCTCGGCCAACGCCGCCGCGAGGCTGCGGCCAAGGAGACGACGAATGCCTAAGCGACAGCTCGAGGGGATCGTCGCGTCCGCGAAGGGCAACAAGACCATCGTGGTGACGGTGGAGCGCCGCTTCGCGCATCCGCTCCTCAAGAAGACCGTGCGGCGCACCAAGCGCTACAACGCGCACGACGAGACCAACCGCTACGGCGAAGGGGACCGGGTGCGCATCGAGGAGTGCCGGCCGCTGTCGAAGACCAAGTCCTGGCGCGTCATCGGCGCGCTGACGCCGGCGGGCGAGCTCATCCTCTCCGACGCCGCGGCGCAGGCCGCAGCTGCCGATGCGATGGCCCACGGGGCGGATGCCGCCGCCGCAGAGGAGGCGGGGAAGCGCGCCGCAGCCGAGGCTGGGAGTGGCGCCGACGCCTAGGGCGGGCGGGCGCCGGCCGCATTCGCGCTCGGTGAGGGCAACCGACGTGGTGGGGAAAGTATGCCGAGGTGGCGCTGTGAGTGCGGCTCGGTGGTTAGGGACCAAGGCGACGCCGACGAGCATGTCTACAAGATGGCCTCCGAAAAGGACTTCACTGAACACGATACGGCCGGCGATCCGTATGGGGAACTACTTGCTCGGGCGATCAGGGTGGTTCGATGTCAGGCGTGTGGGCGCTTGTTCATCGACTGGCTGAACGATGGCAAGACATCGATCTACCAGGTCGAACAGGAATGGGATGACGAACGGCAGCGGTACCGTCCACATAGCGGGCTGACCAAGCTGCGGAGGGAGGTTCAGGAGTTCGTACTCAACCTCATTGAACGTCGAGTTCACGTTACACACGTGTTCCAAGGAAAGAAGACCAATGATTCAGATGCAGACTAACCTCGCCGTCGCCGACAACTCGGGCGCACGCCGGGTCATGTGCATCAAGGTGCTGGGCGGGTCGAAGCGCAAGTACGCCTCGGTCGGCGACATCATTGTCGTGTCGATCAAGGAGGCGTCCCCGCGCGGGCGCGTCAAGAAGGGCGACGTCGCCAAGGCCGTGGTGGTGCGCACCGCCAAGGACATCAAGCGCGCGGACGGCTCCGTCATCCGCTTCGACGGCAACGCGGCCGTCCTCATCAACAACAACAAGGAGCCGATCGGCACGCGCATCTTCGGGCCCGTGCCGCGCGAGCTGCGGCAGTCGAACCACATGAAGATCATCTCGCTCGCTCCGGAGGTCCTCTGACATGGCCGCCAAGGTGAAGAAGGGCGACCGCGTCATCGTGCTCGCCGGTCGCGACAGGGGCAAGTCGGGGGAGGTGCTCTCGGTCGACCCCAAGCGCGGCCGCGCGACGGTGTCCGGGGTCAACACGGTGCAGCGCCATACGCGCCAGTCGGCGAAGTCGGAGGGTGGCATCATCCCGAAGGCCGGACCGATCGACCTGTCGAACCTTGCCCACGAGGATCCCAAGGACGGCAAGCCGACCCGCGTCGGCTTCCGCTTCGAGGGCGGCAAGAAGGTGCGCTTCGCCAAGCGCTCGGGGGAGCTCATCGATGGCTGACGTGATGGACGCGCCGGAGACGACCTCTGGCCTGCCGCAGGGCTACGAGCCGCGCTTCGTCAAGCTCTACCGGGAGAAGGTCGTCCCGGGGCTGATGGAGAAGTTCGCCTACAAGAACCCGATGATGGTGCCGCGCGTCGACAAGGTCGTGCTCAACATGGGGGTCGGCGAGGCGGTGGCGGACTCGCGCAAGGTGCAGTCCGCGCTGCGCGACCTCGCGCTCATCGCCGGCCAGCAGCCGGTGGTGACGCGGGCGAAGAACTCCATCGCGAACTTCAAGGTTCGCGAGAACATGCCGCTCGGCTGCAAGGTCACGTTGCGCCGCCAACGCATGTATGAGTTCCTGGACAGGTTCGTGACCATCGCGCTGCCGCGGGTGAAGGACTTCCGCGGGCTGAACCCCAAGTCGTTCGACGGTCGCGGCAACTTCGCGACCGGCATGAAGGAGCACCTGGTGTTCCCCGAGATCGTCTATGACAAGGTCGATCAGGTCTGGGGCATGGACATCATCGTGACGACCACGGCAAGGACGGACGACGAGGCTCGCGAGATGCTGCGCCTGTTCAACTTTCCGTTCCGCGACGCGTCGACGAGGACATAGGCATGGCCAAGAAGGGCAAGATCGAGAACAACGCCAAGCGCCGTCGGCTGGTCGACCAGTACGCGGCGAAGCGCGCCGAGCTGCGCGGGGTGACGCGCAACCAGGACGCTCCCATGGAGGAGCGCTTCGCCGCGCAGCTGAAGCTCGCCGAGCTGCCGCGCAACTCCGCGCCGAACCGGGTGAAGAACCGTTGCGACGTGACGGGCCGGCCCAAGGCGTACTATCGCAAGCTTCGCATGAGCCGCATCGCGCTGCGCGACCTTGGGTCGGACGGCAAGATCCCGGGCCTCGTGAAGTCGAGCTGGTAGGGGGGCAGCCATGAACCTGACCGATCCCCTCGGCGACATGCTGACGCGCATCCGCAACGCGCAGATGCGCAAGCGCTCCTCGGTTCAGACGCCGGGCTCGAAGCTCCGCACCACCGTGCTCGACGTGTTGAAGTCCGAGGGCTACATCCGCGGCTACGCGGTGACGACGCACGACAACGGGCGCTCGGAGATCGAGATCGAGCTCAAGTACTACGACGGCGCGCCGGTGATCCGCGAGATCAAGCGGGTGTCCAAGCCCGGCCGGCGGGTGTACTCCTCGGTGGGGACGCTGCCGCGGGTGCGCGACGGCCTCGGCATCTCGATCCTGTCGACGTCGAAGGGCGTCATGAGCGAGCACCAGGCGCGCGACGCGAACGTCGGCGGCGAGGTGCTGTGCCAGGTATTCTAGGAAGAGCGAAATGAGCCGGATCGGCAAGCTCGCGGTGCCCGTCCCCCAGGGCGTCACCGCCAACATCGACGGCCAGACCGTCACCGTAAGGGGCCCGAAGGGGGAGCTGTCGTTCACCGTCCCCGACCGGTGCACGGTTGCGATGACCGACGACGGCATCAAGGTCGACCCGGTCAACCAGGAGCGCGAGGCGCGGTCCATGTGGGGCCTGTCGCGCACCATGGTGGCGAACCTCGTGACCGGCGTGACGGAAGGCTTCACCAGGGCGCTGCAGATCAACGGCGTCGGCTACCGCGCCGCCGTGCAGGGCAAGGACCTGACGCTCGCCCTCGGCTACAGCCATGATGTGAGGTATCCGATCCCCGCGGGGATCGACATCAGGTGCCCGAAGCCGACGGAGATCGTCGTCTCCGGGATCGACAAGCAGCGCGTGGGTCAGGTCGCGGCCGAGATCCGCAAGTGGCGTCCGCCCGAGCCCTACAAGGGCAAGGGCGTGAAGTACGCGGACGAGACGGTCGTGCGCAAGGAAGGCAAGAAGAAGTGAGCCGGGAACGCATTCGCTCAGAGCGTCGCGCCGCGCGCGTCCGCCGTCAGCTGCGGAAGGCGGCCAACGGACGACCGCGGCTGTCGGTGTTCCGCTCCTCGCGGCACATCTACGTCCAGGTGGTCGACGATGCGGCCGGGCGCACGGTGGCCGCCGCGTCGACGCTGGAGAAGGCGCTGCGCGACGAGCTGAGGACGGGCGCGGACACGGCCGCGGCCGCCCGGGTCGGCGCGCTGATCGCCGAGCGCGCCCGGGAGGCAGGCGTGCAACGGGTGATCTTCGACCGCGGCGGACGGCTCTATCATGGGCGGCTCAAGGCGCTGGCGGATGCGGCGCGCGAGGGCGGCCTCGAGTTCTAAGGCTCGGCACGCGGGCGACCGAACGGCCGGGAAGGGAGTGTTATGGCAGACGATCATCGTGGAGGACGGGGCCGCGGACGTGGCCGCGATCGCGATCGCGACGACGAGGACAACGAGTTCACCGACAAGCTCGTCCACATCAACCGTGTGGCGAAGGTGGTGAAGGGCGGTCGGCGGTTCGGCTTCGCTGCGCTCGTCGTGGTGGGCGACACCAAGGGGCGCGTGGGCTTCGGTCACGGCAAGGCGCGTGAGGTGCCCGAGGCGATCCGCAAGGCGACCGAGGGCGCGAAGCGCACCTTGATCCGCGTGCCGCTGCGCGAGGGGCGCACGCTGCATCACGATGTCGGTGGCCGCTGGGGCGCGGGCAAGGTGTTCCTGCGGGCAGCGCCCGCAGGCACGGGCATCATCGCCGGCGGTCCCATGCGCGCGGTGTTCGAGACGCTGGGCGTGCACGACATCGTCGCGAAGTCGCTCGGCTCGTCGAACCCGTACAACATGATCCGGGCGACGTTCGAGGCGCTCAAGGACCAGGACTCGCCGCGCTCGGTGGCAGCACGCCGTGGCATCAAGGTCTCGGCGCTGCAGGCCCGTCGTCGCGACGCCGGCACCGACGTGCCCCTCGAGGCGGACGCGACGGAGACGCCCGCCGGGGGCGAGGCCAACGTGGAGATGGCGTGATGCCGGACCATCGCGTGACGAAGGGGGCCGAGGCGGCGCGGTCGGTCGGCCGCCCGGTCATCACGGTTGAGCAGGTCGGCTCGCCGATCCGACGGCCGCAGGAGCAGAGGGCGACGTTGAAGGGCCTCGGGCTCAACAAGATGCATCGCCGCCGCACCCTGGAGGACACGCCCGCCGTGCGCGGGATGATCGCCAAGGTGCAGCACCTCGTGCGCATTGTGGAGGCGTGACGTGAGGCTGAACGATCTCAGGGACAACCCGGGGGCGAACAAGCCCAAGCGCCGGCTCGGCCGCGGCATCGGCTCGGGGCGGGGCAAGACCGCGGGCCGCGGCGTGAAGGGGCAGAAGTCCCGCTCGGGCGTCGCCATCAAGGGCTTCGAGGGTGGGCAGATGCCGCTCCACCGCCGGCTGCCCAAGCGCGGCTTCAACAACATCTTCGCGCGGGACTACAACATCGTCTCGGTCGGTAAGCTGCAGGCCGCGGTCGACGCGGGGCGGATCGACCCGTCCGCGCCGGTGACGGCCGAGACTCTGGTCGCGGCCGGCATCCTGCGCCGCGCCAAGGACGGCGTGCGGGTGCTGGGCGACGGCGACGTCTGGACGGCGCTCACGGTGTCGGTCGCCGGCGCGTCGAAGGGCGCGCGCGAGGCGATCGAGAAGGCCGGCGGGACGCTCAACGTGCTCGCGCCTCCCGCACCGAAGCCGGCGCAGGACGCCAAGGCGTAGCGCTCGGGGGACGGCGGGGCGGCCACGCGGCCCGGGGCTGGCGGCGCGAACGAGGCTGCGATGGGCCACGTGTTCTACGCCGGGTTGGCGTTCGTCGCCGGGCTCGGCGTCCCGGCGTTGGCTGCGATGAGCGGCATCCTCGGCGCGCGCATGGGGACCGCCTTCCTCGCCAGCGCGATCACGCTGCTCGTCGGCGGTGCGGTCGTCCTGTGCGTGTTCGCGTTCGCTGGCCCGCCCCGCGGCGGCATCACGTGGCCGTGGCCGACGATCGGCTACGCTGCAGGGCTGTTCTCCGCGCTCTACATCATCGCCATCACGCTCGCCGCGCCGCGGATCGGCGTCGCGAACGCAGTCTTCCTGGTCATCCTCGGCCAGCTCGTCTCTGCGGGAGTGATCGACCACTTCGGCTTGTTCGGGGCGCCGCAGGTCCCCATGTCGTGGAAGCGGGCGGGTGGTGTCGCGCTGATGGCGGTCGGCGTCTTCCTCGCACGCCGCCCGGTATGACGCAGCGCCCTCGATGGCACGGGACGCCGGCGGAGGAGGATCGCAGCCGCGCCGAGCGGCTTGCGCCCGATGCGGCGGGAGCAGGTTCAACCATCCTCAAGGCATGGCGGTTGGCAAGCCCCGCTCTGGTTCGCTGTCCTCCCATTGCCTCGGGAGGGTGGCCTGGGACGGGCGATGGGTCTTGATCTGCGGCGACATCTCGCGGAGGCCACCGAGGGCGGCCCGTCGACCCACGAGGCGGTGCGCCGGTTCGTAGTCGGGATCGCGACGGCCGGTGCATGGGTCCGCGCGTGGCGTCGGACGGGCAGCGTCGAACCCGGTCAGAGGGCCATCCGATCTGCGCCAACGTCGACGGGGACGAGGCCTTCGTCGTGGCGCCCGCGGAGCGGCTCGCGGACGACGCGACCAAGGCGCCGTGTCGGACATGGCGCCAGCGCTGGCTTGGACGTGAGGTCTAGTGCAACCTGGGTCTCCTCAGACCCAGATAAGATGCTCTAGCTCCTTGATTAAGCGCGGTCTTTTTGGGGTTAGGTGGTTCCACCTCACCCCAAACCGCTCTAGCGGGATGATCGTCCGTCATTGCCGCCGCACGGTCGCTCCGGACGGCTCACACGGCTTTAAGCCTTACGGCTGTGTCGCGGTGCGGCGCTGACGCAACGTCCGCTTGGTCGCCCCATTGACACGCGGAGCCGGACGAGGTCGCCCGCGGTCGCGGGCGTTCCTTGCGCCGACATGCAGCGTTCGTGACCGCCGTGGCGCTGCCGGTCAACTGCGGGCGTTCCGCCTTCCATGAGCGACCGCTCCCCGTCGACCCGAACCGCGGTCTTTTGGTGCGACCGACCTGCGCTCGCCTGCCTCAGGCGAACGAGCGGACCAGCGAGCCAACGATGAGGTTCCAGCCGTCGATTAGGACGAAGAACAGGACCTTGAACGGCAGCCCGATGACGGTGGGCGGCATCATCATCATGCCCATGGACATGATGAGCGTCGCCACGATGAGGTCGATGACGAGGAACGGAAGGAGGATCAGGAAGCCGATCTCGAAGCCGCGCCTCAGCTCGGAGATCATGAACGCCGGCACGAGCATGCGCAGCTCGGTGGCCTCCTCGGCGGTCACCTCGACGCCGGCAAGTTCGGCGAACAGCTCGAGGTCGCGCGGGCGCACGTGTTCCAGCATGAACTCGCGGAAGGGCTCGGTGACGCGCGCGTAGGCCTCCTCCTCGGTGATCTCGTTCTGCGTCAGCGGCTTGATGCCGTCCTGCCAGGCCCGGTCGAACACCGGCCCCATGACGTAGAACGTCATGAAGAGCGCCAGCGAGATGACGACGATGTTGGCCGGCGTCGTCTGAAGACCGAGCCCCGTGCGCAGGAACGACAGCGCGACGATCATCCGCGTGAAGCTCGTCACCATGATGAGGAGGCCCGGCGCGAGGGACAGCACGGTGATCAGCGCGACGAACTGTACGATGCGCCCCGAGGCGGATCCCGCGCCGTCCGGCAGCAGCGCGGACAGGTCGAGCTCCTGGGCGGCGGCCGCGCCTGCGAGGAGGACGAGGGGCAGCGCCGCGGCCGCGCTGACGAGGTGCCGTGTGGAGGAGCGGAACGTCATGTTCGGCTGGGGTCCTTACTGCAGGATCATCGTTTCGATGAGGAGCTCGCTCACGGTGCCGCCGGAGGCCACCTTGGCGCGCTCGTTGAGGTCGTCACGCAGGTAGTTGAACGCGGACGCGCCAGTGAGCTCGCCCACGGAGACCGTGCGCAGGAACGCGACCATCGAGTTCGCCAGCGTCGCCTTCATGCGCTCGACGTCGTCGACGGCGTCGACATCGAACACCATGGCGGTGTCGAGGCGGATGCGCGCGCCCCGCGGGGCGGCAAGGTTGACGATCACCGGGTTGAGCCGGGCGACGGTGGTCGACGTGTCCCAGGCGAGGGCATTTTCGGTGGCGACCGGCGCCTCGTTGGCACGCTTGGTTGCGATGGTGGCGATGCGATCGGCCTGGAGCACGCCGAGGCCCGCTCCCGCGGCGCCGCCGAGCAGCGTGACCGCGGCGAGCGCAATCACGGTCGCCACCATGCCGCCCTTCTCCCCGACGACCGTCGCGGCCTCTGCGTCCGCGGCCATCAGAACGGCACCACCCTGTCGTAGAGCTGCTGTCCCCAGTTCGGCGACTGGACCTCGCTCTGGCGACCGCGGCCGCCGTACGAGACGCGCGCCTCGGCGATGCGGGCGTAGTCCACATCGTTGTTGCGGGTGACGTCGAGCGGGTTGACGATGCCCGCGACCCTGAGGACGCGCACCTCGTCGTTGACCCGGATCTCCTGGCTGCCTGCAATCACGAGGTTGCCGTTGGGCAGAACCTCGATGACGAGCGCGGCGACCCGCAGCGACAGGCGCTCGGAACGGTCGATGGCACCGGTGCCACGGTAGCGCGAGGACGAGCCGACGGAGCCGTCCGCCTCGGCCTCCGCCGCGCCCTCCGGGCCATCGAACCCGCGCCCACGGGCGAAGATGTTGAAGTCGAGGGCGGCATCGGAGCGGCGCTCGCGTTCCGACTCGTTCTCGAACTCGGCGCGCTCGTCGAGCTGAATGACGATGGTGACCGTGTCCCCGACGTTGCCGGCGCGCACGTCGGTGAGGAGCTCACGCGAGCGGCGGCCGTAGAGTGAGCTCGGGTCGTTCGCCAGGTGGACGTCGACGGTCGCGGGCAACGCGGTTCTGTGGACGCTCAGTCCGTCGCCGATGGGCGAAAGGGGCGGCTCGACGAGCGGCAGCGTGCCGACGCACCCGGCGAGCGCCAGCCCCGGGGCGGTCGCGACGATAAGCGAGCGGATGCGGGTCACGAGGAGGTCCCTTCTTGGGCCCGACCACGAGACAGGCCGGCCATGATGGCGGCGATCCGCGCCGCGGTGTCGGTCTCCATCTCGTTGAGGATGGCGCTCGCGGTCCGCGGCGCGACCTTGGCGATGACGGCGGCCGCCTGCAGCTCGTTCATCGCCGCCAGCTGCTCGGAGGCCGCGTCAGGGCGCATCCCGGCGTAGATCGCGACGAGGTTCTCCTCCGCGAGGGTGAGAAACTCCTGCCGGCGCGTCAGCCAGTCCTCGTATTCCTTGCGCTTCTCCTCGAGCGCGGCGAGGCGCTCGCCCACGAGGCGCTCAGCCTCCTCGAGGCGGGCGAGCTTCTTGACGTAGCGCGCGTCCGCCGCCTCGTCGGCAAGGTTGGTGCAGTAGGCTGCCGCGGTCGACGCAGCGTCCTGCGCTGCGGCTGGCGAGGAAGTGAGCGCCGCGGACGGCGCGATCATGAGCGCGGCCAGGGCCGCTCGTCGAAGGCTTACGGTCATTGCACGATGAGCTCTGCTTGGAGGGCGCCTGCGGTCTTGATGGTCTCGAGGATCGCGATGATGTCCGTCGGCTTCAGGCCGATGCGGTTGAGCCCGTGCACCAGTGTCTGAAGGTCCGTGCCACGCACCACGGCGAGCTGGCCCCCGTCCTCCTCGGCGGCAACGAAGGTGTTGGGCTCAACCACGGTTGCGCCGAGGGAGAACGGATCGGGCTGGACGGCCACGGGGTTCTCCTCGACACGCAACGTCAAGTTGCCATGGGACAGCGCCACGGTCGAGACCGTAACGTTCTGGCCGATGACGACCGTGCCGGTGCGCTGGTCGACCACCACGCGGGCGGGGGCGTCCGCGGTGATCGCGAGCTGACCGATTTCGGCCAGGAAGCGCGTGGCGCCGACCTTCTGCGGCTTGTGGAGGACGACGGTGCGCAGGTCCCGCTCAGCGGCGATGCGTGCGCCCCAGCGCCGCTCGGTGTACGCGTTGATCGCGTCGGCGATGAGCGCGGCGGTGCGATAGTCCGGGTTGTTCAGCTCAAGGACCAGCGTGTCGAGCCCCTCGAGCGAGCCGGGGACACGGCGCTCGACGAGCGCGCCGTTGGCGATCCGTCCAGCAGTGGCGACCCCCTGGGTGAGGCGGGCCGCCTCGCCCTCGACGTTGAAGCCGGAGACCGCGACCGGTCCCTGCGCCACGGCATACACTTCCCCATCGCCCCCCGTCAGCGGGGTGACGACGAGCGTGCCGCCACGTAGGGACGTGGCGTCGCCGATGGAGCCCAGCGAGACGTCGATGCGCGAGCCGACGCCGACGAAGGGTGGCAGCGTCGCCGTGACGGTGACGGCGGCGACGTTCTGCGCGCGCAGGGGCACGCCGCGCACCGCAACCCCCATGCGATCGAGCATCGACTTCAGCGCCTGCTCGGTGAAGGGCGCGTTGCGCAGCGTGTCGCCGGTGCCTTGCAGGCCGATCACCAGCCCGTAGCCGATGAGCTGGTTGTCGCGCACCCCCTGGACGGTGGTGATGTCCTTGATGCGCGCGCTGCTGCGCGCCTCACTTGGCATGCCGGTGGCGAGGGCGAACGCGAGGACGACAGCCCCGATCGAGGCAAGACCGGCGGGCGTCCTCATGGAGCGCTGACCTCGATCGCGCCGTCCATGGCGACGATGCCCGACACCGTGCGGTCGGAATCGACGTTGCGCGCCCGCACCAGGTCGCCGACGCCGCCGTCGGATTGGGGCAGGACCGTCGCCGTGATGGTGAGGGTGCCCATGCGAAAGCGTGCCTCCGTCGGCCTGCCGCGGTGCACCAGCTTCGCGGCGCGGAAGGCGCTCGCCGGGATCGGCTTGCCGGCCGGCAAGGTGCGACGGGCCTCCCTGCCGATGGCGCGCGCCGGGTCGGTCAGGACGCTGAGCGGTCGGTTCGGATCGAAGTAGAAGTGCCTCTCCGTCAGCATGTCCGCCGACACGACCTCGCCCTGCTCGATGGTGAACGCGGGCACCGGCAGGAGCCCGCCAGCGTTGGCGCCCTCGGCGCCTCGCGCCTCGCCGACAAGCGTGGCGGCAAGGATGGCGAGCGCCGTCGCCGCTGCCGCGCGGGGCAACACCGACTTGGGCGACGGCGTCGCGGCAAGGGTGCGTGCCCGCGCCATCATCGGATGCCCTTGGCGACGGTGGAGGCCATGTCGTCGGCCGCTTGGATGACCTTTGAGTTCATCTCGTAGGCGCGCTGCGCGGAGATGAGCTCGGTGATCTCCTTGACCGCGTCGACGTTGGAGGCCTCGAGGTAGCCCTGTTGGATGCTGCCGCGGCCCTCCAGCGACGGGAAGCCGGTGGCGGCCTGGCCGGACGCCGCGGTCTCGCGGAACAGGTTGTCGCCGAGCGCCTCGAGGCCGGCGTCGTTGGCGAAGGTCGCGAGGCTGATCTGGCCGAGGAGCTGCGGCTCAACCTCGTTGGCAAGGCGCGCGAAGATCTCGCCGGACTGGTTGATCGCAACCTCGACCGCGTCCTGTGGGACGTTGAGGCCAGGCTCGACGAGGTACCCGTCGAGGGTGACGATCTCGCCGTTCGGACCGAGGTTGAAGGCACCGGACCGGGTGTAGAGCGTCTCGCCCTCCGGCCCGGAGACCTGGAACCAGCCGTCGCCGTTGATGGCAAGGTCGAGCGGGTTGCTGGTGCCCTTCAGCGAGCCTTGCTCGTGCAGGTTCCTCACGGCGATGGTGCGGACGCCGAGCCCGATGCGCGTGCCCTCCGGCACGGGGAGCTCGCCGCCGCGGTTCGGCACGCCCTGGGCGCGGTCCGTCTGGTAGATGAGGTCGGCGAACTCGGCACGGGCGCGCTTGAAGCCCGTCGTGTTGATGTTCGCCACGTTGTTGGCGATCACCTCGAGGTTGGTCTGCTGCGCGCTCATGCCGGTGGCGGCGATGGCGAGGGCCTTCATGGGGCGCTCCTTCAAGATGCTGCGGGTCGGGCCGGGGGGCCTGCGTCGGGCGCCCCGTCGGACGGGTGACGGCGGGCCTAGATCTGCATCCTCGCGATCTCCTGGTAGGCGGCGACCACGCGGTCGCGCACCGCCACGGCCGCGCGCAGCTGCTGCTCGGCGGTCATCATGGCGCGCACCACGTTCTGCACCGAGGTGTCGCCGTTGATGCCGCTGATCGCGGCTGCCTCGCCGGCCTGCATCGCGTTGCGCGCGTTCACCGCGACCTTCTCGAACATGGCCGCGAAGTTGTCCGTCGCGGGGCCGCCGGCCATCGCGCCGACGCCTGCGGCTCGCGTCGTGGCAGCCCCGCCGACGGGAGTGACGTTCATCATGATCCGCTCCTCAGAAGGTCGATGGTCATCGAAATCATCGAGCGGGCACGCTTCATCATCTGCAGGTTCGCCTCGTAGGAGAGGTTGGCCTCGCGCATGTCCGCCATCTCGGTCAGCAGGTTCACGTTCGCCCGCTTGACGTTGCCGTCGGCGTCCGCCGCGGGGTGCTGGGGGTCGTGACGGAGCACGAAGGGCGCGTCGTCGACGGACGTCGCCTTCACGCGGACCGACAGCGCGCCGACCTCGCGGTCGAGTTCGGCGCCGAACACGACGGTCTTACGCTGGTAGGGATCGGCGCCGGGGGTCGACCCGGTGGACTGGGCGTTCGCGATGTTCTGCGACACGATGCGCAGGCGATGGGACTGGGCCTCGAGCCCGGCGCCCGCGAGGCGGGACACCATGGCGAGGGGATCGGCGCCGCCGCTCATCGGAAGCTCACCGAGTGCAGGAGCATGCGGTGGAAGGCTCCGAGCACGGACAGTGACATCTGGTGCCCGCGCGCGGTCTCGTCGGCCTTCATGAGCTGCTCGTCGAGGGAGACGTCGTTGCCGGAATGCGTCATGTCCCAGCCGTCGCGGCGGGAGACGTCGCCTGCGGACAGCTCGAGGGGCGTGAGGGTCAGGTGCTCGGCGCGCGTCGCCACCATCTGGAGGCGCGACTTGTGCGGCTCGGAGACGAACGCCTCGATGTCGCGTGCGCGGTAGCCCGGCGTGTTGGCGTTCGCGACGTTGCCGGCGATGGCCGCCTGGCGCGTCGCCGACCAGTCGGCGCGGCGTGTGGCGAGTTCCATAACGTGCAGCGGCGAACTGGCCGCCGAGGGGGCAGGGGTGGCTCCGACGATCATCGGGATCGCTCTCTCCGTTCGTCCTCGAACGGGGGCACGATACGGATAACGGCTTGTGCGGGGCTGTCGGCGGACTAGCTGCTATGCGCCGCTTGGTCTGCGGGCGATGCTGCAGGCCCGCTGGGCTCCGTCGCGTCACGATGAGACGCCATGCCATCTTGCGCGCAGTGGTCACGAACGCTGCGTCGCCGGTGACGAGCCCGCTGGCGATCGCCTCTTCGAGGAGGATCGCGGTCTGCCGCGGTTTGTCGGGTCGCTCACGCCGGTCCGCGCGAGTCCGCGTCAGCCGCTCGCGCCGCTGCGCCTTGAACCCGACGTCGCGCACGGCAACATCTTTGCCGTTCTCGCTGACGGCGTTGACGAAGGGGCAGCCACGAAAGTTGCCCCGAGCCATCGCGCGCTCGATCCGGTCGAAGTCGTTGAGGATCATTTCGAGGGGCGGGGTGTCCGGCGCCTCGTCCATCGAACCTCTCGCCGAGAGAGGCGAGCACCAGCGCGTCCTTGGACGGGAAGTGGTTGTAGAGTGTTCGCTTGCTGATGCCGAATCGTGTCGACCCCGGTTGCAAGGATGCGCGACCGTAGAACAGCCGACCGGCCGTCGTCAGGATGCGCTGATCACCGAAGAGGGGCGTATGCGAGAGTCCGCTTGCCGGGGACGGTCCTGATCATCGCCGCCGCTGCGACGATCCTTTCCCTTGCGATGGGCATCCGGCAGAGCCTAGGCATCATCATGGTGCCGGTCTCGATCGACATCGGCATGTCGATTGCGCAGTTCACGTTTGCGATCGCGGCGCAGAACCTCATCTGGGGCCTGACCCAGCCGTTCGTCGGCGCACTGAGTGTTCGCACGGGGTTCCGCCCAATCCTGATCGTTGGGGGCGTCCTGTACATCGGCGGTCTCGTCCTGCTGGCGCTGGCCGACGGTCGCTGGGCGGTGATGCTTGGCGCTGGCGGGATGATCGGCGTCGCGATGTCCTGCGCGGGTCCGGCCATCGCGATGGCGATCACGGCGAAGGTGGTATCCCCGGCGCAGCGCAGCCTCGCGCTCGGGATCGTCTCGGCGGCGGGCTCGGTCGGTGCCATGGTCGCCGCGCCGATCGGACAGTTCCTCGCGGCGGAGCACGGGTGGAGGCTCGGGGTCGTGGGCTTCCTGTGCCTCGCGGTGCTGATGATCCCGGCAGCTTGGCTTGCAGGGCGTTCGGACCGCGTCGCCGTGCCGTCCGGCGCGGCGGGGTTCGCGGGATCCGCGGGGGACGCGCTGCGTCTCGCCTCGCGCGAGCCCTCCTTCGTGATCATGGCGTGCGCCTACTTCGTCTGCGGCATGCAGCTCGTCTTCATCACCACGCATCTGCCGGCCTACCTCCAGCTTTGCGGCATGGATCCGATGCTGAGCGCCTCTGCCCTCGGCACCATCGGCGCGTTCAACGTCCTCGGCAGCCTGTTCTTCGGCTGGGCAGGAGGTCGGTTCAACAAGCTGGCGCTGCTCGCGGGCATCTACATCCTGCGCTCGTTCGTCCTGACGTGGTACTTTACGCTGCCGCCGACACCGGGCTCCACGATCCTGTTTGCCGGCGCCATGGGCTTCCTTTGGCTCGGCGTATCGCCGCTGGTCGCGGGGGCAGTGGTCGACATGTTCGGCCTTCGCTGGCAGGCGATGCTGCAGGGCGTCGCGTTCTTCGGTCATCAGCTCGGCAGCTTCGTCGGCGCCTTTGGTGGCGGACTCGTGTTCACCGCGTCGGGGTCGTACGACCTCGCCTGGCGGATCGGCGTCGCAGTCGGCCTCTTCGCCGGCGTCGTGCAGCTCGCTGGCGCGATCGTCCGCCCGTCGGAGCGCCTCGCCACCGGATGATCCGGACCTCGAGCGAGGCCTCAGGGTGCGGGTTAGCCGGGCTTCGCTGCGTCGGCGTCCTTCGAGTAGATGAAGTAAAGCACCTGTGCGACGGCGCGGTAGAAGTCTTCAGGGATGAACCGGTCGACCTCGACCGCGTAGTACAGCGCGCGCGCCAGCGGCGGATCCTCGACCACAGGAACGTCGTTGTTGGCGGCGATCTCGCGGATCTTCAGTGCGACGGCGTCGGCCCCCTTGGCGACGAGCCGGGGTGCGCCGCCGGCGCCGCGCTCGTAGGCGAGCGCCACCGCGAAGTGCGTCGGGTTGGCGATGACCACGGTCGCCTGGGGCACCGCGGTCAGCATGCGGCGGCGCGAGCGGTCCTTCTGCGCCGACCGGAGGCGCGCCTTGAGGATCGGATCGCCCTCGGACTGCTTGAGCTCGTCCTTCAGCTCGCGCCGCGTCATCCTGAGGTCGCGGCGCCACTTGATGCGCGTCCAAGCAAGGTCCGCAGCAACGAGGATGATGGTTGCGGCGCAGATCGCGGACAGCAGGCGCACGGCGATCGCAAGGATCTGACCCGGGAGGTGCGTCGGGTCGACGAACACCGCTCGAACCACCGTCGGCACCTCGCCACGCAGCAGCAAGACGGCAATGGCGCCGATCACGGCGCACTTGAACAGCGCGCGGAGGAACTCGGCCAACCCCTGACTCCCGAACATGCGTTTTGCGCCCGCGCCGATGGAGATGCGCTCCAGCTTCGGTCGGATCCGCTCGCCGACGATGCGGGGCGAAGCCTGCGCGAAGGCAGCAGCGACGCCGAACACGGCGAGGAGGGCGACGATGGGCAGGGTGAAGACTGCTGCGGCGACGTAGAGCTGGCGCAGGACCGCGCTGACGTCCGCCCCGTCGGTGAGGTCGACCGCGGCCGCGTTGTCGAGGACGCGGGCCAACGTGCCGACGAGTTCGGCGACCTGCGAAGAGGCGAACAGCCCAAGCACGACGAGGAAGCCGAGGAGCGAGGCGAAGGCCGGCGCCTCGCGCGAGAACGGGGTTTGGCCCTTGGCGAGGGCGTCCTCGATCTTCTTCGGAGTTGCCTCCTCGGTGCGCTCGGAGCTGTCCGGCTTGTCCGACATGGGTCAGTCCTTGTCCGAACTCATCCTCGCGCGCACCTGCCCGGCAGCCGCGCGCACTACTGGACGAGGGTGTCGTCGTCGCCGGTCGTGAGGTCGATCTCGCCGCGCTGGCCCATGGCGAGGGCGAGGTCGGTGATCCTGCGCCGTGCCTCGTTGACCTCTCGCTGGGTCGCAGGCTCGCCGGCCTCGAGCTCCTGCTCAACCATGCGGCGCGTGCGCCCGGCGAGGCAGGACAGGACTTGGCCGCGGAACTTTCCGTCCGTGCCCTTCAGCGCGAGGACGAGCTCGCCGTTGTCCACCGCGTCGAACAGCGTCGTCAGCGCCTTGGGACCGAGCTTCACGATGTCGTCGAACGTGAACAGCAGCGAGCGCAGGATCTCGGCCGACTTCGGATGGGTGTTCGCCAAACCGTCGAGCACGCCCTCCATCTGCTCGCGCTCCATCTTGTTGATGATGTCGGCCATGCGCGCGTGGCTGTCGCCCCCGCGGGCGAGGGAGAGGTTCACCATGAAGTCCTCGTGGAGCGCCTTCTCGACGAGCTGCAACCCGTCGTCGACGACCGCCTTGGTCGACAGCATCCGCCGAGCGACCGAATCGCGCACGTTCTTCGGGAACTCACCCATCACCCGGGCGGCCGTCTGCGGGTGCAGCTTGGACAGGATGAGCGCAGCGGTTTGCGGATGTTCGTTGAGCAGGTAGGGCGTCAGCGACGCCTCTGAGATGGTGCTGACCCTGTCCCAGATCGACTGGTTCGCGCGACCCTCCATCTCGGCGATGATGTCGGAGATCTGATCCGGTGGCAGGATGCCCGCGAGCATCTTCTGCACCGTCGCGCTGTCGCCGACGAGGTGGGTGCCAAGGCCAAACTGCTCGAGGAACTCCTCGACGAGATCCTCGATCTGCTGCACGGACACCGGCCGCAGCTCGGCCATCGCGTGGGTCACCTTGCGCAACTCGGAGGGGTCAAAGTGCTTCATGATCTCGCCCGCCGCCCCTTGACCCATGGTCATGAGCACGGTCGCGACCTTCTCGACGCCGGTGAGCGGCCTCGTGTGGAGGACAGGTGCGCTTGCCACGATCAGCCCTCGCCGGCCGCCGGGCCGACGATCTCGGTCAGCGAGACCCCGAAGCGGGACGAGTCGTCGTCGACGACGACGACCTCACCACGAGCGATGATGCGTCCGTTCACCACGATGTCGACCGGCTCGCCGACGCGGTGATCGAGGGCCACCACCTGGCCACGGCCGAGCTTCATGAGGTTGGCGACGGGCATCGTCGCCGAGCCTAGCACCACCTGCAAGTTGACCGGGATGCGCAGGATGGTGTCGATGGAAGGCTCACCCGGCCCTTCGTTGCGGCTGGCCGTGGGACGCGTGGCCTTGCCGTTGCTCTCGCCGTCAGACATCGTTGTCCTCGTCTTGCTCAGGTTTATGGGACGGACCCGTCATCGGGCCCTTGGCATCGTTCGCCTCCGACGTCCTTGCGACGGCGGACGTTGGTGAGGTCAGTCTGTCCGCCGCGCGGGCGGACCCGGATCGATGGCGCCCGCCTTCAACCTGTGGACGGTCGCTCGCGGCAGCCCTCGGCGAAGGGAGCGCCTGTCCGTCGCCTAGCTGCCGGTGGTTGGCTCTGGACCTCGTCCGACCGGTTGAACGACGATCAGGCGGTGCGGGCAGCGGTTGCGAGGTCGCTCCAGGTGAGCGCGGTCGCCTTCGCCAGCTGCCGTCCGGCGAGCGCGGCCGCGGCAAGGCCGTCCCCAAGGCAGCCGTCTTCTAGGTCGTCCGCTCGGCTCTTGTTGGGGCCGACGAGCACCGTGGCGGAGCCCACGGGCAGCGACGAGAGGGCGTCCGGGGCCAACGGGCGTGACGCCGCGGCGGTTGGCCCGCTCGCGATGTTGAGGCCCGGCCCGACGCGTTCGGCGGCTTGACGGACCGCCGGGAAGGCCCCCAGCGTCGCGTGCGAGGGCGGGACGGGGGTCGACGCGGTGAGCACATGCGCACCTCGCTCCTTCGCAGCTGCGATGCGAGCCCGAGCCGCATCACGGATGCGCTCGGCGGCCGACGGTGCTCGAGGCTCCTCAGCGGTGAGGGGCTTGCTCGGGGCAAGGCTCGCTTGCGCCACCGGCTCCTTCACCGCCGTCGGCTGCAACTGCGCCTCTGCGACCGGCGACGGCATGGCCTCGTCAGTTGCGGCAGGCCGTCGGGGCGGGCTCGGCCGATCGCTGCCGTGCTCCACGATGTCGACGAACGCTGCCCGCGTACGCTCGGTGGCGTCCTCGATCTCGTTCAACACGAGGCGCGCCTCGTTCATGCGTCCGGCGAGGGTCACGGCTAGGCCGCCCCCCTCATCATGGAGGCCGGCGATCGCGGCGCGGGCCTTGTCGAGGGCGTCGGCCGAGCGAGCGAACTCGCGCGCGGCCTCGCCCTGCAACGCGTCGAAGCGCCGAAGCCTGCGGTACATCAGAAGCACCGCCGCGGACGTGCCGGCGAGCGCAGCGAGGAGGACCATGTCAATGATTGAGGAGATCACCCAAAAACTCCTGTTCGGGGTCGAACACGTCGTCGATGCGTAGCTTGTAGAGCCCGTCCGCCTGGCCGAGCTGGCACCAGAAGAGAGGCTGCGCGTTCGCCTCCAGCTTGATGGGGGTCTTCGGCGTCACGGACAGCGGCAGGACCATGCCCGGCGCGAGCGCCGCGACCTCGCCGAGCGTGATCTGCTGCTCGGCGAGGATGGCGCGCAGCTTGACGTCGGCGCGCGTCACGCCGGCCTTCATCTGCCGCACCCATTCGGGATCGCGCGTGCCAGGCTCGCTCGCAGCCGAGGAGCCGAGCGCGCGACGGACCATCTGTAGGCCGGCGTAGGGCAGGATGATGAACATCTCACCTCCCCGATTGATGGCCTGCACCAGGAACTTCGCGGCCGCGGCCTGCGCCGTGCGCCGTCCGATGACGGCGAAGTGCATGCGCGTCTCGAGCCGCGCCACACGGAAGGTCGCCTTGGTGACCACGGCGAAGGACTGCGTCAGGATCTGGCCGATCATCTCGGCGAGCTTCGCGCAGACCTTCATCTCGATGTTGGAGAACGTTCGTCCGTCCTCCTCGGGCGCTTCGTTGCCGTCGGCCCCGAACATCACCTCGACGATCGTGAAGATGAAGTCGCGGTCGAAGCCGATGACGACCTCGCTGTCCCACTCAGGGACCTCGAGGATCGCGGTGACCGCGTTCGCCTCGTAGGGTTCGAGGATCTCGCCCATGCGCCCCTGCTCCACGTGGCTCATGGAGAAGTAGCACGGCGAGGCGGCGATCGCTCGCATCTGCTCGGCGCAGGCGTTGGCGACGCGGTCGAAGATGACCGGCAGCATCGGCAGCCGATCGATCTGCAGGCCGGCGGCGTCGAGCAGCCGGTCCGACACGGCGGTGGTGACGTTGCTTGCCATGGCGTCAGGCCGCCTTGTCCGTGACACGCCGCTTGGCGGCGTCGACGCCGGTCCGCTTGGCGGCGTCGTCGTTGGCGCTGCTGCCGCCAAGGGCCTCTGCCTCCACCTCGTCGATGGTCGGCCGGTAGTCCGCCTCGATCGTCTTGCGGCCATGCTCGAGCGCGATCTGCGGCATGGCACCATTGATGTAGGCGAGAAGCGCCTGCTTGGTGATCAGGAACGGCTTCATCTGCTTCTCGCGGACCGTCTTGATCTTCGTCGACATGGGCGAGAAGAACGCGTAGGACGACAAGATGCCGATGAAGGTTCCGACGAGCGCCGCGGCGATCAGGCCGCCGAGGATCTCCGGCGACTGGTCGATGGCGCCCATCGCCTTGACGATGCCGAGGACGGCGGCGACGATGCCGATCGCCGGCAGGGCGTCGGCGATCTCCGACAGCGAGGCCGCCGGCTTCTGCTTCTCCTTGCGGATCGTCGCGATCTCCTGATCCATCAGGCTTTCGATCTCGAAGCCGCGGGCGTTGCCGATGAGGATCAGGCGAACGTAGTCGCAGATGAAGTTCAGGAGGAGTTGGTCCTTCAGGATCGTCGGGAACTTCTTGAAGAGTTCCGACTCCTGCGGGTTGTCGACGTGCGCCTCGACCTCGTTGCGCGGCTTGGCCTTCAGATCGCGCATCAGCGCGAACAGGACGCCGAGGAGCTCCAGCAGGTCCTTGCGCTTGGGCTCCCTGTTGAGTGCGCCGTCCATGATGGCGCCGGCGGTCTTCTTCGCCATCTTGATGGGATTGGCGACCATGAAGATGCCGATGGCGAGGCCGAAGATGATCACGAACTCGAACGGCTGCCAGATGACGCTGGGCTTGCCCCCCATCGCCATGAAGCCACCGAGCATCGAGCCGAGCCCGATGACAAGACCCAATATGACAGCCAAGAGCTCATCTCCCGTTGAGGCGGTGCGCTGCCGATAGAGCGCGCACAACCTTGCCCCAGGCTGTCGGCATAGGAGCTTTCGTGTGATCGCGAGGGGGCGCTGGGATGTGCAAAGCCCCGCGCAAGCGGACGGGACCATGGTGCTCGGGCGCCACGGGCAAGCGAACGAAAGGAGGCACGCGGCGCCCCACACAGGAGATGAACGATGTCCGTCGCAGTGAGCTACAAGTTGATCTCGTCGAACATCGAGCGCTCGCTCGCCATCACGGCGAGCCGCGGCCCGGTGAAGCTCGAGAGCGCGCATTACCTTAAGAACCGCGAGACCATCTCGTCCATCGACGAGTTCCTCGCCGACACCCGCCTGTTCAAGACCGCGATGATCGCGTTCGGGCTCGAGGACATGGCCTTCGCCAAGGGCTACATGCGCCGCATCCTCGAGGAGGGCATGGGCGATCCCACCTCCCTCGGCAACCGCACCACCGATCCCCGCATCAAGGAGTTCGCTCGGGCCTTCGACTTCGCCCGGTTCGGCGCTGACACGATGACGCGCACGGCCACCGGCCAGGCCGTCGTCGACCGCTTCGTGCGCCAGACGATGGAGTTGGACGCCGGGGCGAACGACGGCGAGGGCGTGCGTCTCGCCCTCTACTTCGAGCGCATGGCGCCGTCGATCGCCTCACCCTACGACATCCTCGCCGACAAGGCGCTTTCGCAGGTCGTGCGCACGACGCTCGGCCTGCCGAAGGAGTTCGCCGCGGCCGACATCGATCGTCAGGCGGCGGTCATCGAGGCGCGCGTCGACCTCCAGGAGTTCTCCGACGCCGACGCCCTGCGCCGCTTCCTCGCAAGGTTCACCGCCATGTGGGACGCGACCGAAGGCGTCGGCCGCGACCCGATCCTCAACCTCTTCGCCGTCGGGGGGGCGACGCGCCAAACCGTGTCATTGGACCTTGCCCTGTCCCTTCAGGCCCTGCGTCTGGGAGGTGCCTAAGTGGCATCAGATCTCTACGTCTCGCTGTCCGGTCAGATGGCCATGGAGGCCCGGTTGGCGACGCTGGCGAACAACGTCGCCAACATGCGCACCGGCGGTTTCCGTGCCGAGACGGTGAAATTCGACACCGTCATGTCGGACTACAACGCGGCCCGGGTGAACTTTGCCGCCGTCGGCGCCACGCACATCGAGCGGACGGCCGGAGCGGTGGAGCGCACCGGCAATGCGCTCGACGTCGCTGTCGTCGGCGACGGCTGGTTCGGCGTGCAGACGCCCGAGGGCGTCGCCTACACCCGGGACGGTCGCTTCACGGTCAGCCCCGAAGGCGACCTCACGACGCTGACGGGGCACGGCGTCATCGACGAGGGCGGCGCGCCGATCCAGGTCGCAGCCGCCGGCGGTCCGATCGCCATCGGCGCCGACGGGACGATGCGCCAGGATGGGCGCAACGTCGGCGTGCTCGGCCTCTTCACCCTCGGTGCGGATGCGCGTCTGACGCGCTACGGCGACGCCGCCTTCCGGTCCGACGCGCCAGGCGAACCGGTCGTCGATCGCGTGACCAACGGCGTGCGCCAAGGCTATCGGGAGGGCTCCAACGTGAACCCGATCAAGGCCATCACCGAACTCATTGAGATCCAACGCGCGTTCGACAGCGCAACGCGCGTCGTCGGTGATCGTGAAGAGGCCTTGTCGCGCGCCGTGCGTACCCTTGGCGCCGAGTAAGTCTGAGCGTTCCAAGGCTCGTTCCGGGCTGTCCGCCTGCATCTAACTCGCCGTCGCCGATCGAGGGCTTGCTCGCGTCCGCGGGACGGTCCGGGCACGGCAACCCCGTCCGGTGTGAGGTCGAGCGGCCTTGTTTCGGGGCAGTCGCTTGCCATCGAGGGCCCGAGCCCCGGCTGCGCGTCCGGTATGGACGCTCCGTCGATCGTCGGCTCGCCCGACATGTACCCTGGGTTCGCGCGCGCCGTCCACGGGAGGCGCGCGTGGCGGCGGCCTCGAGCCCCGCGTCGTGTCGGGCGCGTACCCGCGTCCGACGAGCGCGAACCGCGGCCCCGTCCGGGGACGGCTTTTGGGGGGAGGGGATGACCATGCCCAGCTTGGAACGGCTCGCCGACGTCGTCTCGGCGCACACGGCGCCGGCGGTAAGGCTGTCGGGTGTGGTCGCTGGAGCGACGGCGTCGGAGCGCCGTGTTCGCGGGCTTTCAGACCACGCCGCGCTCGGCGACCAGCTCCTCATCGAGCATCGCGACGGGACGGCGCGAGCGGAGGTCGTGCGGATCGACCGCGAGTACGTGGTGGCGGCCCCCTACGAGCGTCGCTCCTGCGCCTTCCTGGGTGCTCGCGCAACGCTCGATGGGGGAGTGGCGCTGCGCCCATCGCAGGGCTGGCTCGGCCGGGTGGTCGATGCGCTGGGCCGCCCCATCGACGACCGAGGCATCTTGCCCGCCGGAGCGGTGCGGGGAGTGGACCGCGATCCGCCGCGTCCCCTCTCGAGGGTGCCGCTGACCAGGGCGCTCCGCACCGGCGTGATCGCCGTCGACATCTTTGCGCCGCTCGTCGAGGGGCAGCGCGTCGGCGTGTTCGCAGGTTCGGGCGTCGGCAAGTCGACGCTCATCGGCATGATCGCAGCGGCGTCGAGCTTCGATGTGGTGGTTGCTGCCCTCGTTGGCGAACGCGGCCGCGAAGTTGCGGAGATGCTGTCGGGGCCGCTCGCCGCGCACCGCGATCGTACGGTGACCGTGGTCGCCACCGGCGATGAGACGCCGATGATGCGGCGTCTGGCGCCGCTCACCGCGATGACGATCGCCGAGCACTTCCGCGACGCCGGACGGCGCGTCCTCCTCATTGTGGACAGCCTGACGCGCTTCGCGCACGCGGCTCGCGACGTCGCGCTCGCCGCGGGTGAGCCCGCGGTCTCGCGCGGCTACCCTCCGTCCGTGTTCTCCGACATGACGCGCCTGGTCGAGCGCGCGGGTCGTGCCGATGGCGCCGGATCCGTGACCGCGGTCCTTTCTGTCCTCGTGGACGGGGACGACCTCGACGAGCCCGTGGCCGACGCCGCCCGAGGGACGCTCGATGGACACATCGTGCTGTCGCGCGCCATCGCGGAGGCGGGGCGCTACCCGTCCCTCGATCCGCTGGCATCCCTGTCACGCCTCGCCGACCGCGCGTTCCGCCCCGACGAGCTGGAGCTCGCTAGGCGCCTGAAGTCGCTCATCGCCCGCTACGAGGACACGCGCGACCTGCGCCTGCTCGGCGGCGGCAAGCCGGGGTCGGATCCCGACCTCGACCGCGCGGTGGAGATCGTCCCGCGGCTCTACGATGCGATGGCGCAGCCCCCGACGGCGCCGAAGTCGGAGGACGCCTTCGCCGAGCTTGCGGCGCTCCTCGCGGCGCGCGGTGCAGGCGGCAGCTCGGCGAACGACAGGGCCGCAACCTCAGCCTGACACAAGCAGACGCGTGCAAAACAGAATGCGTGTGCCCCGGACGGCTCGCCCGTCCACAGCGCGGCGGCTCAGCACCGACCGCGTCCATCCAGGAAGACGCCCAGAGAAGGGAAGTCCATGAGCCTCTACAACATCCTGCGCACTGGCGTTTCCGGGATGGAAGCCCAGTCCTACAAGCTCGCCACCGTCGCCGACAACATCGCGAATGCCAACACCGTCGGCTACAAGCGGGCTGACACCGCGTTCTCCTCGCTGATCCTCGAGGCCGGCCCCGGCGAGTACTCGTCGGGAGCAGTCGCTGCCAACGTGCACTACGAGGTGTCGCGGCAGGGCGCCCTGTCCTACACGCTGTCGAAGACCGACCTTGCGGTGCAGGGCGACGGCTTCTTCGTGGTCGAGGACAGGAACGGCGGCCACTTCCTGACCCGTGCCGGCTCGTTCGTCGTCGACGGGCAGTCGGGCAACCTGGTCAACGCCGGCGGCTTCGCCCTCCTCGGCTTCCCGTCCGTCGACGGCCAGAAGCCGGTGATCACGCTGAACGACACCGCCGGCCTCGAGCCGGTCAACCTCGACTACATGAACATGCGCGCGACCCCGTCCACCTCGGGCGTCTACCGCGCCAACCTCGACGAGTCCTCCCCGGTCGTCGACAACTCCGGCACGCCCGGCGTAACCTCCACACCCGGCAGCAACGGCGGCGACACCAACGGCGATCCGGTCGACGTGTCGTTCACCGTCAAGAGTTCCGTCATCGCGTACGACGACCTCGGCCGCGAGAAGACCCTCGACGTCTACTGGACCAAGATCCAGGACTACGACCCCATCGCTGGCACCGATCCGAGGTGGGAGGTCGTGGTCTACGACCAGTCGACCCGCAACCCGGCGTTCGAGAGCGACTTCCCGTACTCCCTGCCGAACCCGCCGCTCGGTCAGCCCCAGGCGAGCGAGGCGTGGCTCGCCAAGGCTGAGGTCACCTTCGATCCGACCAACGGTTCGATCATGCAGATCACCACGTTCGACCAGAACGGCGGCCCGTCGACGACCTCGCCGGTGGATCTTGCCAACCCGTCCGAGCAGGCGATGCTGTCCATCGCACTGCCGGACGCCGAGGATCTGCTTGAGCTCAACATCACCGGCACGACGCAGCTCGCGGCGGAGTTCGAGCCCCTCGAGGTGGCGATCAACGGCAACGCGCCGGCGACGGTCCAGGACGTCACGGTGTCGGCGGACGGTCGCGTGTTCGCGCTCTACGAGGACGGCTCGGAGGTCGAGTTCTATCGCCTGCCGCTCGCCAACGTCCCCTCCCCGGACCAGATGGAGCCGCTCCCCGGCAACGTCTACCGGGTGACGCCGGAGTCGGGCGACCTGCGCGTGGCGCTGCCCAACGACGCGGGCAACGGCTCGCTCGTGGTGGGCGCCATCGAGCAGTCCAACGTCGACCTCGCGTCCGAGCTCACCGACATGATCATCGCCCAGCGCGCCTACACCGCGAACTCGAAGAGCTTCCAGGCCGGCAACGAGCTCCTGGAAGTCCTCATGAACCTCAAGCGCTAAGGGCCCGTCATGAGCCTCGACGTTGCGGCCAACGTTGCGCGGCAGGCGCTGATCGCCTCGCAGCAACAGATCGCCCTGTCGGGCCGCAACATCGCGGCCGCGGGCGACCCCACCCGCTCGCGTGCCATCGCCACGCTGGTCACCACACTCGACGGCGGCGTCCACGTCGCCAGCGTGCGGCGCGCGGAGGACTCGGCGCTCTACACGCGCATGATCGCGGCCACCAGCGCGACGGCGGGGGCAGACGTGGTGCTCGCGCACCTCGCCGTGCTCGCCGACACGGTCGGAGACCCCGAGGATGGCGTCTCGCCGGCGGCGCGCATCGGCAACCTCCAGGCTGCCCTCGCCGACTACGCGAACGCCCCCGACGATCCGCTGTTCGGCCAGACCGTCGTGGAGCGCGCCCGTGACCTTTCCGACGCCCTGAACCGCGCCGCGAGCGAGCTCAACCTCCTGCGCGAGCGCGCCGACCGCGAGATGGCCGATGGGGTGGCCGAGGTGAACCGTCTCCTCGGCGACTTCGACGAGGCGAACCAGGCGGTGCGCAAGAGGGTCGCGGCCGGCGAGGATCCGACGCTGTGGCAGGATCGCCGCGACGCCATCGTCGCCGAGATGTCGATCCACCTCGGTGTGTCCACGCTCCAGCGGGACGGCGGCGACGTCGCCCTGTTCACCGACGGCGGCATCACCCTGTTCGACCAGACCGCGCGCGAGGTCTCCTTCAGCAGAACGTCGGTCTACACCGCCGACACGATGGGCGGGACCGTCCTCGTCGACGGCATGCCGGTGACCGGTGCGGACGCGCCGATGCCGTCGCGCTCGGGGGCCATCGTCGGCCACGCGCGTGTCCGCGACGACATCGCTCCCACCTACCGCCGGCAGCTGGACGAGATCGCCCGCGTGCTTGTGGACACGTTCGAGGACGGCACCGGCAGCCTGTTCACCTCCGGCGGGGCGCCCGACCACGCCGGGACCATCAAGGTCGCGGCGGGGGTCGATCCGGCCCAGGGCGGCTCCGTGGAGAACCTGCGCGACGGATCGGGCAACACGAACGGCTACGCCGCGTACCCGGACAGGCTGCTGCAGCTCGGCCGCGACCTCGATGCCATCGTCTCGTGGGACATCGAGGCGGAGCTTTCCGGCGCGTCGACGCTGCGCGACTTCGCCTCAGGGTCGGTGGGCTGGCTCGAGAAGGTCCGCGCGTCCGCGAGCGACGTCGCTGCCAAGGAGCGGGCCATCCTGTCCGGCGCCTCCGACGCCCTGTCGCGGGCGAGCGGCGTCAACATGGACGACGAGTACGCCCAGCAGCTCGCCATCGAGCGCAGCTTCGCCGCCTCCGCCCGCCTTCTCTCCATCATCGATGAGATGTTCGACAGCCTCCTGAGGATCGCCTGATGCACGCGAGCTACATCTCCACGGCGGCGCTGCGCGACGCGCCCCGGTCGCAGATCACCCGACTGCAGACCGAGCTCACCGACCGTACGAAGGAGGTGGCCACGCAACGTCACGCCGACGTCGGCCTGGCGCTTGGCTCGGCGACCGGCCACACCGTCTCGAGCCGCATCGACCTCGCGCTCGTCGAGACGCTCATCACGTCGAACGCCTCCGCCGCGGCGCGGTTGTCGATGACGCAGTCCGCGCTCGCCGACCTTGAGACCGTCGCCTCGGAGATGATGTCCGCGTTGGTCGCGCTGCCACCGGGGAACGCATCGGCGAGGACTTTGACGATCCAGGCGCAGTCCTCGCTCGACCGCTTCGCGGATCGGCTGAATGCGTCCGACGGCGGCTCCTACCTCTTCGGCGGCCAGCGCACGCAACAGCCTCCCATGCGGCGCTTCGACGACGGCGCACGCACCTCCATCGATCTCCAGTTCCAGGCGAAGTTTGGCATGTCCGCCTACGACCCGGCCGTCGCCACCATCGACCCCTCCGACATGCGCGACTTCCTGCAGAACGAGTTTGCCGGTGAGTTCGATCTGACCGGGTGGGACATCGCGTGGTCGTCGGCCTCCTCCGGGAACATGCAAAGCCGCATCGCGCCGTCCGAATGGCTCGAGACTGGCACGAACGCCAACGAACAGGCCATCCGCACGCTCGCCCAAGGGTTCTCGATGGTCGCAGCGCTCAACCTCTCCGGCCTGAGTGAATCGGTCCGCGAGGTCGTCGTCGAGGAGGCACGCCTCGTCGTCGGCCGCGCGATCACCGAGGTCGTCGCCTTGAAGGCCAAGCTCGGCTTCGCGGAGAACGCGGTGGACAAGGCCGACAGCCGGCTGCGCCTGTCGCGCGACATCCTGACGACGAAGATCGCCGAGCTCGAGGGTGCGGATCCGGTCGAGGCCAAGGTGCGCATCGACCTCCTCACCACGCAACTAGAGATGAGCTACGCGCTGACCAATCAACTTTCGAGGCTGTCGATCCTCAACTACGCATAGGGAGTTCAACTTGACAGCAAGCATGTATGCCGACGTGCACCAGGGCAGCAGCACGGTCGGACGCGAGGAGGAGCGCGAGGCCTTCGACATGGCGATCGCGCTGATGAACGCGGCCCACGCTTCACCCTGCGACGGTCGGCAAAGCCGGAATGCAGCACGACACGTCCAGCTCCTGTGGGGCTACCTGATCAAGGACCTCACGCACCCCGGCAACGACCTCTCCGACGAGCTGAAGGCGAACCTCATCTCCATCGGGCTGTGGGTCATGCGCGAGGCGGACGCCATCATCGCCGGCCGCCGCAGCGACTGGTCGCCGCTCATCGACATCAACGCAACCGTGCGCGAAGGACTGTCACGATGACCAACCCGATCCGACGCTCCGCCAAGGCCGGTGAGGCGCTGCGCGACGGCCCGCGGCCCATGCACATCTCGCTGCGGGCCGGCGAGCGGCTGTTCCTCAACGGCGCAGTCCTCAAGGTCGACCGCAAGGTCACGCTCGAGCTCCTCAACGACGCGACGTTCCTCCTGGAGAACCACGTCCTCCAGGTGGAGGACACGAAAACGCCCATCCGCCAGCTCTACTTCGTGGTCCAGGCCATGCTCATGGATCCGGCGAACGCGCCGGCGAGCCGAGCCCTGTTCGAGGCGATGGCGGTGGACCTTGCGACGGTCTTCCGCTCGCAGTTCCTTCGCGATGGGATCCAGGAGGCGATGCGTCAGGTCAGCGCGGAGCGTCCGTTCCACGCGTTGAGGACCCTGCGCGGCCTGTTCGCGGAGGAGGCCGAGCTCATGGGCGTCGGGCCCGACGCGGAGCGCCCGGTGCCCGCCCGCGGGACCCGGCCGAAGCGGGGCCAGGCGCCCGGCGTCGGCGAGGCGGGCCGTACGGACGTCCCGCCGGACGCCATCGAGCCCGTGTTGCTGGCAAGGGGCGAGGAGCACGCCCGTTCAGCCCCCATCAGCCGGCTCCAGTAGCCCATCCCACCTCGTACGGAGCGCACCATGACCTCCATCGCCGCGGTCGGCCCGACCGACACCCGTCCCTCCTCTGGCGTCGTCGCGCCCGGCACCACGCCGACCCTCGACTACGACGCCTTCCTGAAGCTTCTGGTGACGCAGATGCAGAACCAGGACCCGCTCGAGCCGATGAGCGACACCGAGTACATCGCCCAGCTGGCCACGTTCTCCAACGTCGAGCAGAACATCCTGACCAACAAGAAGCTCGAGGCGATGATGACGGCGAACGCCCTCGGCGACGCCGGCAGCCTCATCGGACGCACGGTCACAACCGCGGACGGCGCGTCCGGTACGGTGGAGAAGGTGCAGATCACCGCGAACGGAAGCCAGGCGATCCTCACCGACGGCCGCGTGCTGCCGTTCGGCGACGGCATGACGGTCGGCTGAGGCGATGAGCGAAGTCGACGCCATCGATCTCGTGCAAAGCGCGATCTTCACCGTCCTGGTCGCCTCGGCTCCCGCCGTCGTCGCCGCCATGGTCGTCGGGGTGACGATCTCGCTGATCCAGGCGCTGACGCAGGTCCAGGAGATGACGCTGACCTTCATCCCGAAGATCATCGCGATCCTCGTCGTCTCGGCGGTGTCAGCGACCTTCATGGGGGCGCACATCTACGCCATGACCGAGGAGGTCTACGGCAGGATCGCGACCGGCTTCTGACGAGGGGGACGCGGCCGCCCTCACGCGGTGCGCCGACGATGGTCCTTGACCGCGAGGCGTCCGCGTCAAACAACTGGGGCGTGGAGCCGGCGCGTCGTGGTGGCCGGACGGAGCGTCTTGTCATGCGCATGCCTTCGCCATCCATGGCGACCCGCCCATCCCCGTCGACCGGAGCGCGGGACGCCCCGCCCTCGCGTCCGCCGCGGCGCGCGTCCGCGTCGCTGGTCGGCTCGGCATCATGGGCGCCGACCATCGCGCTGTCTTGGTTCTGGGGTCTTGGCTTCTTCTACTCCGTGCACCTTGCCGCGAGCGAGGGATGGCTGGGCTTTACGCTCTTTGCCCTGCCGAACGCGCTCGGCCTGGCGCTGTTTGGAGCGGCGCTCGCGCGGCTCGGTCCGAAGGAGGATCTCGAGGGCGCACTGCGTCGCGCGGCGGCGCGTCACGCGCCGATCCTCATCGCCTACCAGGCGCTTGCGGTCGGCCTCACCACGTTCGCCTTCGCCACGTTGTTTGCCGTGCCGATGGTGGGCGCGTTCGCGTTGCCGGCCGTGCTCATCGTCGCGTTCGCGGCCATGGCGGCGGGGCACGCCGGCCTTGGTGCGCTCAGGCGGCTCCACCTTGTGGCGCTGCCCCTCGCGCTGGGAGCCGCGATCGCTGCGTTCGTCATGCGTCCGATGGGCGGCGACGGTGCGACGGTGCGCGCCGGCGCCGACCTTTCGCTCGTCATCCCAACGCTCGTCGGCTTCCTGCTGGGCCCCTGGCTTGACGTGCAGCAGTGGCAGCGCGCCGCTGCGATCCGTGCGAACGGCACTTCCGTCGGCCTGGCCTACGGGCTCGGTGGGGCGCTGTTTCTCGTCCTGATCACGGTCAACGCTGCGTTCGTCATCGATCTGCCCATGGGCGAGGCTGCGCTCGCCACCAATTGGGCGGGCGCCGCCGACGCGACGCCTGCCTTCGCGGCCGCGCTGCGGGACGCCGACGCCCTCGTCATCGCGCTCGCCACGGTGTGGGCCGTGACCGCGATGTTCACGACCCTCGACAGTGCATGGGCGGGCGTGCGCTGGACGATGGCCAGCGTGCGCGCCCACGGCGGAGCCGCGTTGTCCCTGCTGCCGCGTAGCCTCGTCGAGACCCCGTTCTGGGCCTTCCTCGCGGCGGCTGCCATTGCCTTCGGCGCCGTCGCGGCCAACGCGTCCCTGCTCGACCTCATGGCCCCCTACGCGACGGTCTTCGTCGGCTTCGCCGCCAGCGTCGTCCTCCAGCTCCTGCGTGGGGCCGGCCCTGCCGAGGGGACGTTATGTGCGCTGCTCGGCGCCGCCTCGCTCCTCGTGTTCGGCGTCGGCTACTACGGCGGGCTCCCCCTCATGACGGCCTTCGCGCCGCTTCTGCCATTCCTCGCGCTCCTTGCGCGCGAGGGCTCGGCCCACCGTCGATCCGGCGTCGACGAGCCGGCGCCGCCGGCCGCCGCCGCGCAGGCGTCGTCCGTGGTCATCGGGGACGCGGGAAGCGCGGAGATGATCCCGGCGCGTGGCCACTTCGACGGTGTGTGGTTCAACCTCGTCGTCATGCCGACCTACGACGACACGAACTCCGTCGGTAACGTCTACTTCGCCAACTACCTGCGCTGGCTCGGCCGAGCCCGCGAGATGTTCTTCGCGAAGGTGCTGCCGAAGTTCGACCTCAACACCACCGAGTTCCTCATCCTCACCCGCGACGTCTTCCACCAGTTCGTGTCGGAGATGCGTGAGTTCGAACCGGCGGTGGTCAGGCTGCGCATCGACAAGGTGAACCGCAAGTTCGCCCGCATCGAGCACGAGATCCGCGCTGACGACGGCCGGCTGATCGGCAAGGGCAACCAGCAACTCATGTTCGTCGACAGCCGTCAGTACCGCCTCATTGACATCCCAGGCGAGGTGATCGCCGGCTTCGTGCCCTTTGCAACGACCGTCGAGGACAAGCGCCCGGCGTGATGCGCCCGACGCCGGTGGCCACCCGACACCGGTGGTTGCCCGACACCGGTGGCCGCTCGACGGTCACAGTTCGTCCTGTCGCCCGGCCTCGTGCGTCGCAGCTTCAGCGCGTCCGGCCGCCAGCCTGACGCAAGCCCTCGCACGCAGATTGCTGTCAGCACGAAACATGGCCTGCCCGAGGCAGGCCCTGCATCGCTTTGCCATGAGGGCGAACCATGACGACCACCGACACCGGGGCGCCCGCGGGCGGCGCTGCGTTCCTGCCCACCGGCCTGCGCGACGTCGCCTTCGCCATTGCCGTCGTCGGCATGCTGGCGGTCCTGATCCTGCCGATCCCGACCTTCGTGATCGACGTCGCGCTCGCCCTGTCGATCGCCCTCGCCGTCCTCATCCTCATGGTCGCCTTATGGATCGAGAAGCCGCTCGAGTTCTCGTCCTTCCCGACGATCCTGCTCATCGCGACCATGCTGCGGCTGGCGCTCACCATCGCGACGACGCGCCTCATCCTGGCCGACGGCCACGAGGGCGTGACCGCGGCCGGACACGTCATCGCGGGCTTCTCGAACTTCCTGATGTCGGGCGACTTCGTCATCGGGATCGTCGTCTTCCTCATCCTCGTTGTGGTGAACTTCCTCGTCATCACGAAGGGCGCGACGCGCATCGCGGAGGTGGGCGCGCGCTTCACGCTGGACGCGATCCCAGGCAAGCAGATGGCGATCGACGCGGACCTGTCATCGGGCCTCATCAACGACGGCGAGGCGCAGCGCCGTCGGCGCGAGCTGGAAGAGGAGTCCTCGTTCTTCGGCTCCATGGACGGCGCGTCGAAGTTCGTGCGCGGCGAGGCGGTAGCCTCGCTCATCGTGATTGCCGTGAACATATTCGGCGGCATCGTCATCGCCACGACGCGTCACGGCATGGAGCTGGGGGCCGCCGCGGACGTCTTCACCCGCCTGTCGGTGGGTGACGGGCTCGTCAGCCAGATCCCGGCGCTGGTGATCTCCCTCGCCGCGGGCCTGCTCGTCTCGAAGGGGGGCACCCGAGGCTCGACCGACAAGGCGGTCCTCGGCCAGCTTGGCGCCTACCCGAAGGCGCTCTTGATGGCGGCCGGCCTCATGACGCTGTTCGCCATCATGCCGGGGTTGCCGACCATCCCCTTCATGCTCCTCGCCGCGGCGTTCGCCTTCGTCGCCTACACGATCCCCAGGCAGCGGCGCGCCGACGAGGCCTCCCGGATCGCCGAGGAGCAGCGTGCCGCCGAGGAGGCGACGCGCAGCCAGAAGGATTCGGTCCGCGCCGAACTCGACATCCCGGAGATCGAGCTCATCGTCGGCAAGCAGCTCGCGCGCACCGTGCTGCGCTCGCCCACCGAGCTGGCCCATCGCGTCGCCAAGATCCGCAGGAAGTTCGCCCGCGAGTTCGGCTTCGTGATCCCCGAGATCAAGGTCACCGAAAGCCTGACCGTGCCATCCAAGGGATATGAGATTGCCGTCCACGGCACCACGGTAGGCACGCACGAACTGCGGGTCGGCGACTTCCTGGTCGTCACCGCGGAGGCGCCGGCGCCGCAGGTGCCGCACGATGAGACGCGTGACCCGGCGTTCGGGATGAAGGCCGTGTGGATCAGCGAGGCCTTCGCCGCCGACGTCAAGCGCGAGGGGTTCGTCCCCATCGACAACCTGTCGGTTGTCTTGACGCACCTCGTGGAGATCACGCGCAACAACCTCGCGCAGCTCCTGTCCTACAAGGACATGCGCGCGCTCCTCGATCGCCTCGACGGCGAGTACAAGAAGCTGATCGACGAGATCGTGCCGGCGCAGATCTCCAACTCGGGGCTCCAAGCGGTCCTCAAGCTGCTGCTCGCCGAACGGGTGTCGATCCGCAACCTGCACCTCATCCTCGAGGCGGTCGCGGAGGTCGCCCCGCATGCCCGGCGCGCGGAGGCGGTCGCCGAGCACGTCCGCATCCGCATGGCCGCCCAGATCTGCGGCGACCTCTCGCAGAAGGGGACGCTCCACGTCCTGCGCCTCGGCAACCGTTGGGACCTCGCCTTCCACCAGGGTCTGAAGCGCGACGCCAAGGGGGAGGTGGTGGAGCTGGCCCTCGACCCACGGCTCGTCGAGCAGTTCGGCGAGGAGGCGACGAAGGCGATCCGCGAACAGATGGCGGTCCACGCGAAGTTCGCCATCGTCACCGCGCCCGACGCGCGACCCTACGTGCGCATGATCATCGAGCGCATGTTCCCGTCGATCGCGGTCCTCTCACACCTTGAGATCGCTCGCGGCACGACCGTGCAGCCCATCGGCTCCATCTCGTGAACGAGGCGGCGCTGGAGCCCATGGGGCTGGACGCGGCAGTGCTTGGCGTCGCCGTGGTGTTCGCGCGCGTCGGCGGGGTCTTCCTGATCGCGCCCGGGCTCTCCTCCCTGCGTGTGCCGATGCAGGTCAAGCTGTTCCTCGCGCTCGGGATCGCGCTCGCGATGGCCCCGCTCGTCCTCGACGATGCGGTTGTGGCCGTGGGCTCCGGAGCGCCGGCGGACCTCCTGAAGGTCCTTGGCACCGAGACCATGATCGGCCTCACGATCGGCCTCCTGTCGCGCCTCCTGTTGATGGCGTTGCAGACGATGTCGGTCGCCATCTCCAACATGGTCGGGCTGGGCGCGATCCCGGGTGTCGGGCTGGAGGGGGCCGAGCCGAGCCAAACGACCGCGACGCTGTTCATGGCGACCGCCGTCGTCATCATCTTCCTGGCCGACCTGCATCACGAGATCCTGCGGGCGTTGGTCGGCTCGTACGCCGTCGTCCCGCCAGGCGGCGGGATCGACGTGCGCGAGGCGCTGGTGTCCGTGGCGGACCGCGCCGCGACCACGTTCTTCGTCGCGCTGCGCCTGGCGGCGCCGTTCGTGATCTACTCGGTGATCGTGAACTTCGCCATCGGCCTCACCAACAAGCTCACGCCGTCGATCCCGGTCTTCTTCGTGGCGCTGCCGTTCGTCACCGCAGGCGGCCTCTTGATGATGGCCCTCGCCATCCGCGAGGTGATGACCGCGTTCGCCGACGCCTTCCGTCAGCTCGCGATCGCCTCGTGAGGGGCCGCGCCGAACGCCTGGCCCGGCTCGCTGGCGCCCAGCGGGCGCTCGCCGACGCCGCACGCGCGGAACGCGTCGCCGCCAAGGCCGCACACGAGGCGAGCGTTGTAGAAGGCACCGAGATCCTCGCCGCGCTGTGCGACGACACGGTCCTGCACGGGATCGCCGTCCCTGCGATGGCCGGCGCGCTGCGCCGCAACGGGCGCGCCAGCGAGCAGCTGCGTAGGCGCATCGACGAGGCGGCTGAGCGGCAGGGGCAGCTCGAGTTGATCGCGGAGCGTCTCGCGGAGCGTGCTGCGCAGGCCGACCGAGCCGAGCGGGCCCGAAGGGAGCGGCGGCGGCTCGAGGAGGTCGCGGTGACGTCGAGGACGCCCGAGCGGTCCGATGGCGCGCCAGCAGGGCCGTGCAAGCCTGTCAACAGCCAGCGGGACTAGGCTGAATGTGGAAGCGGTCCGCGCGCGGCGTGGGCCACCGCCCAAGAGGATGCCAATGACCTCTGTTCCCCCCATCGCCGCGACTGAACGCGCGCGCATCGCCCCAACCCCTTCGCTGCCGCGATCCCCATCGGCTGCCGAGCCCTTCGCCGTCGCCATGCGCGGAACGGGGTCCGCCGCCGAGGCGCGGGTCGCAGCGTCCCAGGACGTCGGCCGAGCCTTCGAGGCCGTGACGCTCGGGACCTTCGTGTCCGAGATGCTCCCATCCGACACGTCGTCCTTCTGGGGCAGCGACGGCGGCAAGCTTTGGCGCGGCGTCTTTGCCGAGCACTTGGCGGCCGAGATCGCCGAGACAGGAGGGGTCGGGATCGCCGACCTCGTCAACGAGATGCTGGACGAGCGCGAGGGACCGGCGGCATGACGAGCGCCATTGCGACATTACTGGGTCGGCTGGAGGTGCTCATCGACGGCTCGATCGCTGCGATGCAGTCCGGTCGAACCCTCGACGACCGGGCGATCGCGGATGCGAAGGGCCGCGTCCTGCTCGAGCTGTCGCGCCTCGGGGCGCGCGCGCCGAGGGACCTCACGCTGGCCAACGACGTGCGGCGTCTGCGCAGCAAGCTCGCGCAGGAGGAGGCCCTACTCGCGCGCCGCCTCGACGCGGCACGCCTCATCGCCGAGATCGTCACCGAGGCCGTCCTCGCCTCCGAGTCGGACGGAACCTACGACAGCAGCCCGACCGGCGTCGGACGGAGGCTGCCCTCATCCAGCGTGGAGGGCGCGAAGTGAAGCTGCTCATCGTTGGCCTTTGGGCCGTCGTCGTGACGCTCGGAGCGGGCTACGCCGCGGCAGCCTTCAAGCTGCAGTCGGGGGCGGACGACCCGAAGCCGAAGCTCGAGGGCCTGCGCTACACGTCGCTGCCGACCATGAGCGTGCCGGTCGTGGAGGATGGGGCTTTGGCGGGCTACGTCGTGGTGCGCATGGTCTACACCGCAGACGCAGCCGTCCTGCGCGCCCTCGCAGCCGAGCCGGACGCCTTCATCACCGACGAGATCTTCCGCACGATCTATGGTTCCGCCGAGGTCGACTTCGGTCAGCTTGCGCGGCTCGACCTAGCAGCGCTCGCCGATGGTGCCAAGGCGCGGGTGAACGAGCGCATGGGTGACGACGTCATCCAGGACCTGCTGGTGGACGGCTTGAACTACGTCAATCTCAACGCGCAGGGCACCGCAGCTCAAGGTCCAGGCGGTTCGCCCGAGGCACCGAGCGCGCCCGAAGCGGTCCGTCCCACCGCAGCCGCCCTGCACTAACTCCGGCAACTGGTGAACGCATGTCGATCACGTCCCGCATCCTCGCGATGGTCGCGCTCCTTGGGGCTGCGACCCTCCTCGTCGCCGGCCTCTCTTTCAAGCACGTACTCGAGGCAAGACGTGCGCTGGAGCGCGTGTCGGCTCAGGTCGAGCGTGCGGTCGTCCTGCTCGACGTCGAGCAGGCGATGCGCCCCGTCGCGGTGCAGTCCGCAGGTCTTGCGGCGTCGCGCGCCGGTGACGACGGGACGCGTCTGGTCGCTGCGCTCGACGCGCTCGATGCAGCTGTTGCGTCCTTCCCAGTCGCGACGGACGACGAGGATGCCGTGGTTCTGGTGCGAACGACGCGGCGCCTCGTTGGCAACGGCCGTGCGCTTGTCGAAGGCGTGGAGCGCGGCGAGCTCGATGCAGGTCGTGCGACGGGAGAGTTGCGGCTACAGCTCGCCGAGGTCGCGAGGCTCAGCGATGTCGTCGGCAACGCCATCACTGATCGGGCTGAGCGCCTACAGGCCGCAGTTGTCGCTGCCGGCGCATGGGCTGGCGTGCTCGGCCTTTCGACGGCATTTGGCGCAGCCCTCCTGGCTGGCGTTGCCGCCGTGCTGATGACCCGGCGACACCTCGCGCGGCCGCTTGATGCGCTGGCTGATGCCATGGAGCGCCTTGCAGCCGGCGAGGCGACCGCGAACCCTGCGGGCCTTCAGCTCGATGGGGTCCTTGGGCGCGCAGCAAGGGCCACCGAGGGACTGGGCGACCTGCTCCGGGACCACGAAGCGAGGCTGGCCTTGGTGCAGGCTCCCAAGGGGAGCATGGAGGAGGGCACGCAGCGGACCGAAGAGTTGGTTGCGCTCCTCGAGGCGGATGTCGCGTCGGTGGTGCGGTCGCTGTCGGCCTCGGCGGGGCGGTTGTCGACCAGCGCCGCGACGCTGCGACGGAGCGCCGACAAGGGCAACACGCAGGCCGGGCGGGTGTCGAGCGCTGCCGAAGAGACCTCGGGCAACGTGCAAGCGGTCGCGTCCGCTGCAGAGGAGCTTGCCGCCTCCGCCCAGGAGATCGGCAGCCAGGTGGCCCAGTCGACACTGATCTCCATGGAGGCGCTGCGCAAGGCGGAGGACGCCACGTCGGTGGTGGAGGGGCTCGCTCGGTCGGCGCGCAAGATCGGCCAGGTCGTCGACCTCATCGGGGACATCGCAAGCCAGACCAACCTGTTGGCGCTCAACGCGACCATCGAGGCCGCCCGTGCGGGTGACGCCGGCAAGGGCTTTGCGGTCGTCGCCATGGAAGTCAAGTCGCTCGCCGAACAAACCGGCAACGCCACCAAGGAGATCTCGTCGCAGATCGGCGCGGTCCAGTTGGACGTCGATCGGGTGGTTGGCGCAATCCAGAGCCTGAAGGCAAGCTTCGCGCAGGCGAACGAACTGGCTGCCGGCGTCGCCTCGGCGATCGAAGAGCAGGCGGCGGCCACCGGAGCGATCGCCCAGAGCGTTCACCAGGCCGCCGTGTCGACCCAGGACGTGTCGACGACCATCCTCGACGTCTCCAAGGCCGCCAACGACACCGGGCATGGAGCGAACGAGATCGTGGACGCGGCCGACGAACTCACCACGTACGCCGACACCTTGAAGACGCGCATGGCGAGCTTCATCGCCTCCATGCGCTCGACCGCCGCCTGAACGCGAACCGCCTGACGGACGTCGGTAGGGGACCGCGCCATGGACGGACATGACGAGCTCCTCAGCGAGTTCATCACCGACACGCAGGAGGCGCTCGAGCAGGTCGACGTGCGCCTCGTGGAGCTCGAGCATGCCTCGGAGCCGACGGGCACGCTGAACGAGCTGTTCAGGCTGATGCATACGATCAAGGGCACGTGCGGCTTCCTCGGGTTGCCCCGCATGGCCGGCCTCGCTCACGCCGCCGAGACGCTTATGGACCGGCTGCGCACCGGTGCGCCCGTCACGAACGAGGCGATCGACGGGGTGTTGAGGGTCGTCGACCTGCTGAAGTTGCTGCTCGACGCCATCGAGGCGAGCGGGGGAACCGAGCCCCATGGGTCCGACGAAGGGATCATCGCATCGCTCGACGCCGCTGGCACGGGAGGCAACGGCGCGGCCAGCACGGAGGGCGAGGCGATCACCGTGGCCGGGGTGCCGAGGGTCGACGCACGGGCAGCTAGTGAGCGCGAGGCACGCGCCGACGCCAGCCCGTCCGACGCCAGCTTCCCATCAACCGAGACCATCGGCTCTGCAGCTTCTCCCTGCACCGCGTCAGCGTCCGCCATCAAGCCAGCCACGCCGATCGCCGAGCCGACGGGGGAGAAGGCCGAGGGTGCAGAGGGCGCGGCCGGCGAGCGCTCGATCCGGGTCTCCCTCGACACCTTGGATCATCTCATGACGGTGGTCTCGGAGCTTGTCCTATCGCGCAACGAGCTGAACGAGATCATGCGCAACGAGGAGCGCATCCGCCACAAGCTGGCGCTGCAGCGTCTGTCCTCGGTGACCGGGGAGCTCCAGCGGGCGGTGATGTCGACCCGGATGCAGCCCATCGGGAACGCATGGCGCAAGCTGCCCCGCGTCGTTCGGGACGTCTCGGCAAGCCTCGGTAAGCAGATCGAGCTCGAGATGTGCGGGGCCCAGACCGAGCTCGATCGTGAGCTCCTCGAGAGCATCAAGGACCCGTTGATGCACATGGTCCGCAACGCGGCCGACCACGGACTGGAGGACCCCGAGGAGCGCCAGGCCGCGCGCAAGCCTGCGGTCGGGCGCATCACGCTCAACGCCTACCACGAGGGCGGTCAGATCCTTGTCGAGATCGCCGACGACGGTAGGGGGCTCGACGTCGAGCGCATCAAGGCGAAGGCCATCGAGCGCGGCATCGCCACCGCCGAAGACACCGATGGGATGTCGAAGGAACAGATCTTCTCCTTCATCTTCGAGCCGGGCTTCTCCACCGCGCAGCGGGTGACCTCGCTGTCTGGCCGTGGTGTCGGGATGGACGTCGTTCAATCCAACATCGAGCGCGTTGGCGGTTCCATCGACGTGCGCTCCGTGCCTGGGCGGGGCTCCGTCTTCACCTTGAGGATCCCGCTGACGCTCGCGATCCTGCATGCCCTCATCGTGGAGGTCGACGACCATCACTTCGCGGTGCCGCAGACGTCGGTGGACGAACTCTTGAGGGTTGCCCCCGGAGGACCTCACTCAATCCAGCTCATCAAGGACGCTCCGGTGCTGTGCTCGCGCGGCCGGCTTCTCCCGATCATCGATCTGAAGGAGGTGCTTCGGCTCCCGACGAGCCTTGACGCGGGCGGACAGCGGCCGGTCGCGGACGCGTCCACCGAAGGCTTCGTCATGGTGATGAGGGCGCGAGGGCTCCGCTTCGGTCTCTTGGTCGACGCCGTGCTGCGCACCGAGGAGGTCGTCCTAAAACCGCTGCCGATCGGGCTGCGCAACCTGGAGCTCTTCTCGGGATGCACCATCCTCGGGGACGGGCGCGTCATCATGATCGTCGATCCGAACGGCGTGCGCTCGGCCGCGATAAGCGCCGGGGAGGGGACGTTGTCGAGCACGGTTGCAGCGGACGCGGGCGCCCCGGTCGACGACGACAGGCAGCCTCTCCTCCTTTTCAAGGCGGCCAGCGGATGCCGTAAGGCGCTCCCTGTCAGCCTCGTCACCCGGCTGGAGGACCTCTGTCTCGCCGACGCCGAGCAGTCCGACGGCCGGTGGCGCATGAGGTACCACGACAAGCTCATCCCGCTCGTCTGGTTCGGCGAGCCTTCCGATCCGTCGTCCGCCGAGCGCAAGCCCGTCCTCGTGATGTCCGACAGGGAGCGCTCCATGGGCCTCATCGTCGATGAGATCCTCGACATCGTGGAGGATCGGGTCGAGGTGCAGATCCCCTCTGAGCAGAACGGGATCCTGGGAAGCGCGATCATCGGTGGTGCCCATGCCGAGGTCGTCGACGTGTCGTACTTCCTTGGCCGCGCGTCGCCGCACTGGTTCGATCTCCACCGGCGCGTCCGCGACGGGAACGATAAGGTGCTGATCGTCGACGGCTCGGCGTTCTTCCGCAACCTCGTCGCCCCGGTGGTCCGCTCCGCCGGGCTCGTGCCCATCGCGTGTGCCTCGGGCGCGGAGGCCCTGGAGCGGCTCGAGCGTGGGCTGCACCCTGCGGTGATTTTGACCGATGTCGACACACCGGAGATGGGCGGCTTCGCCTTCGCAAAGGCGTTGCGGCGCATCAGCCGGCTCGACTCGGTCCCCGTGGTGGCGCTTACCGGCACGCTAACGGACGACGCCGTCGCGCGGGCCTGCGCCGAGGGCTTCGCAGGCTCCATCTCCAAGCTCGATCGCAACGGCATCCTCGAGTGCCTGCGTCGTTGCATCAAGCCTGCGTCCGACGGGATCGCCGCATGAAGCCCGTCGGTCGAGGCCTCGACGAACCCCACGGCTTCGTGACCGCGAGGCTCGCCGATCACTGGTTCGCGCTGCCGATCGCATCGGTGCACGAGGTTTTCCGGTTGTCGCTCGTCACGCAGGTGCCCCAGTCGTCCCCCGGCGTCATCGGCGTCATGAACCTGCGCGGACGCATCGCCACGGCACTCGACACCCGGCAGATCCTGGGACTTCCGTCGGCGAGGGGGGGCGCGACGCTGGCCATTGGGATCGAGCGTCGCGGGGAGCTGTTCGGCTTCGCCGTGGATGAGATGGGCGACGTCCTGACGTCGGTCCCTGGCGAGCGCGAACCTGCGCCCGTTAACCTTGACCAGCGGTGGCGCGAGGTCGTCGCCGGCGTGACCCGCTTCGACAGGCACCTCGTCCTGATCGTCGTCGTCGATCGCCTGTTCGACGGTATCCTGACGACGGCGAACGCGTGAGCACGGCGCCGCTCATCGTCCCGTGGAAGGACCGCAAGCGACTGCAGCTCCTCGCGCAGTCCGCGCCGCTGCGGACCGCGCTACGCCGTGCGCTATCCAACTCCGACTTCAGCCTGGCCCCAGACGCGATCGGGCCGAGCGATGCGACGCGCGCGATCGATCAGGCCGGCGCCGACTGCCTCATCCTCGACGTCGAGCTGCCGGGGCTTCACGGGCTCGAGCTCGTTCGCAAGATCCGCGCCGTCGACCCCGCATTGCCGATCATCGTCCTCGCCCCCGAGGGGTGGAAGGGGCACGCGATCAGGGCGGAGGCGATGGAGTGCGGAGCGGTCGGCGTCATTCTGAAGCCGTCGGGCGACGAGCCCCTGGCATCCCGGGCCGTCGCACAATCGATCCTCGGGGTTTTGGCGCAGCATCGCTGGGCGGCTCGAACCGCCCCACTGGCGCGGACGGGACGCACCACACCATCGCAGCCTGCGAGTGGGGACGGCAGCGAGCGATCGAGCCCGTCGACGGGAGCGCGGGCCATGCGCCCGCGTGCTCCTGCGAAGGTGCTGGTGGTCGCAAGCTCGACCGGGGGTCCGCAGGCGCTCATCGCCATGTTCTCCGCGATCCCACCGTCTGCCATCCCAGCGCCGGTGCTCGTCGTACAACACATGCCAGCGGCCTTCACGCCGATCCTCGCCGATCACATGTCGCGTGCCACCGGGTGGTGCGCGCTCGAAGCGAGGGCGGACGAGCCCCTCGCCGCTGGCCAGATCCGCATTGCTCCAGGCGGTTACCACATGGTGGTCGGCGGCACTGGAGGAGCACCTTCGCTCAAGCTGACCGAGACGCCTCAGGTGAACTTCTGCCGGCCGTCGGCGGACGTCCTCTTCGTCTCCGCCGCGCAAAGGTTCGGCAGCGCCGTCCTCGCCGTGATCTTGACCGGCATGGGCAACGACGGCTGTGAAGGCGCGAAGGCCATCGCAGCCGCTGGCGGAACCGTCTTCGCGCAAGATCGCGAAACGAGCGTCGTTTGGGGCATGCCCGGTTCAGCCGTCGGGGCTGGCGTGGTCGACCGTGTCCTTGCCCTGGACGGCATCGCCGCGGCCGTCAAGGCGGCGATGGGGGGAGGCGCATGATGTTGAGGGAGGACCACTTCGCCTTCCTGCGACGCATCCTCAAGGATCGTTCCGGACTCGCGCTCAACACCGACAAGCACTACCTCATCACGGCACGGCTCAAGCCCATCATCGAGGCCCATGGCTTCGCCGACGTGGGGGAGCTCGTGGCCGCGATGCGCGACGTGCGCGGCGCTAGGATCACCGAAGAGGTCGTCGACGCGATGACGACCAACGAGTCGCTGTTCTTCCGCGACACGCAGCCGTTCGATGCGTTGATCAAGCACATGCTTCCGACGTTGATGCGCGCCCGCGGAGGCCGACCGATCAGGATCTGGTGCGCTGCCGCCTCGACCGGACAAGAGCCATACTCGATCGCCATCGTGCTCGAGGAGAACGCTGCGAAGCTCGCCGGACAGCGCGTCGAAATCCTCGCCAGCGACATCAGCCAAGCCGCGCTTCGACGAGCTCGCTTCGGCGAATACACCGAGTTCGAGGTCGGACGAGGCGTGCCGCCGCACCTTCTTGGTCGCTACTTTCAGAAGGTGCAACGCAACCATTGGACCATCGCCCCACGGATCAAGTCGCGCGTCACGTTCGAGTGCCGCAACCTGCTCGAGCCTTTCGCACGCCTTGGCACCTTCGACATCGTGTTCTGTCGCAACGTTCTCATCTACTTCGATCGGCCGACGAAGACCGGTGTGTTGGAGCGGATCAGCGGCGTGTTGGCCCCTGACGGGTACCTCGTGCTAGGGGGAGCAGAGACGACGCTCGGCCTCACCGCGCGGTTCAGCCGGCACCGCACGTGGCGCAACGTTTACGTGCGTGCTGCGAGCGACATCTCGACGATGGATCGCCTCCCGGCCTGATGCACGGGACCGGCGCCGACTTAGGTCGCGTCCCCATCAACGATCGATCAAAGCTCATCGGGTTTGGTCTGCCCTCCTTCACACAGGGAGCGACACGGACCGGCACCATTGAGCGACGCGATGTTGGGGGGCGATCATCCAGCCGCTCTTGCCGACGAAGGGGCGTGCCTCGGGTCGACGACCGACGGGTGATCGACGGCATCCTTTGGCGGTTCCGGACCGGGTCGCCCTGGCGCGACCTGCCCGAGCGCTACGGACCACGCACGACGCTCTACAACCGCTTCGTCCGATGGCGGGCGAAGGGGATCTCGGACCGCATCCTGGCCGCCGTGTCGGAAGCTACGACCGCGACATCGTCATGATCGACGCCTCATGCGTGCGCGTCCACCAGCACGCCGCCACCATTGAATGGGGGGGGACGATCGCTTGCATGGGCCGTTCCCGCGGCGGCCTGACCACGAAGATCCACGCCCTCGTCGATCCCGAGGGACGACCGATCCGCCTCGCGCTGACACCCGGACAGGCCGGCGACGCACCGGCCGCCCTCGGCCTGATCGACGGCCTCGTGCCAGGCTCCATCCTCATCGCCGACCGGGCATAGGACACCAACGCGATCCGCGCGCACGCGAGCGGAGGCGGCGCATGGGCCCACATCCCGCCACGCGTGATCTGTAAGAACACGTTCGCCTTCAGCCGCCTCCTTTACCGCGAGCGCCAACTCGTCGAGCGGTCCTTCAATCGGGTCAAAAGGTTCCGCCGCATCGCCACGCGGTCCGATCGCCGGCCTGACAACCTCGCCGCCATCACCCTCGCAGCGATCCGCATCTGGATCGCCGCGAAGTGAGTCCGCGGCCTAGGACGCGTCGTGCGCGTGCTGTTCCGCGCGTCCATCCGGGGTCGTTAGGGGCAGCAGGCAACCGCCAAGGACGCCGACACGCTCTGCGCCCGGCGAAGCATGAGGACGACATCGCCGCACGCTGGGTCGTCGCTCTTGTCGTCGTGCGGAGCGCCGCGTCCGGAACGGTCCGTACCGTCTCCAGCGCTCATCGTCTTCAGCACCTTCATGCGTCCCCCACCAGCCTTATCGTGCCGAGCACCAAGGACGACCGTCGCTCGCAAGCATGGCAGCACGTTCCAGCTGTACTCGCTGGGCCAACGTGATCGAGCGCGTTCCGCTCGAGCGGTCGACGCTGCCGTGGGGTAAGCTTCCGATTGCGAACGCTGCTTCGAGCTGACCTCTGGGGACCGCTGGAAGGATGCGCTCGACGGCGACGGGCCGCACAAGACGCTCTACAACCGCTTCGTTCGTTGCGCCGCGAAGGGCGTGTGGATCTCTGCCGCGCCCTCGCCTCGGCGGGCGGGCCCTCGCCAGCGCTGTTGGTCGACCCCTCGGCCGTCGAGGCGCACCGCTGTGCGTCCGGCGCCAGAGGGGGGGGGGGGGGGAGCGAACCCCAGCGATCGGGCGCTCCGGCGGCGGTCGCACGACCGAGATCCATGCGCTGACCGACGAGGTCTGTCGCCGGTCGCCTTCTTGCTGACCGGCGGACAGGTCGCCCACTGCACCGACCCTGTCGAGACGGTCGCGGACTGCCTGATCCTGCACCCCGACAAGGGGGCTACGACACGAACAGGGCTCGCCGGACGGTCGAGGCTCGCGACGCCGTGCCCAGCATCCCGCCGGAGGGGCAACCGCCGCTGGACGAACGGCTTCTCGCCGTGGCTCTACGGTGATCGCAACCCCATCGAGCCCATGTTCGGCCGGCTCAACGACTTCCGCCGTGTCGAGATGCGCTACGATCGCCTCGCCGCCAACTTCCCGGTCGCAACTTGTCTCGCAGCAACGGTCAGCTCCTGTTATAAGTCCCTACCTTAGGCCGAGGACCCATGAGCACGATCCGTTGAGGCGGATCGGATCCCGCGATCTCCCAAGGGAGATCGACAAGAGCCGAGGCACTTCCGGTCGAGCGAGGCGCGGTTCGAGCACCTCGCTGCTCCTGCCGACTGACATGCGAGGGAAGCTTCGCGTTGGCGACCGCCGGGTCATCGGCGGGGTCGTCCCCGTCCTGACGTCGGGCTGCCGGTGGAAGGGATGCGCGTCAAACCTACGGCCCGCACGAGACGCTCTGCAACCGCGTCGTCCGTTGGGCGGCGAGGGGCGTGGGGGTCGATGTCTTCCGCGCTCCGGCCGCGGCTGGCCGACCGCCCTCGGCGATCCTGACCCATTCGTCGGCCGTGAAAACCCATCGCTGCGCCGCCGGCGGTCGAGAGAGGAGCGGGGCCAGGCGATCGGACGCTCCCGCGGCGGGCGCACGACCAAGATCCTCGCCCTGACCCGTGGCCTCGGTAAGCCGGTCGCCTTCCACCCGACCGGCGGGCAAGCGGCCGACTGCAGGCTACTGAGCGCCATGCCGGCCTGCCGGTGAGCGCCATGCCGGCCTGCCGGGTCGTCCACGCCGACACGGCATGCGACGTCAATGCGATCCGCCGCGCTGTCGAGGCCTGCGGCGCGCTGGCGAACATCCCGCCGACGTCCAAGGGGCGCTGGAGGCGTGCTTCCTGCCCTTCCTCTCCCGCGACCCGAACGCCATCGAGCGCGTGTTCGGCCGGCTCAATGACTTCCGCCGTGTCGCGCCCTGCTACGACCGGCGGGCGGCCGGCGTCCGCCGCCGCCCGTCTCGCCGCAACCGTCGGCTCCGGAATACCAGTCCCGGCCTTAAAGCGAAGGATCAAGGGTGCATCAGTGAGGGCAGGAACGCCTCGTGCCTTGCGCGGAGGTCGGCTACGGCAACGCGAAGGCGACCGGGCACGATCAGCGCGTCGCCCATGGCGATGCCGAGCGGCGCGACGGCGATGCCGGCGTCGGCCGCGGCGGCGACGACGGCGTCGGTCCGGCGCGTGGCAAGGACGTAGCGCCCCTGATCCTCAGCGAACAGGCGGACGTGCAGCGGGTCCGGGACGTCGAGCCGCGCGCCGACGCACGACGCCATCGCCATCTCCGCGAGCGTTGCGCCGAGCCCGCCGGAGGAGACGTCGTGGCAGGCGCGGACGTGCCCCCCCGTTATCAGGGCCCGAACCACGTCGCCGTGCCGCCGCTCGCGCGTCAGGTCGACCGGGGGAGGGGGACCGGCGCGACGCCCCCGCACGATGTCGAGGTAGAGCGACTGCCCAAGATGGTCGCCGTGCCCGCCGACGAGGAACACCGTGTCGCCCTCGGCCCATGCGATGCCGGCGCGGCGTTCGACGTCCGCCAAGCGGCCGACGCCGCCGACGGCGGGGGTGGGCAGGATCGCCCGCCCGTCCGTCTCGTTGTACAGCGAGACGTTGCCGGACACGACGGGGAAGTCGAGCGCCCGCGCCGCCTCGCCGATGCCGCGGACGGCGAGCGCGAACTGGCCCATGACCTCGGGCCGGGTCGCCGCGCCGAAGTTGAGGTTGTCGGTGAGCGCGAGGGGCGTCGCACCGACCGCCGTGAGGTTGCGCCACGCCTCCGCCACCGCCTGGCGTCCCCCCTCGAACGGGTCGGCCGCGCAGTATCGCGGCGCGACGTCCACCGTCATGGCGAGCGCCAACGGCCCGTCGCCCACGCGCACCACCGCGGCGTCCCCGCCGGGGCCCGCGGCGACGTTGCCGCTGATGACGTGGTCGTACTGCTCCCACACCCAGCGCCGCGACGCGCCGTTGGGGCTGCCGATCAGCGCGAGGAGCGCCTCGCCCACGTCGTCCGGCGGGGCGCGGTCGGCGTCCTTCAGCGGTTCGGGGGGCGCGGCCTCGGTCCACGGCCGCTCGTACATCGGCGCCTCGTCGCCGAGCTCCTTGATGGGAAGGTCCGCCTCGACCTTGCCGCGGTGGAGGACGCGGAAGCGCAGGTCATCGGTGGTCTCGCCGACGATGGCGCTGTCGAGCTCCCACTTCGCGAAGATCGACTGCGCCGCATCCCAGCGGTCCGGCTCGAGCACCAAGAGCATGCGCTCCTGGCTCTCCGACAGCATCATCTCGTACGCGCTCATGCCCTCCTCGCGGCAGGGCACGGCGTCGAGGTCGAGGCGGATGCCGAGGTCGCCCTTGGCGCCCATCTCGACCGCCGATGAGGTGAGGCCCGCCGCTCCCATGTCCTGGATCGCGACGACCGCGCCGGTCGCCATCAGCTCCAGGCACGCCTCGAGGAGGCGCTTGCCGGCGAACGGGTCGCCGACCTGCACCGCGGAGCGCTCGGACTGATCCGCGGAAGAGAAGCTCGCCGAGGCCATGGTCGCGCCGTGGATGCCGTCGCGGCCGGTCTTGGAGCCGAGGTAGACGATGGGCCGGCCGACACCCCGCGCACGGGAGGTGAAGATCGCGCCTGTGGCGACGATCCCCACCGCCATGGCGTTGACCAGCGGGTTGCCGTCGTAGGCGGGATCGAACTCCAACTCGCCACCCACGGTCGGCACGCCGAACGCGTTGCCGTAGCCGCCGACCCCGGCGACGATGCCAGCGAGGAGGTGGCGGGTGCGCGGGTGCTTCGGATCGCCGACGCGCAGGGCGTTGAGGACGGCGATGGGCCGCGCGCCCATGGTGAAGACGTCGCGCAGGATGCCGCCGACCCCCGTCGCCGCCCCCTGATAGGGCTCGATGAAGGAGGGGTGGTTGTGGCTCTCCATCTTGAACACCACGGCGAGTCCGTCGCCGAGGTCGACGACGCCCGCGTTCTCGCCTGGACCGTGGATGACGTGCGGACCCGTCGTCGGCAGGGTCCTCAGGTGGACGCGGGACGACTTGTAGGAGCAGTGCTCGTTCCACATGGCCGAGGCGATGCCGAGCTCGGTCAGCGTGGGCGTCCGGCCAATGAGGGCGCGCAGCCGCGCGTACTCATCCTCGGTCAGGCCGTGGGCGCGGACGAGGTCGGGCGTGATGCTGGGGTCCACGAGGCCTTCCGGACGGTCGCCCGCCGCATATGGGGAGGGACCGGAGGCGTCAAGCGGAAGACCGGCGGGCGTGGTCACGGATCGCGCTCGGGAAGGCACGCGACAAGGATCTCGGCTGGCTCGTACCGACCTTGCTCATCGTCGCGGCGAGCCCCTGCGTCGGGGCGATCGCCGACCGCCTGGCCACTCGCCCCGCCCTGCGGGTCGGCAGGCTCGGTGAGGCCGCAATGCCGAGGCGCGAGGCCGAGGGCGTCCGCTTCGCGCACCGCAAGGTGACCGTGCGAGCGGTCGGGGCCCAGGACGAGCCATCGCGGCGCAGGGCGGCGCTGGGTGCCGTGCGCGAGCCGCGCCCATGCGGCCGACGCGGTGACGGCGGAGCTTGGTGCGCCCGCCTCCTCAGCGGGTGGCGGAGCGCTCGGCCGCGGCCCTGCGGATCGCCGTCTCCAGGACATGCGCCGGCTGGGCACCGGCGACCGCGTAGGTGTTGTCGAGGATGAAGCAGGGGACGCCGGTGACGCCGATCGCCTGCGCGTGGACGATCTCCGCCTCCGTCTCGGCAAGGTCCGCGTCGGAGGAGAGCAGCCGCTCTGCGACCGCGCCATCCATGCCGGCGTCGCGCGCCGCGTCCACGAGCACGGCCCGGTCGGTGAGGTCCGCGCCTTCGATGAAGTAAAGCCGGAACAGGCGCTCCACCATCGCGTCCTGCACGCCCTCCAAGGCCGCCCACCGGATGAGACGGTGGGCGTCGAGCGTGTTCGGCGAGCGCGTGATCCTGTCGAACGCGAACGGGATGTCCTCGCGCGCGCCCTCCGCCGACACGCGCTCATAGATCTGCGCAGCGCGATCAGGCCCGCCGAACTTCTCGGACAGGTACTGCGCGCGGTCCTTGCCGTCCGCGGGCAGCGTCGGATCGAGTTGGAACGGTCGCCACACGACGCGCACGTCGACGTCGTCGAGCTTGGCGAGCGCCGCCTCGAGGCGTCGCTTGCCGATGTAGCACCATGGGCACATGACGTCGGAGACGACGTCGACGTTCACAGGTTCGAGGGCGCGCGTGTCGACGGTCATGGCTTCACCCACCAGGTTTCAGGCTCGATCCCGTAGAGGCTCTGGCGCTCGGGCATCTGGAGGCGCGTCGCGTGGGCCACCCACTGCACCGGCGTGTGGTAGAGAGGAACCACGTAGACGCCCGACAGCAGGACGCGGTCAAGCGCGCGCACCGCGTCCTCGAAGGCCTTGCGATCCTCGGCGGCAAGCATGGCCTCGATCATCGCGTCGATGGCTGGCTCCCTTGCGCCGACGAAGTTGAAGGAGCCCTCCATGTCCGCCGCGGCGCTCGACCAGCGGTGGACCTGCTCGTTGCCTGGGGACAGCGACGCCGGCCAGTAGAAGCGGATCATGTCGAAGTCGAACGCGATGAGGCGAGCGCTGTACTGCGTGGGATCGGCGAACGTGACCTTCGCCTCGATCCCGACGGGGTCGAGCAGCCGGCTGAAGGCGAGCGCAAGGCGCTCGTCGTCGCGCGTCGCGACCAGCAGCTCGAACTCGAAGGGCTCGCCGGCCCCATTGACGAGCGTCCGATCCTTGATGCGCCAGCCCGCCTCCGCGAGGAGGGCGAGCGCGCGGCGCACCGCGGCCCGGTCGCGTCCCGTGCCGTCGAGTGTGGGCGGCAACCACGTCCCGTCGAGCACGGCCGGTGCGACCACGCCCTCGTAGGCGGCGAGGAGCGCGCGCTCGCCGGCGCTCGCCGGGGTGCCCGTCGCAGCGAGCGGCGAGCTCGCAAAGTAGGAGTCCGTGCGCACCAGCTCGCCGTGGAACAGGTTCTCGTTGATCCAGGGGAAGTCGAACAGGAGGTTGATCGCCTGGCGGACCCGCACGTCGTCGAAGGGCGCGCGGCGTGTGTTGAACGCGAACGCGTACATCCCCCGAGGCACGCCGAGGGGGACCTCTGCGCGTGCCACCCGTCCGTCCGCGAGGGCGGGGAAGTCGTAGGCCGAGGCCCAACGCCCGGCATCGCCCTCGAGGTAGAGGTCGATCTCGCCGGTCTTGAACGCCTCGAACATCGCCGTCTCGTCGCGATAGAAGCGGAACTTCACGGTGTCGGCATTGTAGCGGCCCGCGTTCAGCCGGTGGCCCTCACCCCAGTAATCGGGGTCGCGCTCGAAGGTGAGCGAGCGGCCCGGCTCGACGTCGCCGACGACGTAGGGGCCAGTGCCGACCGCAGGGGCGAAGGTCGTGCGCCCGAACGCCTCGGGGTCGACGTCGTGCTTCGGTAGGATCGGCATCAGTCCAAGGATGAGGGGCAGCTCACGGTCGTTCGCGCTCGGGAAGCGGAAGGTGATGGTTTGCCCGTCCGGCGTTTCGACGGCCTCGACCTTGCCGTAGTGCGTGCGCATGTACGGCCGCCCATTGTCCCTCAAGAGACGCCAGGTGAACGCGACGTCCGCCGAGGTCACCGGCTCGCCGTCGGAGAACCTCGCCCGCTCGTCGATGGTGAACGTCACGCTGTCGCGCTCCGGTGGGACGACGACGTCCGACGCCAAAAAGCCGTAGAGCGAGAACGGCTCGTCCGCGTTGCGCTCAAGCAGGCTCTCATAGACGAGGTTGCCGAACGTCGCGTCGCGCAGCCCAGGCGCGTAGGCGCCCCTCGGGATCATGACGTTGAGCGTGTCGAAGGTGCCCAGCGCGCCGAACGTCATGCGCCCGCCCTGCGGCGCGTCCGGGTCGGCATAGGGCAGGGCGGCGCTGGGCTCGAGCCGAGGTTTGCCGTGCATCGCGATCCCGTCGGCTGCGACCGCCGCGGACGCCGCGAGGAGGGCGACGGCCGCTGCCAACGCTCCGTTGAGTGTCCTATGGTTCACGCCTTACTCCCCTCCACTCGTCGTCCGTGCGCTGGTTCACTAGGCCGCAACAATTTCGTTTGATCCTTTTGGCAGCCGTTCTAGCCATCCTGCCGCGAGCGGTCTAAGCGTTCGTTGACGGAGCGACGACTGGACCGGTTGCTCGACGCGGGCGCAGCGTGGACGAGCGTCGCCCGCCGGCCGCCGGCCGAAGACGTCGGGCAGAAGACGTTGGATCGTGATAGTTCGGGGGAGATCGTGATGCGTATGGGGAGATGGGCGGCTACTTTCGGCCTCGCGGCGGTGCTTGCGATGCCGATCCTTCCTTCCGTGGCGCAGGAGTCCGAGGGCGGCGAGCAGAACGCTTGGGTCAAGATCTGCAACACCGATCCGGCTGCCAACAAGGAGCTCTGCCTCATCACGCAGGAACTGCGGACGAACTCCGGACAGTTCCTCGCCTCCGCGGCGATCCGCGAGTTCACCGGTGAGGCGCGCAAGAGCATGCTGCTGTCCGTGCCAGTGGGCATGGTCATCCGCCCCGGCGTGCAGCTCCAGATCGACGGCGGCGAGCCGGAGAAGGCGGAGTACCAGATCTGCTTCCCGAACGCATGCTACGCCGAGCGTGCCATCGACCAGGCGTTCATCGAGCGGCTGAAAGCAGGGGGCAAGCTGCGGCTCGTCGCCTACAACCAGCAGGGCAAGCAGGTCCGCTTCGACCTCACCCTGATCGGCTTCACCTCGGCCTACGAGGGCGACGGCATCGACCCTGACGCCTTGCAGCAGAAGCAGGCGACGCTGCAGCGCGAGCTCGAGCAGCGAGCGCAGGAGGCGCGCGACCGCCTGGTGGCCGAGCAGCGCCGGGCCGTGGATGAGGCAACCGAAGCGCCGCCGCAGTAGGCGCCGGCTGAGACCAAGCGCGAAGACGCGCGCCGACGGGATCGACGCGCGGTCTTCAGCGAAGGGCGAGGGGCGTTCGAGGGGCCTCCGTGCGTGTGGGTCCGTCGGGCGCGGCGCGCACGGGCCTCGCGCTCAATGGAACTGGTCGAGACGGGCGCAGTAGTTGCCGTCGCGTCGCTCGAACATGTCCGACACCTGCGGGTGCCGGACCGGCTCGCCGGTGTCGTCCGCCAACAGGTTCTGCTCGGAGACGTAGGCGATGTACTCGGTGTCGTCGTTCTCGGCGAAGAGGTGATAGAACGGCTGATCACGCCGCGGGCGGATGTCTTCGGGGATGGCCTCCCACCACTCCTCGGTGTTGGAGAACGTGGGGTCGACATCAAAGATCACACCGCGGAAGGAGAAGACGCGGTGGCGGACCACCTGGCCAAGCTGAAACTTCGCCGTACGAACTTTCTTCATCGATCTAGCCCGTTGTTCGACCGGAGACCCGGCGCTTACTGATACACTGGGACTTGGCGAAGCAAGCCCGACGCAGGGCCGGTCCCTTAGACCGGCTGCGAACCGAGCGACGCTCCCTTGCGCCACGTCCCATGCCACCCAAATGCCGCTACCCCGTGACACGTTCATCGCACGCGCAAGCCCCGCGCAAGGCGGCCACAAGAGCGTACGGGTAAATCCGCTGCTTGGACCAATCAAGACCGGCATCGTGACGAAAGCGGCGGCTTGGACAGGCCTCGCCGCTGGGTTGGACGCTTGGGGGAAAGCGTCGGCCTCATGGGCCATCGGGAACGCTTCAGCCGTCGGCCTCGCGCGCGGTCGTAGGGTGCTTGGCAAGAGCGTCCTTGGCCTTGCTCCACAACTGCTCCAGCGTGGGTGCGTCGGCCGCGCCGAGTGTGGTGCCGGCGCGGCGAGCGGCGTCGTCCATGTGGCGCACGCGGGCGGCGAAGCGAGCGTTCGAGCCGCGCAGCGCGGCATGCGCGTCGATCCCGAGGTGACGGGCAAGGTTCGCCAGCGTGAAGAGGAGGTCGCCGAACTCGGCCTCCATGGACGGCCCGTCGCCATCGCGCACCGCGACGACGAACTCCTCCAGCTCCTCGCCGACCTTGTCGACCACGTCGTCCGCGCCGGACCAGTCGAACCCCACCTTCGCCAACCGCTTCTGCAGCTTCTGCGCGCGCATGAGCGGCGGCAGGTCGACGGGCACGCCGTCGATGATCCCGGCCGGCTTGCCGACGCGCTCCTCGGCCTTGATGGCGTCCCACACCACCTTGATCTCGTCCGGCGTGCGGGCCGCACCGTCGGCGAAGACGTGCGGATGGCGCCGCACCAGCTTGTCCGAGATGGAGGTCGCGACGTCATCAAAGGTGAAGTCGCCGGCCTCGGCACCGATCTGCGACAGGAACACCACCTGCAGCAGGAGGTCGCCGCACTCGTCGCGGATGTCATCGACGTCGCCGCGCTCGATGGCGTCGGCGACCTCGTAGGCCTCTTCGAGCGTGTAGGGCGCAATCGTGCCGTAAGACTGCTCGCGATCCCAGGCGCAGCCGCGCTCGGGGTCGCGCAGCCGCGCCATGATGCGCCGCAGCCGTTCGATGGGCGTGTCCTGCATAGTCCGTCCTCGTCGCCCGCGGTGATGGCCCTCCGTCGCATAAGACGGATTATGGAACCTCGGCTGAGATCGCTCTGTCTCACGCGCTCTCTTCGATCAAGGCGTCATTGCTGTCGTCCTCGTCGACGGCCCAGCCCGGATCGACCGCGCCGGTCTCCTCGTCCGACAAGCCGCCGCCGACCGGCGCGCGACCCATGGCGTCCTCCACCAGCCTCGACAGCGCGACCGACCGAGCCGCGAGGAACGCCTCGAAGTCGTCGTTGCGCAGGTGCGCCGGATCGATGAGGTGGGTCCTGATGATCCCGTCGAGTTGGTCGGAGCCGATCCCGTGACGCTCCTCGATGCGTCGCAGGTAGGCCGACGGCGCGTTGCCGCCGACGGCGCGTTTCGTCAACAGGGACAGCGGCGTCTTGTTGAGGATGGAGTTGAAGCGGCCCGGAGCGATCCCGTGCCGGATGCACCACGCCTTGGGAAAGACGTGGTGGATGTCGATGCTGTCCTCGAAGAAGGTCATGAGGTCGACGGGCCGTCCGCTGACGAAGTCCCGGCAGCCGTGCCGCATCATGAGCGCGTGCAGTCCCTTGTACGCGGCCGAGCTGCGAGTGCGCAGCGTCAAAGGCGATCGACGCGGAAGAACGCGTCGTCGATGGAACGGGGTAGCCCACCCTCACCCCGGACCCAGTTTACGAGCTCAGGCACGTCGCGAGCGAGCCGCGTTCGGTGGCCGACCCGTAGAGCTCGCCGAGCGTCATGCACCAAAACCAGCTGGCAGGCTTCTCCCTCGCTGCTGCTGCCTGTCCCTCGCGGGAGATCGCAAAGGCCGCAGCCAGCCCGACGATCAGCGGCGGATACGGGACGTCCTTGTGCCAGACGATCTTGTGTTCGTTCATGAGCTTGGCGGCCTCCATGAACCCACCCTCGACGGAGGCCGCATGTTCCCGGTACGCAGTCACCGGAAGCTCCAGCACGGCACCGCGCCGGCAGCTCACCTGCGGCAGCTCCGTCGCGGGGACGCCCTCGTGTTCCCTCCTCAGCCGATGCTCACGGGTATGAAGGATCGTGCACGCTTGCAGAAAGTCGGTGTTGGCTACGTCCCTCAGGACGTCGTGCCGCCCGTTCTGCCCAATCATGCGGCTGCGGCGTCCCAGCTGGGTCTTATTCCCGTACCAGTCCTCCCGAAGATCGAACCCAGTGCCCGCGAAGATTGCAGTGACTAGTTCAAACGGGTCAAGCTTCTTGCCGCCGAAATTGACCTTCTCGGACACCACGCAGATCGCTTCGCGGCTGTTGTTCTTGCCAGCCGGATGATCGGCATCTTGTAGCGCTCGATGCGCTCAAGGACGTTGAGCACGAACTCGCGCTCTAGGGCTGCCGTGTCGCGCCCTCTCGCCTTCCAGTGGTCCTGCCACCCGTAGAACCAGCGACCCTTGTCGAACACCCGGTTGAGCGGGATGCGTGCGCTTCGTACTCCTTCTCGTCCGTCGAAAGGTCGAGCTTGAGACCGCGCCCGAAGTCCTTCGCGAGCCGCCTCGTCGCAGGCACGGAGAGGATCGCCTGTTCGATCGCTCCCTCGGAGGCGACCGCAGCCTCCATGTCGAGGTAGTAGTACCGCTCGACGATCGTGTCGCGCGGGGACCTCGAGCGCGCGGCTTGCCTCGCGTAGAGCGTTTGGTAAAGCGAGGTGATGCGCTGCTGTCCGTCGAGGAGCAGGAACTCCGGCGAGGTCGACTTCGGCGGGACGCCTTCGATGAGCCGGGGCTTGAAACTCACCGAGCCGCCCGTCTCAAGCGAAAGCAGCGCGCCCACCGGGAACCCGCGTGCGACGCTCGCAATTAGCGACCTCACATCGTCCTCGCCGCACACGTAGTCGCGCTGAAATTCGGGGAGCTGGAGGCGCCCCTCATCGGCCCAGCGGAGGATGTCGCGAAAGTCTTCCTTGGTGGAAGTCGAACACGAGGCCATGTCCTCAATCACCGGAAGCCAACGCACCCCGACGGATCTGCCCGAAGTGAATTGGGCAGGCGAGATCGTGGACGAACGATTGGAACCGAGGGATGCACAACGGGCGGTGATCGAGCCGCCGCTTCCGACCGACGTGCGGGTCCTGCCCCGGTTGGACGACCGCACAGAGCTGTCGGGGATCGTCCGGCGGCTGCGGACCGGGGCGCCGTGGCCCGACATCGCGGAACGCTTCGGCCCTCCCATGACCTGCATGCGGTGGCGCAAGCGCAGCGTTTGGGACCGCCTCTTCGCCGCACTCGCCAAGGTCCTCGACGGGCACCTCCGATTGGTCGACAGCTCGTCGGCGCGCGTTCATCAGCATGGCGCCGACGGCAGAAGCAGGCCGACGACGCCGCGGTGGGACGCTCGCGCGGCGGGCTGAGTACCAAGATCGAGGCCCTCGTCGACGCCGAGGGGCGTCCTGTCGCGCTGGCGCTGACGCAAGGACAGGCGCTCGGCCACGCCGAGCCCATGGGCGCCGTCGCCACTTGCACCGAGGAGGATCCACGCACCGTCTCGCCCTCGTGGAGCTCGCCGCGGTCCGCTTCCGGCGTCGCCGTGTCGAGCCGGTGTCTTCGCCAGCGTGCCTGCGAAGGTGGGCGGACGCGCCGCGCTCGCGCAGCAGGGGCTGCCACGCTATGGACGACGTCCGCACGCTGGGGGCGACGCATGGTGACGACCGAGGGGTTCGCCTCGTCCGTGCGGGTGGTCGACCACCCGCTCGTCCAGCACAAGCTCACCCTCATGCGGCGGGCCGACACGTCCACCGCGAGCTTCCGCCAGCTCCTTCGCGAGGTCGCGCACCTGCTCGCCTACGAGACGACCCGCGACCTCGAGCTGGAGCTCGTCGACATCCAAACGCCGCTGTCGCCCATGCGCGCGCCGGTCCTCGCGGGGAAGAAGCTCGTGTTTGCCTCGATCCTGCGCGCCGGCGAGGGGCTGCTCGAGGGCATGCTCGACCTCGTGCCGTCCGCGCGCGTCGCCCACGTCGGGCTCTACCGCGACCCGACCACGCTGGCCGCGGTGGAGTACTACTTCAAGGCGCCGGAGGACATCGCCGAGCGGCGCGTCATCGTGCTCGACCCGATGCTCGCCACCGCGCACTCCGCGATCGCCGCCGTCGACCGGCTGAAGGAGGCCGGCGCCACCGACGTCAGCTTCGTGTGCGTGCTCGCTGCCCCGGAGGGCATCGACAACCTCACCGGCCACCACCCCGACGTCGCCATCACGACGGCCGCCATCGACGATGGGCTCGACGCCCATGGGTTCATCGTCCCTGGGCTTGGCGACGCGGGCGATCGCATGTTCGGCACCAAGTAAGGGACGCATCGTGCTTTCCGCGGCAACTCGTTGCCGCAGGCGGCGGTTCAACTGGGGGGACCGGCATGGCACAGCGGCGCGCCAACGCCGGCTCGGTCGCGGCCCCGGGCGACCCCAAGGTGCTCCGCCTCACCGACCCCGCCATCGCAGAACGCCGCGGAAGCGGGGATCAGGCTGGCCGAGCACGCATCTCCCCAACGGCAATGCCGTGGACGCGCTGCGGCACGTCCGTCTCCCCCCGCGGCGGCAGCACGATGGTGATGACGCTCCCGCGCTCGGTCGACAGCGGCAGCGTGAAGGCAATCGTCCCCTGCACCCAGCGCCCGGCGCGATCGGCCTCCACGACCTCGTGCGGCAGAGGCGCGCCGCGGTGAGCAAGGGCGATGCCGTCGAGACCCCAGGTGTGGAACGCGCGCACGTCGACCTCGACGCGCGCCGGTCCGTCATGGGTGAAGGGGAGGTAGAGCCTCGGCCTCCGGGTGAACCCGCTCCAGCGGTACGGGCCCTCCTTCGGGTTGATGTGCGCCCAGTCCTGTCCTCGGGGCTCATCGCTGATTGGCACCATTGCGTCGTCGCCGGCCGGGATCGGCGGGGCCATGATGAGCCCGCGAACCTGGTCCCTCATCTCGTTGTGCTGCGTGCCAAGCGTCGCGATCTCCGTCAGCGGCGCCATGAACAAATCAGCCGCCTTCGCAGCATCGACCCATCGCGCAACGTTCGCGGCAATGCGGCCGGCCGCAATGTCCTCCAACGCCTCGATCTGAGCCTCGGCGGTGGGCTCGAAGTAGCTGAGGTAGAAGATGGTACTCAGCCACTTCAGCACCGTCGTCTCGCCGGTCGAGCCAGCGACGTAACCCGTCTCGATCATGCGCTGGGTGAAGTCGCGGTCGACGGGTGTCGGCGTCTTCTCGCGGCGGCGCCACCTTGGAAGGCGCTCCTTGTCGTCGACGCGGTGAGAGAGCCCGCTCGGCGGCGTGAACGTCGTGGGCGTGTACTGGTCGGTCCGATCGTAGTGGCCGAACACGCGGGGAGCGCGCACGCCGTATGGGTCGCGAAAGGTGACGACCCCGGACGCGACGAGGCCGAGCGACGGATCCCGCTCGTAAGCCGCAAGGTGGGCCGACAGGTGGTTCGGCAGCCAAATGTCGTCGTGGCCAAGGTAGGCGAGGATCGGCGCGGCGGCCAAGCGGATCGCGCGGTTGTTGGGACCGGACTGCGTTGCCCACCGTCGGGCGAGGTTGACGAAGCGGAACCGCGGATCGCCGAGCTTGCGTACCACACGGCAGGCGCCGCTGTCGTCGCAGTCGCCGACGACGAGGCACTCAAAGTCGCCCATCTCCTGGCGTTGGACCGACTGGAGCGTCGGAAGGATGAGCGGACCGCGTCCCCAGGTCGCGATGGCGACGGTGACGCGCGGCGGGGCATCGTGGGCCGCCCTCACACCTCGAAGGTGAAGGGGATGCGCGGGTCCGGATGCGGGATGCGCCGCTTGTCCGGATCGTGCGGATTGTAGGCGACCGTCGGCATGTTCACGAACGAGGCGTCCCGGTCGCCGACGTTCTGCACCCCGTGGACGACGTAGGGCGGCACGTGGAGCCGCATCGGCGCCGCCTCGCCGAGGTGCAGCACATCGAGTTGCCCGTAGGTCGGAGACCCGTCACGAATGTCGAAGAGCGCGACCAGGAACGCGCCATCGGCGAAGGCAAGCCGGTCGCTCTGCTTCTCGTGATAGACCCAGGCACGGACCGAGCGCGAGACGGCGAACACCTGATAGACGTGGACGATCTCCGGCACCGGTCCGTCACGCTGGGTGAGGAGCTCGACCAGGCGGCCGCGCCCGTCGGCCAACGGTGGGATCGGGGTAAGCTCCACTCCTTCGATGGTGCTTGACGGAAGATCAGCGGTCGGCGCGACGACCGGCCTGCTGATCGCAGGATCCTTCACGAAGTCGTTCGGCGCGACCGCAGGCGCATTGGTCATCAGCATCACCTCCCGTCTCGCCCGTCCTAGCACGAACCAACACAGCGTCGAACGAGGATCCAAGCCGACCGGCTGATGCAAACACCTGCCGACGACGGCCGCACCGGCGGGCTGCGTCCGTCAAAAGGTCCGTGCAAGGCGTGAATGTTCAGTCAATAAGGACATGATGCCTTGAAGTATTTGCGTCAATCGAGCACCAGTGGCGTGTCGACTGTCGTAAGATCGCAGTCGGATCGATTTATTCGAGTTACAGACATTTGCGGGAACGAACAAATGGCAACCGTGAACCTTACCCTCGACGAAGTCAGCCAGCGCGTCAGCGTCACCGACCCATCTCCCACCGTCTCCGTGATCTGGGACGAGGCCGTGCAGCAGGCCATCATCGAGGCCCATCCCGGGCCGACGATCGCCGCGCGGGCCTTCGCGTTGATGCACACCGCGATGTATGAGGCTTGGGCCGCGTTCGACCCTGCCGCGGTCGGCTCGGTCGCCGGCAACGCGCTGCAGGGCAAGGCCGGCACGAACACCGACGCGAACAAGGTCGCGGCCATGAGCCAGGCCGCCCACGCCGTCCTCAGCGAGCTGTTCCCGGACCAGAAGGCGGCGTTCGACGCCCTCCTCGCGAGCCTCGGCGAAGCGCCGTTCGCGGGGTCCGCGGACCCCTCGACGCCCGCCGGCCTCGGCTTCCTCGTCGCCGAGGTCGTCATGCAGCAGCGCCGCGGCGACGGCGCCAACCAGGAGGGCGGCTACGCCGACACCACGGGATACGAGCCGGGCAACCGCTCCCCGCTCGAGCAGAGCGACATCACGCGCTGGACGCCGGAGAACATCCCCATCGATCCCGAGGACGGCGACCCCGAGCAGTCGTTCCTGACGCCGCACTGGGGCTCGGTGGGACCGTTCGCGCTGGAGGCGCCCGACGCGCTGCGCCCCGCTGCACCCCAGCCGTTCTTCCTGGTCGAGGGCGCGAGCCTCGACCAGGACGCCAAGACCATCACGCTCGCCGACGGCACCGTCCTGCCCGTCTCGTCCGCCCTCGTCGGCACGATCATAAACCCTGCCTTCATCGGGCAGGCGGAGGCGGTGGTCGACGCCGCCGCCGACCTCACCGACCGCGAAAAGGTGATCGCCGAGTTCTGGGAGGACGCGTTCGGCACCTCCTTCCCGCCGGGGACGTGGATGACGTTCGGCCAGTACGTGTCGGCGCGCGACGACCATACGCTCGATGAGGACGCCAAGATGTTCGCGACGCTCGCCAACGCGGTGTTCGACGCGAGCATTGCGACCTGGGAGGCCAAGACGCACTACGACTACGCTCGCCCCGTGCGGGCGATCCGCGACCTCGGCGAGCTCGGCCTCATCGGCTTCACCAAGATCGACCCGGGCACCGGCGAAATGATCGTGGGTGAGGACGGCGACCCGATCTACTTCCTGCGTGGCCAGCTCGACGAAAACGGCGAGGCGCGCACCATCCCAGCAACCGAATTCATCACCTATCAGACGCCCCACCAGAACCCATCACCGCCGTTCTCCGAGTACACCTCTGGCCACAGCTCGTTCAGCGCGGCCGGGGCGGAGGTGCTTGCCGCCTACACCGGCTCGGACGCGTTCGGTGGCCAGGTGACGTTCGCGCCGGGCTCCTCCCGCTTCGAGCCCGGCGAGACGCCCGGCGGGGCGATCACGCTCGCCTGGACGACCTTCTCGCAGGCGGCGGACGAGGCGGGGCGCTCGCGCATCTTCGGGGGCATCCACTTCGACGAGGGCGACCTCAACGGCCGCGCCCTCGGCCGGGCGGTCGGCGACGTCGTGATCGAGGCGATGGAGGCCTACGCCGATGGCAGCGGGGTCGCGCTCCTGGACGGCGACGACCTGATGCTCGGCACGCGCGCGGACGACCTGTTCGTCGGCGCAGGCGGCGACGACACCATCCTCGCCGGCTTCGGGGACGACTACGCGGACGGCGGGGACGGCGACGACCGCGTCAACGGCGGCAAGGGCGACGACACCGTCATTGGCGGTCCCGGCAACGACGCCCTCAGCGGCCGGCGCGGCGACGACGTCGTGATGGGTGAGGACGGCGAGGACGTCCTGTTCGGCCATCGCGGCGTCGACCGCATGCTCGGCGGCGCGGGCGACGACCTCCTGCACGGCGGAGCGGGCGACGACGCCATCTTCGGCGACGGCGGCGACGACACGCTGGATGGCGGCGCGGGCCGCAACCGGATGACCGGCGGCTACGGCGCCGATACGTTCGTGATGCGCGCCGACGGCGTGGCGGTCATCAAGGACTTCGCGCCCGGCGACGACGTGTTGGGGCTCGCCGATGGCCTCGCCTTCGACGACCTCACCTTCGCCGGCCGCCGGATCGTCGCTCCGGACGGCGAGGTCATCGCCCGCTTGCACGGCGACGACGTCCTCATCCTCACCGAGGACGACTTCGCCGCCCTGTGAGGGTCGCGGCTCAGTGGAGCCGTGCCCCATTTTGCGCGACGCGGCTTCTGCGCTAAGGCCACCCGGCCCGACCGCAGGAGCCGCCATGTTCCCCAAGCCCCAGCCGCAGCTGTCGCCCAACACCTACGCTTACGAGGCGCAGCCGATGGTGAAGCCCACGGGCTTCCGCGAGTACGACGCGCGCTGGCTCTTCGGGCAGGAGCTCAACCTCATGGGCGTGCAGGCGCTTGGCATGGGGCTCGGCACGCTGCTCGGCGAGATGGGCAAGAAGGAGGTCGTGACGGGGCACGACTTCCGCTCCTACTCCTCCTCCATCAAGACCGCGCTCATCCAAGGGCTGATGGCGGCGGGCTGCAAGGTCCACGACATCGGCCTCGCGGTGACACCCATGGCCTACTTCGCCCAGTTCGAGCTCGACGTGCCGGCGGTCGCCATGGTGACGGCGAGCCACAACGAGAACGGGTGGACCGGCGTCAAGATGGGGGCGGATCGCCCGCGTACCTTCGGGCCGGACGAGATGGGCCGCCTGAAGGAGATCGTGCTGTCGGCGCGCTTCGACCTCTCCGGGGGCGGCTCCTACGTCTACGTCGACGGCTTCCCCGAGCGCTACATGGACGACCTCGTCCAGGACCGGCGCATCGCGCGGCCCCTCAAGGTGGTCGCCGCCTGCGGCAACGGCACCGCGGGCGCGTTCGCGCCGCAGACCCTTAAACGACTGGGCATCGAGGTCATCCCCCTCGACGCTGAGCTCGACCACACCTTCCCGCGATACAACCCGAACCCCGAGGACATGGCGATGCTGCACGCCATCGCCGACGCCGTGCGCGAGAACGGCGCCGACGTCGGCTTCGGCTTCGACGGTGACGGGGACCGCTGCGGCGTCATCGACGAGGCGGGCGGGGAGATCTTCGCCGACATCGTCGGCGTCATGCTGGCCCGCGACCTCTCCAAGCTGAAGCAGGGCTCGCAGTTCGTCGTCGACGTGAAGTCCACCGGGCTCTACATGACCGATCCCGTGCTGCAGGAGAACGGCGCGAAGACGGACTACTACAAGACCGGACACTCCTACATCAAGCGGCGGGTCAACGACTTGGGCGCCGTGGCGGGGTTCGAGAAGTCCGGACACTTCTTCTTCAACGAGCCCATCGGCCGTGGCTACGACGACGGGCTCGTCTCGGCCATCGCGATCCTCGAGATGCTGGACCGCAACCCGGATAAGACCATGAGCGAGCTGCGCGGCGAGCTGCAGAAGACGTGGCAGACGCCGACCATGAGCCCGCACTGCGACGACGAGATCAAGTACGACGTCATCGAGCGCGTGGTGAAGCGCTTCGAGGACATGCACGCCGCCGGCGAGCAGGTGGCGGGACGTCCCATCAAGGAGCTCATCACGGTGAACGGCGTGCGCGTGGTCGCCGACGATGGGACTTGGGGGCTCGTGCGCGCGTCATCCAACAAGCCGGAGCTCGTCGTCGTGGTGGAGAGCCCCACGTCGGAGGAGGCCATGCGGCTGATGTTCCGCGCGGTGGACGGCGTGCTGCGTGAGAACCCCGAGGTTGGTGCCTACAACCAGACCATCTGAGCTGCGTGACACACCAGTCATTTACCTTATCGTGACAAACGACCTGACGATCTCCACGGACCGCACGACGTTAACCCGGCACAAAGGTGCGCGGACGACCCTCGTGCGCCATGGAAGCGCCGGACAGAGGTCGCGAGGACATGGCAAACGGGGTGGATCTGCCGCGCGCACGGCGCAGCGCAAAGCCTCAGCGCCCAGCGGTGCTGTCGGAGCTGCCGATGGTCGCAGCGCTGCTCGTCGCGGCAGTCCTCGTGGCGGCGATGGCGGCGGGCGGCCCGGTGCTCGACATGCTTGCTGGGCTGCCAGCGTTCTGACGGCGCGCCGGCGATGATCGTCGGTCGGAACGAGGCGGAACGGCCGACGCCCGTCCATGCGGTGCGCAAGACGGCCGTGGACGCGTTCCTCGGCCGCCTGCCCTCCGAGCACGCGACGTTCGCGAGGGCGAACGACTTCGACGGGGCACAAGGCGCCGTCCTCGCGCTGCCCGACCCCGCGGGGCGGATCGCCATGGTGCTCGTGGGCGTCGGCGACGGGTCGGACCCGTTCGCCAGCGCCGGCTTGTCGCGCTTCCCCAGCGGCGCCTTCGCGCTCGGCGAGGGCTGGGCCGACCCCACGGCGGCGGCACTCGGCTTCCTCCTCGGGCTCTATCGCTACGACAACTACCGCAAGCGCTCGCCTCGTGCGCCGCAGCTCGTCGCACCCGACGGCGTCGACGTGACCGACGTTCGGCGCATCGCCGACGCCGTGTTCCTGACGCGCGACCTCATCAACACGCCGGCCAACGACCTCGGTCCCGCCGAGCTCGCCGACGCGGCGCAGGCGCTGGCGCGCAAGGCCGGCGCGACGGTCGCGATCACCGACGGCGAGGAGCTCGAGACGGGCTTCCCGATGATCGCCGCCGTCGGCGCCGCCTCGGCCCGCCCGCCCCTCCTCATCGACCTCACCTGGGGCGAGGAGGACGCGCCGAAGGTGACGCTCGTCGGCAAGGGCGTGGTGTTCGACACCGGCGGGCTCAACATCAAGCCCGACCGCGCCATGAGCCTCATGAAGAAGGACATGGGCGGCGCCGCGCAGGCGCTGGGACTCGCGCAGATGATCATGGACGCCGGTCTGCCGGTGCGGCTGCGCGTCCTCGTCGGGGCGGCGGAGAACGCCATCGGCGGCGCCGCCTTCCGGCCGGGGGACGTCCTGCGCTCGCGCCACGGGCTGACGGTGGAGATCGGCAACACGGACGCCGAGGGCCGCCTGGTGCTCGCTGACGCCCTCTCCCTCGCCGACGCCGAAACGCCCGACCTCCTCGTCGACTTCGCGACGCTGACGGGCGCCGCCCGTGTCGCCGTGGGGCCGGACCTGCCGGCGCTGTTCACCCGCGACGACGTCCTCGCCCAGGAGCTCGCGGTGGCCGGCGAGGACGTCCACGACCCGGTCTGGCGGCTGCCCCTGTGGCCGCGCTACGAGGGCTGGCTGAAGTCGGACGTGGCCGACGTCAGCCACATCTCGTCCCAACCCTTCGCCGGCTCGATCACGGCAGCGTTGTTCCTCCACCGCTTCGTGTCGAAGGCTCGGGCCTACGCGCACTTCGACCTGTTCGCCTGGAACGCCGAGGCGCGTCCGGGTCGCCCCAAGGGCGGTGAGGCCCAGGCGATCCGCGCGCTCTACCATTGGCTCACCGTGCGGTACGGCGGGTGAGCGATCGGGCGCCCCTGCCCGACCGTCGGCGTCACGCCTGGCGCGACGACCTTGCCGACGCGTGCCTGCGTGGCATCGTCGAGGTCCCAAGGTACGTCGAGGGCAGACCGCTCGTCGTCAACGTGCCCCTCCTGCGCTGCCACAGCCGCCCGTCGCGGGACGCACCGATCGACACGGAGTTCCTCTACGGCGAGCCCCTCCAGGAGCTCGAGGCGGCGGACGGCTGGTCGTGGGTGCAGAGCCAAAGGGACGGCTACGTCGGCTACGTCGATGGGTCGTCCCTGCGTCCCCCCGAGCCGGACGTGGCCGCGACCCACCGCGTCGCCGTGCCGCTCGCCCTCGTGTTCCCCTCCCCGTCCATCAAGGTTCCGCCGGGTCCGTCGCTGCCGTTCGGGTCGATCCTCCACGTCCAAGCGACCGAGGTGGTCGGCACCGAGCGCTTCCATCGCACCGCCGTCGGCCACATCCTCGCCCAGCACCTCGCGCCAATCGACCGGCCTGCGGACGACTGGGTCGCCGTCGCAAGGACCTTCGTCGGCGCGCCCTACCTCTTCGGTGGCAAGACGTGGGACGGGATCGACTGCTCGGCCCTCGTCCAGCTCGCGCTGCAGGCGGCGGGACGCGACGCGCCGCGCGACTCCGACATGCAGGCCGCCGAGCTCGGCACCCTCATGGATGCTGACCCCGGCGCGCTGCGTCGCGGCGACCTCGTCTTCTGGCCGGGCCACGTGGGCATCATGCTCGACGAGGCGCGTCTGCTCCACGCCAACGGCCACCGCATGATGGTCGCCATCGAGCCGCTGGCGCAGACCATGGAGCGGCTCGAGCATAAGCTCGGCCTGACGCCTACCGCCTTCCGCCGCCCGTAGGAGGCGGACTTACTTGCCGCTGAGCCAGACGCGGATGGCGGCCAGCTTCAGCGCGGCGAGGAAGTTGTCGGGCCGGCGGTCGTAGCGAGTGGCGATGCCGCGGAAGTGCTCGATGCGATCAAAGAAGCGCTCGATGAGGTTTTGCTGCCCATAGACGAAGCCGCTGAACGGGAACGCCCGTTTGCGGATGAAGCGCGGCGGCGCGTTCGCCCATGCGCCGCAGGCTGCGGTGGTCGAGGATCGCATCGGTGTCGTAGGCGCGGTCGGCAACCAGGACCCTTTGCCGAGATCGCCAATCAGTTCGCGAGCGGCCGGCGCATCGCCGGCCTGACCGGGCGTGAGCGCAAGGCGGACGGGCCGGCCCCCGGCATCGACGAGGGCGTGGATCTTGGTCGTCAGGCCGCCGCGGGAGCGGCCCATGCCGCCATGGTCCTCGCCCCCCCCTTTTGCCCGTCGCGCCGTGCTGGTGCACGCGCACGCCAGAGGGGTCGATCATCACGATGTCGCCGTCGTAAGCCTCGGAGACGGCGTCAAGGATGCGGTTCCAGATCCCGGCCGCCCGCCACCGGACGAAGCGGTTGTAGAGCGTCGTCCGCGGCCCGTATCGCTCCGGCACGTCGCGCCAGGCGTCCCGGCCCGGAACCGCCACAGGATGGCGTTGATCACCCGCCGGTCGTCCACCCGCGGCACTCCGCCCAGAACGGCGACCCATCCGTCCATACGCGCGGGGCCATCGCCTCGACAGCCCATCGGTCCTATCAACCCGCGGAAGACCGGGCACCGGAGGGCCGCACCATGGATGAAGCCAACGTTCCACACGTCGACGTCACCGCGGACGGGCTGGTCGCCACCGCGACGCTGGTCAACGTGGCGCGGCGCAACGCGATCTCCATCGGCATGTGGCGCGAGCTTGAGGCGTTCGCCGTGTCGGTCAGCGCCGACCCCGACGTGCGCGTCGTGGTCTTCCGCGGCGCCGGCGAGGTGTTCTCCGCCGGCGCCGACATCACCGGTTTCGCCGACGAGCGGGCCGACAGCGCCGGCGCGCGGGTCTACGACGATCAGCTCGAGCTCGCCTGCCGCGCGGTGGAGGCGATCCGTCAGCCCACCGTGGCGCGGTTGGAGGGTCCCGTCGTCGGCGCCGGCTCGGCGCTGGCGCTGTCGTGCGACCTCAGGATCGCCGCGGACGACGCGTTCTTCATGGTGCCCGCCGCACGGCTCGGCCTCGGCTACGACCCGCGCGGCGTCGCCCGGCTGGTGCGTGTGTTCGGCGAGTCGGTCGCCCGCTGGATCCTCTTCACCGCCGGACGCCTGCCGGTGCAGCGCGCCTTCGCCATGGGCGTCGTCCACGAGGTCCTGACGGACGAGGAGCTCGACGAGGGGCTCGCGCGGCTGGTCGAGCGCCTCGCCGACAACGCGCCCCTGAGCCTTGCGGCGGCGAAGGTCGCCGTCCGCGCGGTCGCGCAGGGCACGGAGCCGATGTTGATGGAGGAGGCGTGGCGCCTCGTGGACGCCGCCGACGCCAGCGACGACTACGCCGAGGGCCGCGCCGCGTTCGCTCAGAAGCGCCCGCCGCATTTCGAGGGACGGTGAGCGTCAGATCGGCTGGCGCCCCTTGCGGCGCCGCACCTCGAGCGCGGCGTTCACCTCGAGCGGCAGGGCCTCCCCCCACTCGATGTCGGCGAGCGTCAGCCCGATGTCGTCGAGGATGCGTGGGTCGAGGTCCGCCATCGCGCTGAAGTGCGCCCGTCGCTCGCGCAGCGCGCGTTGCCGGCGCCAGCGGTCGAGCCGGTCCGAAAGGATGGCGCGCAGCGTTGGTGCCCCCGCGATGGGTGTCGCCCGATGTGCCATCGTCGCCTCCACGTCCGTTGCCCGACCTCGGTTGCCCCAGAGATGGCGCCGCGCTACCGTTCAGTCGAACAGATAGTTTTGACGTCACCGAACAACGATTTTGAACGAATGCACTCCCCATGACGGTGCTCAACCACGACTTCATGCGCACCTTCCTGGCAGTGGTCGACGCCGGCAGCTTCCGTGCCGCGGCCTCCCGGGTGCACCGGACCCCGTCCGCGATCTCCATGCAGATGGCGAGGCTGGAGGGCGAGGTCGGCAGGCCGCTGTTCGTCAAGAACGGCCGTACCGTGGCGCTGAGCGCCACCGGCGAGGAGCTCCTCACCTACGCGCGGCGCATCATCGACCTGTGCGACGAGGCGGTGGAGCACCTGCGCGGACGCGAGATCGACGGCCAGGTTCGCTTCGGGATGCCCGACGAGCGCGGCGCACGGCTGCTGCCGCGGGTGATGGCGCGCTTCGCCAGGGTCTACCCCAACGTCGAGGTCACGATCGTGCTCGACTCGAGCCGGCGGCTCCTCGACCGGCTTGCACGCGGCGAGGTCGACGTGGTCGTGGTGTCGGACATGCCCCACGCTGCGGCGCATGGCGGCGAGGTCGTCCACGGGGACGAGCTCGTTTGGGTCGGCTGCGTGGACGGCCGAGCCAAGGGCCTCGACCCGCTGCCCCTCGCGCTGTCCGAACTCGGCTGTCAGTGGCGCCATCATGCCGTCGAGGCCTTGGTCGGGGCTGGGCGCGCGTACCGCATCGCCGTGACCTGCGACCACTCTTGGGGTCAGCTCGCCGCGGTCCATGCGGACCTTGCCATCTCGGTCCTGCCCACGGCGTTGCTTTGCGACACGGTCGAACGGATCGACGGCGTCCTGCCGCCGCTGCCGTCCTTCACCGACCGGATGTGCGTTGGTCCGAACCCCTCACGGGCCGCGCTCGCCCTCGCCGAAGCGCTGCGCGAGAGCCTGCACTGATCGGCGCGCGGCGCCTTGCCCGGGCATGGGCAGCCTGGGGGCTTCGACGGGTCTGGTTTGGGCGTCGTCCACAGCCCGTCCACGCGGGACACGGGGGCAGCGGGGACGTTAACCGTTCGGCAACCAAACCGGCGTCGGATCGGGCGAGTGTCCCCGCGCAACGATCCGAAGGCCCGCCCGTGTCACCACCCCACCCCGTGCTCGGCGTCGAGCGCTCGGCGTCCGGCCGCCGCTGGGTCGCCCGCCTCGACGCGGCGGGCGAGCGCACGGCGCTGGCGCTCGCCCAGCGCCACGGTCTTCCCGAGGTCGTGGCTCGCGTCCTCGCCGGCCGCGGCGTCACGGTGGACAACGCCGAGCGCGAGCTCGCACCGACGATCCGCGAGCTGATGCCGGACCCCTCGCGGCTGACCGATTGCGACGCGTTGGTGGCGCGCCTCGCCGACGCGGTGGAGGGAAGCGAGGCCGTCGCGCTGTTCGCCGACTACGACGTCGACGGGGCGACCTCGGCCGCCGTCGTCGCGCGCACGCTCGCCATGCTGGGCCTGACACCGCGCATCGTCATCCCCGATCGGCTGACGGACGGTTACGGCCCGTCGGTGGAGGCGATGGAGCGGCTCGCCGACGAGGGCGTGCACGTCGTCGTGTGCCTCGACTGTGGGGCCGGGGCGACGCTGCCCGTGGCCGCCGCCAAGGCGCGCGGTCTCGACGTCCTCGTCATCGACCACCACCCGGTGACGACGCTCGCGCCAGCGGACGCAATCGTGAACCCCAACCGCGGCGACGACCTGTCGGGGCTCGGAGACTGCGCCGCGGTCGGCGTCGCCTTCGTCGTCATGGTCGGGCTGATGCGTGAGCTGCGCCGCCGCGGCCGCTTCGCCGAGGGCGAGCCGAGCCTGATGCCGCTGCTCGATTGCGTGGCGCTCGGTACCGTGGCCGACGTCGTCCCGCTGTCGCCGCTCAACCGCGCGTTCGTCACTCGCGGGCTCGTCGCGCTGCGGCGCCGTGGCAACGCGGGGCTCGCGGCGCTCACGACGACCGCGCGGCTCGCTGGGCCGGTCGACGCCCATCACCTCGGCTACGTCCTTGGCCCCCGCATCAACGCCGGCGGACGCATCGGCGACTCCGCGCTCGGCGCGCGCCTTTTGACGACGCACGATCCGCTCGAGGCCGAGCGCATCGCAGCCACGCTCGACCGGCTGAACGAAGACCGTCGCCGCATGGAAACCGCCGCCCTCGCCGAGGCCGACGCGATGGCGGACGGTGCGCACGTCATCGTCGTCGCCGGCTCCTGGCATCCGGGCGTCGTCGGCCTTGTCGCCGCCCGGCTCAAGGAGCGCTACCGGCGGCCGGCCATCGCCATCGCGTTGACCGGGGCGACCGGGACCGGATCGGCGCGGTCCATCGAGGGGGTCGACCTCGGCGCGGCGATCCGCGCCGCAGCGGCCGACGGTCTTCTCGAGAAGGGCGGCGGGCACGCGATGGCGGCCGGCCTCACCGTGCGTGCCGACCGGATCGACGTGCTCGCCGCTTGGTTGAACGCGGCGCTTTCCAGCGACGTCACCGCCGCTGTGACGGCGGACAGCCTGAGGATCGACGCGGTCGTGGCTCCCGGCTCCATCGACGAGCCGCTCGCGCGGTCGCTGTCGCACTTCGGCCCGTGGGGTGCCGGCCGGCCGCGACCCATCCTCGCCCTGGATGGGGCGTTCGTCGAGGGCACCGTCACCGTGGGAGCCGCGCAGTGCCTCAAGCTTCGCCTCGCTGGCCTCGCAGGCCCATCGCTGGAGGCCATGCTGTTCCGCCCCGACGGGCCCATCGGCGACCGGCTGCGCGAGGCTCGGGGTGGCGCCGTGAACCTTGCGGTGGAGGTCGGCCACGGGGCCTTCCGCGGCATCCCCCGGGCCGAGGTGTCCGTCGTCGACGTCGCTGAGGTGGGCGAGGCGGTCCGCCGGGCCGCTTGAGGCGCGGGTTCGCTGGGCGTGTCAGAGCACGCGGACGAGCTCGTGCACGGTCGCGAGCAGCCACTCGTCCCGGCCGGCAGCGCCGACGAACTGAACCGACAGCCCGTCGACCGGTGCGACGACCACCGGCAGACCGGCGACGCTGAACGGCACGGTGTAGCGGATGTTGGCGTTGGTGATCGGCATCGCGACGCCGGCGACCTCGACCGCCTGCGTCCGGCGCGGCGCTGGCCGCATTGGCAGCGTCGGCAGCACGAGGATCACGTCCGGCTGGATCGACCCGCGCCACGCCTCGCGCGCGCCCGAGGCGGTCCGCCGGGCCTCCGCGACGCCGCGGTCGTCGAGGGTCGCGCCGTAGGCGATGCCGCTCGCTGCAAGGTCAGCAAAGCCGTCCGGCGCACGGTCCCAGTCGTCTCGATGCACCGCGAACCCCTCGGCGCACACGATGTCGGAGTGCGCCGCGGCGAGAACGTCGTAGGGCACCGGGCTCGCGAACGTGCCGGCGCCGAGGCGCTGGCGGATGGACGCGAAGGCCGCGCGCACCGCGGCGTCGGCCACGGCAAGCTCGTGGTCGGGCACCGAAAAGCGTGGGCTCGTGCTGTCGGAGGGGTCCCACGCCTCGACGAGGAAGGGCGCCGCGGCGGCGAGCTGCACGGCGTCAGCAGCCAGGATGCCCGGCACGTCGAAGGTAGGCGACAGCGGCAGGACGCCGTCCAAGACGGCCCGCTCGCGCGTCGGCGTGTAGGCGAGGAGGTCGCAGTAGGCGGCCGGGATGCGCACCGAGCCGCCGGTGTCGGTGCCGAGACCCACCTCGGCCAGCCCGCCGGCGACGGCCGCCGCCGAGCCCCCGCTTGAGCCCCCAACCGCGCGGCCAGGGTGGCGCGGGTTCTCCACGGCGTCCGTCATCGTCCCGAAGCCGGCCGCATCCGTCACCGTCACACCGGCGAGCGCGTAGCCCGCCGCCTTGAGCCGGGCGACGACCGTGGCGTCGCGGCTCGCCCTGCGCCCGGCGCGGACGGGCAGGCCGGCCTCCTGCGGCAGGCCCTCGACCGCGATCATGTCCTTGACGGCGACGCGCGGTCCGTCTGCCGTCGCGACGCGCTCGACGAAGGCGCCGTAGGGGTCCGGCGTCACCGCCGGACGCCTCAGCTGAGGTTGAACTTGTCGAAGTTCGTGTGTCGCGCCTTGATGGTGCGCACCGTGCCGTGGAGCGAGCGCATCACGATGGTCTCGGTGGTGATGTAGCCGGGGTAGAACCGCACGCCCTGCAGGAGGTTGCCGTCCGTCACCCCGGTCGCCGAGAAGTAGACGTCGCCCGAGGCCATCTCCTCGTGGGTGTAGATCTTGTCGAAGTCGGTGATGCCCATGCGCTCGGCGCGGGCCTTGTGCTCGTCGGTCTTGAGGATCAGCCGGCCCTGCATCTGCCCGCCGATGCAGCGCAGCGCGGCCGCGGCGAGGACGCCCTCCGGCGCGCCCCCCGTGCCGATGTAGATGTCGATGCCGGTCTCGATGGGGTCGGTGGTGTGGATGACGCCGGCGACGTCGCCGTCGCCGATCAGCCGGATCGCGGCGCCGGTCTCGCGGATCGCCTTGATGAGCTCGGCGTGACGGGGTCGGTCGAGGACGCACGCGGTGATCTCGCCGGCGGACACACCCTTCGCCTCGGCCAGCCGGCGGATCGCCTCGGCGGCGGGCATGTCGAGGTCGACGACGCCATCGGGGTAGCCCGGGCCGATGGCGATCTTCTCCATGTAGACGTCGGGCGCGTTGAGCAGCGCGCCGCCCGAGGCGAGCGCCAGCGTGGCGAGGGAGTTCGGCATGTCCTTGGCGCACAGGGTCGTGCCCTCGAGGGGGTCGAGGGCGATGTCCACCCGCTGGCCGCCGGTGCCCACCGCCTCGCCGATGTAGAGCATCGGCGCCTCGTCGCGCTCGCCCTCGCCGATGACGACGATGCCCTCGATCCTGAGGCGGTTGAGCTCGCGCCGCATGGCGTCCACCGCGGCCTGGTCGGCGGCGCGCTCGTCGCCGCGGCCACGCAGGCGCGCCGCCGCCACCGCCGCACGCTCGGTCACGCGCATGACCTCGACGGTCAGGACGCGGTCGAGCGCGCCCCCCGGCGTCGTGTCTTCCTGCATGGCCTGCCACGCCTCCGCTTCCCTGGACGGCGCCGTTGTGCCGCGTTGTCCCGGCGGACGCAACGACGCCGACGGGGCGCGCCACTCGCCGGCGCGCTCGCCGCGCCGGCCGCGGTCATGTAGACCGCCCGGAGCCCGATGTTCGTCTACAGCGCCTACGATGCCGGCGGCTCGCCCACCTACCTCGCGGAGGCGTGCGTGTCGGCGCGCTCGCTGCGGCGGTGGACGGACGCGCCGATCACCTTGTGGACGAACCGGACCGCGCTCGCGGCCGAGCTCGTGCAGGCCGTCGGGTCGCCGTTCAGCGCCATCCTCCCCCTCGGCGAGGCGGGACCCCCCAAGGCGCACAAGATCGACGCGATCGGCAGGGCGAGCGGCGATCGCGTCTTCCTCGACACCGACACGATCGTGCTCGCCGACATCGGACGCGTGTTCGAGTTCGCCGACTTCGACATCGCCGCCGTCCCCGTGGCCGTCCGCGACGCCATCACCTCGATGGACGAGGCGGTGCGCCGCGAGCCGCGTCGGCGGTACACGGTCAACTCCGGCGTCCTCTTCGTGCGCGGACGCTTCGCCGGCCCGCTGTGCGCGGCATGGGCTGCGGCCTACCGCCGGGCGCTGGCGCGGTCGGGACCCTCGGTGTACGACCAGCCCTCGCTCGCGAGGGCGCTCGAGGGGCTGCAGCCGGACCTCCTGCCGCTGCCGCACAACTACAACCTGCGCGTCCAGTTCGGCGGCCTCGTCAGCGGCGCGGTGTTCGTCGTCCACGTGCACTACCGCCGCGACCTCGCGGGGCTCCTGCGCGGCGGCCTCGACGCCCACCGGGTGGACGCGCTCATCGATCGCGTCGCAGCGATCAACGCCTCCACCGGCCAGGCGGTGATGCCGCCGATCGCCCCCGGCAGCGTCCTCGCGCTCGACCTCTCCCGGCGCGGCCGACCCCGCTCGCTCGCGCGCCGGGTGACGGCGCGATGGCTCCACCGGTAGCGCTGCGGGAGGCCGAAGGCTCAGAGGGTCTGGGCGATGCGGATCACGTGCGCGGGCCGCACGATGGTGCCGTCGCTGCGGATCGCGGCGAGCGCCCGTTGCAGCGCCGCCTCGCTGGTCGGGTAGGTGACGAGCACCACGGTCTGCTCGTCGAGCGGCGGCAGGTGGTCGGGGCGGTGCGGCGTCTTCTGCACGATCTGCTCCAGGCTGATGCCCTCGGCCGCCATGCGCGCGGCGAGCGCGGCGAAGGCGCCGGCGCGGTCGGCGATGGGCAGCCGAACGTAGAACGCGCCGTGGTGGCCGGCGGCCGCCGCCTGGCGGAACGGGATGAGGCTCGCGGCGGGACGGCCGAGCGGGCGCGGGGCGAGGCCGCGGGCGAGATCCGTGAGGTCGGAGACGACGGCCGACGCGGTCGCCATCCCGCCGGCGCCGGGGCCCGACAGGAACAATTCGCCGAACGCCGCGCCGCGGATCGCCACCGCGTTGGTGACGCCCGAGGTCTCGGCGAGCGCGCTGCCCAGCGGCACCATGGTGGGGTGGACGCGCTGGTCGACGCCCTCCGCCGTCATCGTGGCGATGCCGAGGAGCTTGATGCGGAAGCCGAGCTCGCGGGCGGCGGCGATGTCGGCGGGCTCGACGCCGCGGATGCCCTCGGTGACGACGGCGTCGGCGTCGATGGCGGTGGTGAAGGCGATGGACGACAGGATGGCGAGCTTGTGGGCGGTGTCGAGCCCGTCGACGTCGAAGCTCGGGTCGGCCTCGGCGTAGCCCAGCCGCTGCGCCTCGGCGAGGCAGGCCTCGAAGGTGAGGCCCTCGCGCTCCATCCGCGTCAGGATGTAGTTGCAGGTGCCGTTGAGGATGCCGAGCACGCTGGTGATGGGGATGCCGGCGAGCCGTCGCGCACGGTGCGGATCGCAGGGATGCCGCCGGCGACGGCCGCCTCATAGAGCAGCGGCGCTTGGTGCTCTTCCGCGAGCGCGGCGAGACGCATCCCGTGCGCGGCGAGCAGCGCCTTGTTCGCGGTGACGACGGCCTTCTTGGCTTCGAGCGCCGCAGTCACGGTCTTGAGCGCCGCCCCGTGCGCCCCACCGATGAGCTCCACCACGACGTCGACGTCGGAGCGCGCGAGCGCCACCGGATCGTCGAACCACGCGGCGCCGGAAAGGTCGATACCGCGCGCGCGGTTACGGTCGCGCGCGCTGACGGCGGCGACCTCGATGTTGCGTCCCGAGCCGCCATGGGTCGGCTCGGCGTCGAGCAGCGCGACGGTGGCGGCTCCGACGGTGCCGAGCCCGGCGATGCCGATGCTCAGGATGGACATACAGAACTCACTAGCATTCGAAGACTGAAGGGGTGAGCATATGTGGTATCAATTCACGACCTTGGAAAAATTAAACTACAACGTCCGTTCTAATAGAGAGCTTAGACAATCAAGCATCCTCGTCAACATAACAGCGAACAAACTTCCAACTATAACGACAACGATCTCAGGCCACCTTTTAGTTATCTGATTAACATAACGCTTCGGTTGCACCACAGCGCTCTTATTCCATCGACGCCGCTCAACCCATGAGAACATGACATGGAAGAAAGTAACTACCAAGGTTATCTGCAATATTGCTGCCCCTCCTAACCATACTGGAGTAAAGAGATGTTCTAATACCAAAAGTATTAAAGGAAGATAGACGACCGTATTTCGAGCGATCACCAATGGTCTATTTGGAACCAATGCGCTTCGATTACTAAGAACGTTCCTTACCTCTTGAAATAGTTGGTTTGCAACGGCCTGATCGGCCGGTGTACCGTTGGGTAGCTCTTCGACCTCCCAAGTACTTAATGACCCCCCAATGGTCAGGTGAAAAAAAGGCCCTGACGAACCTCGCTTTCTGTATGCGCTAAGAAAAAAGGAGTTGTGCGCAGCATTGGAGGCGATCAGCTCCCTTGCGGACAAAAATTCTGTATCGTCCGTTCGGTACACCGGCTCTCCGCCATATTTTTTAATTTTAGCTTCGATGGCGGAAACGTCCTGCTCTCGCAGCCCTATAGTTCCAAAACGGTACTTGTGCGTTTTTCTCTGCAATGGCACGATATCCCGCCGAGTGGTCGTCATATGGTCGTCGTTGAGCGGTCCGCCTCATTCCACCGTCCCTACCGCATCGCGCTGAGCGGCACCACGTTCTGCGGCGCGTGCCGGTCCAGGAAGCGCTTCAGCCCCCGCGCGGCCTGGCGGATGCGCTGCTCGTTCTCCACCAGCGCGATGCGCACAAAGCCGTCGCCGTGCTCGCCGAAGCCGAGGCCCGGCGCCACCGCGACGTGCGCCTCCTCAAGCAGGAGCTTGGTGAACTCCAGGCTGCCCAAATGCGACAGCGCCGGCGGGATCGGCGCCCACGCGAACATCGAGGCCGGCGGCGAGGGCACCGCCCAGCCGGCGCGCGCGAAGCAGTCCACCAGCGTGTCGCGCCGCCGGCGGTACGTCTCGCGGACCTCGGCGATGCAGTCGTCGCCGCCGTTGAGCGCCGCCGCCGCCGCCACCTGGATCGGCGTGAACGCGCCGTAGTCGAGGTAGCTCTTAACCCGCGCGAGCGCCGCGATGAGCCGCTCGTTGCCCACCGCGAAGCCGATGCGCCAGCCGGGCATCGAGTACGTCTTCGACATGGAGGTGAACTCCACCGCGACGTCCTTCGCCCCCTCCACCTCGAGGATCGACGGCGGCGGCGCGCCGTCGAAGTAGATCTCCGCGTAGGCGAGGTCGGACAGGACGAAGATGTCGTGCCGCTTCGCGAAGGCGACGACCTCGCGGTAGAACGCGAGGTCCGCCACGTGCGCGCCGGGGTTCGACGGGTAGCACAGGACGAGGGCGATGGGCTTGGGCACGGAGTGCACCACCGCCCGCTCCAGCGCGCGGAAGAACTCCGGCCCCGGCTCGGCCGGCACCGAGCGGGTCGAGCCGCCCGCCATCAGGAAGCCGAAGGCGTGGATCGGGTAGGAGGGGTTCGGCGTCAGCACCACGTCGCCCGGCGCGGTGATCGCCTGCGCCATGTTGGCGAAGCCCTCCTTGGAGCCGAGCGTCGCCACCACCTCGGTGTCGGGGTCGAGCTTAACGCCGAAGCGCCGCGCGTAGTACGCCGCCTGGGCGCGGCGCAGCCCCGGGATGCCCTTGGAGGCCGAGTAGCGGTGGGTGCGCGGCTTGGCGACGGTCTCGGTCAGCTTGTCGATGATCGCCTGCGGCGTCGGCAGGTCGGGGTTCCCCATGCCGAGGTCGATGATGTCCGCCCCGTCGGCACGCGCCGCCGCCTTCAGCCGGTTGACCTCCTCGAACACATACGGCGGCAACCTGCGGATCTTGTGGAAGCTCTGCATGGGGCGGGACTCCGAACGAGGGGATGGCAATACGCGATCAGCGCGACGGGGCAACCGGGTCGCCGCCGGGCGGCCCGACGGCGCGGGGAGCCTGCGGCTCGATGGGACGAGGCTCGGCCACCGTGCCCGATGGGGACGCGGCATCGTCGCGCGTTTGCCGCGTGCCGCTCGAGGCGATGCGCCCCCGCACCGCCTCCGGGTCGGCCGGCGCGATCGCGGGCGCGGCGCTGGCTCGGCCGCTCGCCGCGATGGCGCGCCGCGCCTCCTCGACGTGGGTGCGGCCGCGCCGGCGCAGCGCGTCGGCCGCGCCGCCGCGTGCGATGCCGGCGGTGCGGGCCCGCGCCGTCCGCCCCTCGGCGGCCAGCGTCGCCACGCCCCGCTCCACCGCCGCCGGCTCGCGCGGCAGCCCGGCGACCGTCGCCGGGTCGGCGAGGATGTTCGGGAACCCGTCGGCACGGGTGGCGGGCACCTCGGAGGGGAGGACGGTCGCGGGACGCTCCGGCAGCCGCACGAGCGGCGCCGACGGCTCCAGGCTGCAGCCCGCGAGGCCCATGGCGAGCGCAGCCACCAGCGCAGCGCCCGCGGACCGCGCGCCCGCCGCGTCTCGGACCGGACCCGTCACGCCTGACCCATCCCCGAACCACCGTCCCCCGGGAGCCGTCGCAGCCCCGCGCACGCGATGCGCCCACCACGCAACGGTCGCAGCGCACCGGCGATTGCCCTGTTGGCAAGCGCCTCCTCCCGTCCCATGACAGGGAGGCAAAGAAAAGAACACGGCCTTAACGCCGATCCATGGAGGACGCTGACGATGGCCGCACGTGACGTGACTGACACACCGCGCGATCCCGTCCTGAACTACATCGTCGACAACCCCGAGGAGTTCGCGCGCAACATCACGAAGATGCTGGCGCACGCCAACGAGGCCATGGCGGCGTACGTCGCCCCCATGCAGGCCGGCGAGGCGAAGGACACGCGGGCCGACGAGATCACCGAGTGGGTGCGCACGCTCTCGCGGGTGACGCACTACTGGCTCGCCGACCCGGTTCGGACGCTGGAGGCCCAGTCCCGCCTCGCCAACGCGTGGATGGCGCTCTACGGCAACGCGCTCTGCCGCCTCGCCGGCGAGCCGGCGGAGCCCGTCGCGCGGCCGGACCCCTCCGACAAGAGGTTCGCCGACGAGGACTGGACCGCCATCCAGTTCTTCGACTTCCTGAAGCAGGGCTACCTCATCACCACGCGCTGGGCGCAGTCGCTGGTGGACGAGGCCGACGACCTCGACGAGCACACGCGGGCCAAGGCGCGCTTCTACGTCCGCCAGCTGTCGGCCGCGCTGTCGCCCTCGAACTTCCTTCTCACCAACCCCGAGCTGCTGCGCGAGACGGCGTCGCGCTCGGGGGAGAACCTTGCCAAGGGCATGAAGATGCTCGCCGAGGACGTCGCGGCGGGCCACGGTGAGCTCCGGCTGCGCCAGTCCGACCCCGGGACGTTCAAGCTCGGCGTCAACATGGCGATGACGCCGGGGCAGGTCATCGCCGAGAACGCCATCGCCCAGCTCATCCAGTACGACGCCGCGACGGACGACGTTGCGCGGGAGCCGATCTTCGTCGTCCCGCCTTGGATCAACAAGTTCTACATCCTCGACCTCAACGCCGAGAAGTCGCTGATCCGCTGGCTCACCGAACAGGGCCACACCGTGTTCGTGCTGTCCTGGGTCAACCCGGACGAGCGGCACGCCGGCAACGACTTCATCACCTACATGCACGAGGGCGTGCTGTGGGGCCTCGACCACGTCCTCAAGGCCGCCGACACCGACCGGACCGACATCGTCGGCTACTGCGTCGGCGGGACGCTGCTCGCGATGACCCTCGCGCACATGGAGCGGCGCGGCGACCGGCGGATCAACACCGCGACGTTCCTCACCGCCCAGGTGGACTTCACCCACGCTGGCGACCTCAAGGTGTTCGTCGACGAGGAGCAGCTCGCCGTCCTCGAGCGCAAGATGACGGCGAAGGGGTACCTCGACGGCCGCTCGATGGCGACCGCGTTCAACATGCTGCGCGCGAACGACCTCATCTGGCCCTACGTCGTCAACAACTACATCAAGGGCCGCGACCCGTTCCCGTTCGACCTGTTGACCTGGAACTCGGACGCGACGCGGATGCCGGCGGCGAACCACACCTTCTACCTGCGCAACTTCTACCATGCGAACCAGTTCGCGCTCGGCCAGCTCGAGGTCGAGGGGACGAGGCTGTCGCCGGGCGACATCAAGGTGCCGGTGCTCAACATCGCCACCAGGGAGGACCACATCGCGCCCGCCTTGTCGGTGTTCACCGGCAACAAGCTGTTCGGCGGCGAGGCGCGGTTCGTGCTGACAGGCTCGGGGCACATCGCCGGCGTCGTCAACCCTCCCGCGAAGAACAAGTACCAGGTGTGGGTGGATGGGGACGCGTCCGGCTCGCTGGAGGAGTGGGTCGCGACCGCGCGCGAGGTTCCAGGCTCCTGGTGGCCGGTCTGGCACGAGTGGCTCGGCGCGCACCGCTCCGGCGAGAGGGTGCCCGCGCGCCCCCCCGGCGGCGGGCACTACAACGCCATCGAGCCGGCGCCGGGCCGCTACGTGACGATGCCATGACGCGGACCGCTGGCAGGCTCGCGTCGTTGCGGTCCGCGGGTCTCCTCAGGCGCCGTGCGACCGGCCCGGTGCCTGCGGGCGGCGTGCCCTGGCCCGTTGCGCCTTTCCGGGGTCATCGATCGTGGTACCGGTACAGCAGGGCGCTGAAGGCGGAGGCGGCGGATGACGCGGGAGGGACGATGGCCCACACGCCGCGTCTGGTAGCGTGGTGGCGGATCGCGTTCGTGTCGTAGGCACGGTCGGCGATCGCGATCGCCCCCGGCCCGAGGTTGACGATAAGGCCGGGCGCGGCGGCCGCGTCACCGGCCTGGCCTGGCCAGGCGTCAGGACGAGGCGGACGCGGGCGGCGTTCGGCAGCGACAAGAGCGTGGATCTTGGTCGTCAGGCCGCCGCGGGCACGGCCCATGCCGCGATCGTCCCCGCCCCCCTTTCCATGGAACCACCGTGCTGGTGGACGCGCACGCATGAGGCGTCGATCATGACGATGTCCCCGTCGTAGGCTTCTGACACCGCAGCCAGGATGCGGTCCGAGATCCCCTTCGCCCGCCATCGGACGAAGGATTGTAGAGCGTCGTGCGTGGTCCGTAGCGCTCGGGCACGGCGTGCCAGGCGACCGGCACGGCAGCGCCAAAGGGATGCCTTAGGCCGCGGACACACATCGCGGCGATCCAGAGGCGGATCGCTGCGAGGGCGATGGCGGCGAGGACGTTGTCAGGCCGGCGATCGGACCGCGTGGCGATGCCGCGGAAGCTTTTGACCCGAATGAAGAACCGCTCGACGAGCTGGCGCTCGCGCTCGAGGAGGCCGCTGAAGGCGAACGTGTTCTTGCAGATCACGCGTGGCGGGGATGTGGACCCGTGCGACGCATCCGGTCGCGTGCGCGCGGATCGCGTTGGGGCCGTATGCCCGATCGGCGATGCGGATGGAGCCTGGCGTGAGGCCGTCGATTGTTGGGCCAAGGCGCCGCCCGCCTCGACCGTCTTACGAATCCTGTTCGTGTCGTCGCCCTTGTCGCCGTCCAACTTGCGGCAGTCCGCCATCGCCTCCAGCAGCGCTTCGGCGGCGGAGCAAGCGGCGACCTGCTCGCCCGTCAGCAGGACGGCGACAGGACGACATCGCTCGTCCGTCAGGGCGTGAGTTTTGGCGGTTCGGCCACCGCGAGAGTCCGATCGCCTGATGCCGCTCCCCCCTTTGGGCCGGACGCACAGCACTGCCGGTGGTCCGCCCGCTGCGGCGAGGGTGTACAAGACGACGCTCCACCCGTTCTGCGCAGCCCGGCGGACGAGCCGTTGTGGAGCGTCTTGCGCGGCCTGTACGGCGCCTGGCGCATCCTTGCGGCGGACTTCCAGACGGGGATGGTCCCGCTGATCACACCCGCCCGTCGTCGACGCGTGGCGGACCGCGCGTGCCGGTCGGAAGCGGTCGCTCGAGGCGCTCGATCTGAGCCTCGGTCGGCCGGAAGTAATCTTGATGCATGACGATCTCCCATCGCAGATCGTCGTCAGATGCGCATCAACGAACCGCGTTTGAGGGTTTGACCCTAGGGCACGTCCGATCCCATCGCAGTCATTGCCGGCGCTGGCGAAGAGGGTGGCGCAGTCCTGCACGGCGACGTCGGGCAGTAGTTCGGCGACTGTGTCCCTTCGGGGAGCGATCGTTCGGCAAGCCGCCTGACGCAGGAATGTCTCCAGCTTGGCGAAGGCGTGCTCGAGCGGTTGAAGTCCGGCGAGCACGGCGCCGATGCAGGAAGCGAGCGCCGGCGGTGTCGAAGGTTTCCCGGATGCCGGCGCCGTGTCCACCGGCAGCTTGTCCATCACGACGATGTCGCCCCGCGAGAGCTCGGGCACCAGGCCGCGCGCCCCCATGGGTGCGGAAGGCCTCGCCGTCCATCACACCATTCGAGGAGCCATGGCGCGACAACACCGTCCGGCCTCAGCCCGGCCGTGAACATGTCGACTTCCAAGGTCCATGCGGCACGGGTGCGCGGCATCGCTCGCCGCGCCGCGCCGGCCACGCAGACGAGCCGAGCCATCTCCGGCGACAGCCCGAGATGAAGATCAGGCGGGAGGGTCGAGGCCGAGCTGGCCGGCGAACCAGTCCTGCCGACGCCGTGCGACGTCCGGGCGGTCCCGCTCGGCAGCGTGTGCGGTCTTGATGGGACGTGAGGCCCCGCCTGGCCAAGACGTGCCACACGGTCGACGGACAGGCCGTCACGCCTCCTTCGGCCGAAGGGCACTCGGCGATCTCGACAAGGATGACGTCCGCCTGCCCTTCCACCAGGCCGAGGATCAACGCTTTAGCGGGTCGAGCCTGAAGCGCAGCGGATGGCCTCGCTGGCCCGGCGCGACGCTCCCCGTGCGCCGCCATGGCCTGCGCCAAGCCTGGCAGTTGCGATCCCGACCGAGAAGCGCCGCGCAGCCTCACGGTGCGACAGCCCATCCTCAATCGCCGCCCCCCCCCGGTTTGCGCCGATCGAGCCGGGGAGCCCGTCCCATCGTCCACCTCGCGAACCACCTTCGCAAAGCACCTCAGACCCGTCGTCTCACGGCGTCACCGACCCGAAGATCGTTCGACCTGATCTAGGCACCGGGCTTCCCGGGGCGGCCCCCAAGGCCCGCGCAAGCGAGAAAGCTCTTGATAACCGACCCTGCGATGGACCGCACGGCCGGCGTTCCCTTGCACGGCCTTCCTCGACTTGGGCACTGTCCGCGGGGATGGGCCGGTGGGGAGAGGCGGGTGACAGCGGCGGCGTTCGACTACCACGCGCCGGGCTCCATCGACGAGGCGGTCGGCCTCCTCGCCGACCACGGCACCTCTGCTCGCCTGCTCGCTGGCGGACAGAGCCTCGTCCCGGCCATGCTCGCCCGCCACGCCCGCCCCGCCCACGTCATCGACATCAACCGCATCGCCCGCGCCGAGCGCCCCACCGTCCTCGGCGGGCGGGTGCGCATTCCGCCACTGATGCGTCACATCGACTTCGACCCGGTCGCGGTGAGGGGCCCCCTGGGCGAGCTCCTCGCCGAGCTGTCGGGCCACATCTCACACCTGCCGGTGCGCCTGCGTGGAACGTTCTGCGGCGCGCTCGCCAACGCGGACCCGGCGTCGGAATGGGGCCTCGCTGCGGTGGTCCTTGACGCCGAGCTCGTCGCCCGCTCCGCGAAGCGTGGCGCGCGCGTTCTCGCAGCAACGGAGTTCTTCGAGGCCATGTCGGCGACCGTTCTCGCCGACGACGAGATGCTCGTGGAGGTGCAGCTTCCGCTGCTTCCGTCCGGCACGCGACACGGTTTCTGCGAGGTGTGTCCCCGGGCCGGGCACTACGCCGTGGCGATGGCCCTCGTGGTGCTCGACCGCGACATGGACGAGGTGGGCGACGTCCGCATCGGGGTCGGCGCGGTAGAGCCGGTACCGCGTCGCCTGCCGGACGCCGAGGCGCTGCTATCCGGCCGCGCCCCCTCGCGCAAGCTCCTGCGTGAGGTGGCTGACGCGGCGGCGGACCTCGTCGATCCCCACGGTGACGCCTTCGCCGACGCGGCGTGGCGACGCGACCTCACCCGTACGGTCGCGCTCCGGGCGCTGGAACGCTCGCTCCGGTAGGGGCGCGCGTTCGTGACGCCGCGGAGGGGTCATGGTCCGCAGGCTGCAGATGACGATGACCGTGAACGGGACGGCGCGAACGCTCGTGGTTGAACCCCGCGTGACGCTCATCGAAGCCCTGCGCGAGGCATGCGGACTGACAGGGGCCAAGGTCGGCTGCGCGGAGGGCGTGTGCGGCGCGTGCACCGTCCTCGTCGACGCGGAGCCCGTCAGGGCCTGCCTCATGTTCGCGGTGCAGGCGCACGGCCGCGAGGTGCGCACCGTAGAGGGGCTCGCGCCACCGGGCGGCCCGCTCCATCCGCTGCAGGAGTCGTTGCGACGGCACCACGCGGTCCAGTGTGGGCACTGCACCGCGGGCGTGGTGATGCTCGCCGAGGGGACCTTCGTGCGAGCGACGGCACCGGGGACGACGGACATCGGGGCGCTTGCTGCGGGCACGCTGTGCCGCTGCACCGGGTACCGACCGATCCTCGCAGCGCTCGGCGAGGCGGAGGCTCGGCTCTTCGACGAGGCCGAGTGAGGCACGTCGGCGAGCGCCTGCCTCGGCTCGGAACCGAGCCGCTCCTCGCCGGGCACGGACGCACCGTCGGCGACGTGATGCTCGCCCATCAGGTCCACATGCACGTTGTGCGCTCGCCGGTGGCTGCCGGCCTCCTGGAGGCCGTCGACGTGGAGGAGGCGAGCCATGCCCCCGGCGTCGTCGCGGTCCTCACCGGCGCCGACGTCGCAGAGCTCCCCACCATCCCCTTGCGCGCCGACGCCGAGGAGTTGCTCGGCGCACCACGCCAGCCCGTGCTCGCGGGCACGCGGGTGCGCTACATCGGCGAGCCGGTCGCCGCCGTGTTCGCCGAGAGCCTCGCGTCCGCGGAGGACGCGGCCGAGCTCGTCGTCCTCAGCATCACGCCGACTCCGGCGGCCGTCGGATCGCAGCCTGAGGCCCGGCCATACGCGACGCCGGAGCCACCGGCGCCCGTCCAACGCGGCTTCGGCGACCCTGACCGTGCGTTCCGGAACGCCGCGCGGATCGTCGAAGTCACGCTTGGGCTGGCGCGGGACGGCGCGGTTCCCCTCGAGCCGCGCGGCCTCGTCGCGCGTTGGGACGCCGGCCGCGACCTCCTCGAGGTCTGGGGAGCCGGCCGCGGCGCCCATGCCGCGCGCGCGACGCTGGCGGCCGCGCTCGACCTTCCGCTCGCCGCGGTCCGCTGGCACGCAACGGACGTCGGAGGCAGCTTCGGCGCGCGCGGAGCCGTGGCGCCCGAGGACGTCCTCGTCGCCCATGCCGCACGGCTCCTCGAGCGGCCGGTGCGGTGGATCGAGGGGCGACGGGAGAACCTCGAGGCGGCGCCGCGGGGGCGCGGCGTCACGGCACGGGCGCGCGCGGCGGTGAGCGCGGCGGGGGACCTCGTCGGGCTCGACGTCGACGTCGAGGTCGACCAGGGCGCGTACGTCGGTGCGGACGGAACGTCCGTCGGCGTCGTCCTCGACGCGCTGACCGGTCCCTACGCGATGGCTTCGTTCCGTGCGACCGGCCGTGCGCGCCTCACGAACACGCCGCCGGCCGGTCGCATGCGCGGCGCCGGCACGGTCGAGGCGACGTTCGTGCGCGAGCGGATCATGGACGCGGTCGCCGCAGCGCTCGGCGTCGACGGGTTGGCGCTGCGTCGGGACAGCCTCGCTGCGATCACGGAGGCCGAGCACCGGCAACCTTCCGTCGCTCCGCGCTTCGCCGACGAGCCGCCGGCCAGCCCCCTCGCCCTCCTCGACGCCGGCGCGAAGGCGTTCTCGCTGGACCGGTTGCGGCGGCGCGTCGCCGCACGACGCGCCGACGGCGAACTCGTCGGGATGGGGATCGCAATCGCCACCGAGCCAGGACCATGCGACGGCTTCGCCCACGTCAGCCTGGCGCTCGACGCGCGCGGCGGGATCGAGGCGGTGACCGGTGCGAGCGAGGAGGGTCAGGGGACCGCGGCCCTCGTGGCGCAGGTGGCGGCGGACGTCCTCGGCGTCGGCCATGCGAGCGTGCGGGTGCGAACCGGGGAGACCGACAGGACGCCCGCCCCGCGCGGTGGGTGGCACGCCAGCGTCGCCCTCGGCACCGCCGCGCAGTTCGCCGCCGAGGCGCTGCGCGACAAGGTCCTCGCCGCGGCGGGACAGGCGCTCGGCCTGTCGTGCGACCGGCTCACGATCCAGTCCGACCGCGTCAGGGAAGCGGATGGTCACGGTGGCGCCTCGGTCGCGCTCGCCGACCTTGCGGCGATGGTCGAGGCCGCGGCGCGCGACGGCGGCGGCCTCGCGGCGGACGGCTGGCATCGCATGTCCGGCTCGGTCGCGACCGCAGCGCTCATCGCCGCGGTCGTCGAGGTCGACCGCGGCACAGGGCTCGTCGCGGTACGCGGCGTCCACGTGGCGGCAGACGTCGGCACCCCCGTGAACCCAGCGCTGGTCGAGGCGCAGATCGTCGGCGCGGTCGCTCACGGCCTCGGCGGGGCCCTCGGCACCGGCCTCCCCCATGGGCCCTCGGGCGAACCGGTCTGCGTCGGCCTTCGCAGCTACGGCATGCCCACCGCGGCGGACGTGCCAGCCGTCGAGGTCTTCCTCCACGAGGACGATCCGAGCCGCGCGACGCCGCTCGGGCTGCGCGGCGTCGGCCACGTGGGCATCGCCGGCGTCGGCCCGGCGATCGCGGCCGCGGTGGACGACGCGCTCCAATCGCCGGGTTTCGTGACCACGCTGCCGCTGTCGCCGGCGGCGATCCTTCGCGAGGTGCGCAGCCGAAGCCCCGTCGCCGCGCCGGCGTAAGCCGTCACACGAGCCCGAGGAGGTAGGTCGCGGTCGTGCCGGACTGGAGGACGCGGGTCGCCGACACCGGAAGGATCGAGCCGGTCCCGACGTTGGCGAAGGTCACCGTCGAGCCATCCAGCATCCTGACCTCGACGTCGCCCTCGCCGCCGACGTAGAGCGCGCGGGCGGGGACCGGCAGGTCGGAACTGTCGCTCGGCGTGATGGCGAACGCGCCGGCAGCCGGCGCGGTGAGGCCGCGGTTCACGGTCGGGAGGGGGACAGACATCGCGCTCATCCTGTGCTGCGGATCGACGCGCGCGAGCCTATCCGTTCCGCGGGGCCCGGTGATAAGTTCGCCCTCCGCCGCCGGACCCACCGAAGCGGGCCAGCTCGTAGGGGGCTGGATCGGTGAACGGCTCACCGTCGGTCATGCGCTCGGCGAGGAGGCGCCCGGTCGTGGGACCGAGCGTGAAGCCGAGGTGATGATGGCCGAAGTTCGCCCACAGGCCGGGCCGGCCGGGGACCGGGCCCACCGCGGGGAGCATGTCCGGCAGGCAGGGCCGCGCGCCGAGCCAGGCCCGCGGCTCGAGCCGGTCGGCGAGCGGGAACAGGCCACGGGCGACCCCCTCCGCCGCGTCGATCTGGCGGACGGTGGGCGGAGCGTCCCGCGTCGCGAACTCGGCGCCGGTGGTGAGGCGGATGCCGCGCTTGTTGGGCGTCAGCACCAGGCCGTGGTCGTCGTCGACCACGAAGCGGCCGAGCGTCGCGTTGCCCGCCGCGCGGAAGTGCCGGTGGTAGCCGCGCTTAACGCCGAGGGGGACGGAGACGCCGAGCCGTCGCAGGAGGTCGCCCGACCACGGTCCGAGGGCGACGACGACCTCGCGGGCCGCGGCCGTCCCCTGCTCGGTCTCGACGGACCACGACCCGTCGGGCTGCGACAGCGTCGTCGCGTCCCCGCGCACGAGGGTGCCCCCCTCCCCCTCGAACAGGCGGGCGTAGGCGGTGCCCACGTCGCCTGGATCCTCGACGCGGGCGGGCTCCGGCATGTGGATCGCCCCCGCGAGGGCGGGCGAAAGGTGTGGCTCCTCCGCACGCAGCCGATCGGCGTCCCAGGCGTCGAACGCGATGCCGAACTCGTCGCGCACGCGAGCGGCGACGGCGGCCGCCTCCTCGAGGGCGAGAGCGGAGCGGTTGACCCGCAGGTAGCCCCCCTCGCGCAACAGGTGCCGGGCGCCGGCGCGGTCCATCAGCCGTTCGTGCTCGGCCCGCGCACGAGCGATCAGCGGCACGTTGGCGAGCGCGGTCCGGCGCACCGCCTCCGGCGAGGACGCGCGGGCATAGGCGAGGAGCCAGGGCGCGATCGCCGGAAGCGAGGCCCAGCGCAGCCGCGCGTCGATCCGGCGGCCGAGCGCGGCGGAGAGGAGGACGCCGACGTTGCGTGGGAACGTGTAGGGGATCACCGCCTCGCTCTGGATGAGGCCGGAGTTGCCGAAGGACGTCTCGCCGGCGGGCAGTCCACGGTCGACCAGCGTCACGGAGCGACCGCGCTCCAACAGGTGGAGCGCGGTGGAGATCCCCACCATGCCCGCTCCGAGGACGAGGACGTCGCTGCGCATGCTGCCTCTTCGCACGCCGCGGTGCGGCCCGCCAGCCACGTCCGTGCGCCCACCGCAGCGAGGGCAGCAGGAGGGGGGTGCCAGTTCGGCTTCGCGGCGCCACGGGAGGCGAATGCGACGGCCCTCGCGCTGGCTCGCCTTGCCGTGCCAAGGGTGGCGGGACCCGAAGGAGGATCAGTTGCCCACCGCCGACGCCCCGGGCCCCCGCCTCATCGACGGCAAGGCCGCCGCAGCCCGCATCACCGACGAGGTCGCGCGGCGCGCTGCGCGGCTGCCCGTCCGGCCCGGGCTCGCCGTGGTCATCGTCGGCGAGGACCCTGCGAGCGTCGTCTACGTGCGCATGAAGTCGGCGACCGCGGAGGCGCTCGGCTTCCACTCCGTCCAGCACACGCTGCCGGCCGAGACGACCCAGGCCGAGCTCGTGGCGCTCGTCGCCGCGCTCAACGCGGACCCGGCGGTGCACGGCATCCTCGTCCAGCTCCCGCTGCCGGCGCACCTCGACCCGCCGGCGACGATCGCGGCCATCGACCCCGACAAGGACGTCGACGGCCTCACCGTCGCCAACGCGGGACGCCTCGCGGTGGGCGACCCGCGCGCCATCGTCCCGTGCACGCCGCTCGGCTGCCTCGCCCTCATCGAGGCGGAGCGCGGAGCGGACCTGTCCGGCCTCGACGCCGTGGTCGTCGGCCGCTCGCGCCTCGTCGGCCTCCCGATGGCGCTGCTCCTCGCGAAGGCGAACGCCACCGTCACCATCGCCCACAGCCGCACCGCGGATGTCGCCGCGCTCGCCCGCCGCGCCGACATCCTGGTCGCCGCCGCAGGCCGGCCGCGGGTGATCGACGGCGCCGCCATCAAGCCCGGCGCGACGGTGATCGACGTCGGCACGAACCGGGTCGCCGACGCCTCGCGCGCGTCGGGCTCGCGCCTCGTCGGGGACGTCGCGTTCGAGGAAGCGACGGCCGCCTCGGCGATCACACCGGTCCCGGGCGGCGTCGGCCCCATGACCATCGCCATGCTGATGAGGAACACGCTGGAGGCGGCCGAGCGGAGCGTTCAGCCGGCGAGCACGGCCTCCTGAAGCCTCGCTACGAGCGCGTCGCGCCTGGCCTCGAGCCGCTGCAGCGGCGCGCCGATGCCGATGCCGAGGTTCGGGCCGAACACGGCCTCCGGCAGCGGCACGGCGATGACCCCTGCCCCCGGCGTCATCATTCCGTGGGACTGGTAGAACCCGTCGGCCCGCGCGCGCTGGAGCTCTCCGGCGACCCATGCCTCGCTGATCGACGGGGCGCCCTCGGCGCGCTCGGCGTTGTAGCGCGTGACGAGGCGGCGGACCTCGTCGTCCGGACGCCGCGACAGGATCGCGATCCCGATGCCCGTGTGGAAGCTCGTGCGCACGAGCCCCGGGTGAAGCGAGAAGCGCAGGAGCTGCCGCGACTCGATCACCGACAGGTACTGCATGTTGATGCCCACCTGCCGCCCGAGGAGGACCGACTCGCCCGTCGCCTCCGACAGCGCGCGCATCGTCGCGTTGATGCGCTCGGTCGTCCCCCGCGGACCCACCGCCCAGTGCCCGAGGAACGCCAGGCGCACCGACGGCCGATAAGTCCGCGCGACGGGGTCGAAGTCGATGTACCCCATCTGGCGCATCGTCTTGACCAGCATCGAGACGCTCGACTGCGGCAGGTTCAGCGCGGCGACGATCTCCGACACCCTGAGCGGCCGCTGCTCGGCCTCGAACAGCTCGAGGATGTCGAGCACCCGGCCCGCTGACTTGACGGCGCTGTCCACGGCCTTCCCATCACGTCGACGATCATCGTTATCACCGACGTGATCGTGTTCGCCAAGCGCCTGTGGCACCGTCAGCGCCCTCGCGCCGCGATGCGGCGCCCAAAACGACAGGCGAGGACGCATGCACATCCACACTCGACCCCTGTTGGCGGCCTGCGCGCTCGGAGCGGTCGCCGTCGTCGCGACCCCTGCAGGCGCTGCGACCGAGCTCACCTTCACGACCTCAGGGACGCCGACGTCACCAGCCTCGCTCGTGCTCGAGGATTGGGCGGACACGATCGCCGAAAGGACCGACGGCGAGGTCACCGTGGAGTTCTACTATCAACAGTCGCTCTCCAAGCTCGCGGACAACCTCGAGGCGGTGTCGAGCGGTCTCGCGGACATCGGCATCATCGTGCCGGCCTACTCCAAGCAGGACCTGCCGCTGACCTACCTTTCGTCAACGTCCTACGCCTCCGGCGACCCCTACGCGGTGGCGACGGCGTGGATGGAGACGCGCGAGGCGTTCCCGGCGATCCAGGAGGAGGAAGAGGAGGCGGGGCTGAAGTTCCTCGCGGTCAACTCCATCGGGCCGACGCTGTTCGTCGGCGACAGGTTCTACACCTCGCCGGAGGACTTCGCCGGCGCGACCATGCGCCTGTCGAGCCACTACAGCCGCGCGGCGCAGCAGTTTGGCTGGGACGTGAGCCCCGCGCGCATCCGCTCGCCGGAGACCTACACCGCGCTTGAGAAGGGCACGATCACGGGGTCGACGACCTACGCGAACCAGATCTACCCGTTCAAGCTCAACGAGGTCGCCGACCACGTCACCACGCTAAACCTCGGCCAGCACGCCAACATGATCTACGCCAGCCTCGACACCTGGGAGAGCCTCTCCGAGGAGCACCGTCAGGCCATCGAGGAGACGCTGCCACAGCTCACCGAGGACCTCGCAAAGGCGGAGATCCAGTACGCCGAGGAGACGCTCGGCAAGATCGAGGCGGACCCGACCTACCCGGTGAAGGTCATGCGGCTCGAGGGCGAGGAGCGGGACGCCTGGGCCGACGCGCTGCGGGGATCCTACGAGGCAAACGTCGAGGAGGCGTCCGCGATCAACCCCACCGCGGCGGAGATCGCCGAGCGCTACATGGCGGAGATCGACGACGCGGCGGGCGAGGTGGAGGCCTCCGGCTACCCCTGGTCCCAGTGAGCGGCCGCACGGACGCGCACACGAGCGGCCGCGAGCGCCGCTCGTCATCGCCATGCTGACGATCCTCGTCGCCCTAGGGACGCTGAGCGACGCCCCGCCCTACTGGAGCGTCCACCATCACGCCATCGCGCTCGGCGTCGGCGTGGTGCTGGACGTCCTCCTCGTGTTCTGCGTCGCCGTCACGGTCGTCGCGGCCGGGTGGGCGAGCGGCAGGCCCTGGGCGCTCGACGCGCTGCAACGGCTGGCGGGGCTCCTGGCCCGCCTCGACGGCGTCGTCATCGCGCTCGCGTGCGTCTTCCTCACGCTGCTCGTCGCCATCACCTTCCTGTCGGTGGTCGGCCGCAACGTGTGGGTGCCCATCCCCGACGACATCACGTTGGCCGAGTGGGCGATGGTCGGCCTCGTCATGGTGATGCTCGGCACCACGCAGGGGCGCGGCGAGCACATCGAGGTGACCGCGCTGTCCGAGGTCCTGCCACTGCGCGTCGACCGGGCGCTGCGGCTCCTCGGCGCGCTCCTGGGCGTCGGCTTCATCGGGCTCTTCACGTTCGTGAACTACCCCGAGGTGGCGGACGCGTTCCTGGAGGAGACCTACGGCTCGATCTACGCGCTGCCGCGCTGGCCGCCGCGGCTCGTCTTCTTCCTCGGCATCGCGGTGTGGCTCGCGCGGATCTACGCCCAGGCCGCCGTCCTGATGGCGGACGCCATCCGCCCGCTGCCCCTCGTCGCGGAGCGGCGCGCGCTCGACCTCGCTCCGCTGCTGCCCGCCGACGCCGGCGGCGCCAAGGAGGAGACGTCCGAACGCGCGAGCGCGCTGCCGCGCGAAAGGGTCGGCGATGGAGCGTGAGCTCGTCGGCGTCCTCGGCGTCGCTGCGATGATCGTCCTCATGTTCCTGCGCATCCCGGTCGCGGTCGCGCTCCTCGCCGTCGGCTGGATCGGCGTGGCGGTGCTGCGCTCGGACCGTGCGGCGGACGCCGTGCTGAAGTCCGACCCATTCTCGATGGTGCTCAACTTCGACCTGACGACCATCCCGAGCTTCATGCTGATGGGCTACATCACCTACGCCGCGGGCTTCACGCGCGAGCTCTACGACACGGCACGGATCTGGTTCGCGCGCACGGCGGGCGGGCTTGCCGCGGCCTCCACGCTGGGCTGCGCGGCGTTCGCGGCGGTGTCGGGCTCGAGCCTCGCGACGGCCGCGGCGATGGGCAAGATCGCGGTCCCCGAGATGCTGCGCCGGGGCTACGACAAGGGGCTCGCGACGGGCGTCGTCGCCGCGTCGGGCACGCTCGGCTCGCTGATCCCGCCGTCGGTGCTGATGATCCTCTACGCGGTGTTCACCGAACAGTCGATCGCGGTGCTCTTCATCGCCGGCATCGTGCCCGGCGTCCTGTCGGCGGGCATCTACATCGCGATGGTGCTGACGCGGGCGCGGCTCGACCCGTCCCTCGCCCCCGGCATGGCGGAGCCCACCTCGTGGGGCGAAAAGCTCAGTTCGCTCAAGGGGACGTGGGCGATCCTCATCCTCTTCGTCCTCGTCATGGGCGGCATCATGGCGGGCTTCTTCACCGCCATGGAGGCGGGCGCCATCGGCGCTGCCGGCGCCTTCCTCATCGCCCTCCTCGCCGGTCGGCTCACGTTGGAACGGCTGCGCTCGGCGTTCCTCGACACGCTGCGCCAGACCGCCTCGATCTTCGCCATCATCTTCGGCGCGCTCGTGTTCACGCGCTTCATGGCGTTGTCCGGGCTCGGCCAATACCTTGCCGAGCTCGCGGCCTCGGTGTCGGACCATGCCACTCCGGTGATCCTTGCGCTGTCGGTGATCTACATCATCCTCGGCACCTTCATGGGGCCCATCGAGATCATGCTGATCACGTTGCCCATCATCACCCCGGTGATGGACGGCTACGGGGTGTCGCTCGTCTGGTTCGGCATCATCATGATCAAGTACCTGGAGATCGGGCTGATCACGCCGCCGCTCGGGTTCAACGTGTTCGTCATCTCCTCGGTGGTGGGACGGGAGGTGCCCATCACGACGATCTTCCGCGGCGTCCTCTGGTTCCTCGCCATGGACGTCCTCACCCTCGGCCTCCTCATTGCGTTCCCAGCGATCACGCTGTTCCTTCCCGACGCCTACGTCGCCTGGACCTCGTACCTGAGGACCGAGGACATCGGCGCGCTGGAGGCCGTCGGCCGCTGGCTATCGGGCGGCTGACGGGGGAGACCGATGGCACAGGCGACGGCCGGCATCCGCGACCACGCCGGATGGCAGATCGCGGCGGCGGCGTTCTGCGGGCAGACGCTCGCCTCGCTCGGCTTCCTATCGGTGCCGCTGTTCGCGCCGAGCCTCGCCGCACTGAACGGCCTCGACGAGCGCGACTTCGGCTTCTCCGGCAGCTTCTGCTTCCTCGCAGTGGCGTTGGCGAGCCCCGCCGCGGGGCACCTCGTCCGCCGCTGCGGCGCGGTGCCGATGATGACGGGTGCCCTCGTCATGATGGCGACGTCCTTCCTCCTCATCCTGTTCGGCACGTGGACCGCGACGATGGCGGCAAGCTTCGGCTTCGGCCTGGCCTACGGCGTTTATGGGGCGGGGACGGCGACGGTGGTGGCGACGCGCACGCCGCTGGCACGGCGCGGGCTCTACATGGCGGTGCGCCAGTCCGGCGTGTCCTTCGCGGGCGTCCTCGCAGGCCGCATCCTGCCGCCGCTGATCCTTGCGACCGCGTGGTGGGTGGGCGTCATCTCCGTGAGCGCGTTCATGCTCGCCGCGGCCGTCCTCACGCTGATGTTCGCCTCGCTGTTCACGATCCCGGCCGGGCAGACGGGCGCAGCGCCGCCGGAGCCATCCGCACGACGCAACCTCGTCGCGCGGTTCGTCGACGGCTACCGGCTGCCGATGCCGCTTCAGGCGTTCGCGTTCACCGCGGTGGGCTTCGCCATCGCGCACATCGGATTGTCGAGCTTTGCCTACTTCTACCTTCTGGAGCGGCTCGGCTACGGCGAGGTCGCCGCCGGTGCGTTCCTAGCCAACGTGCTTCTCGCCGCAGCCATCGGGCGGCCGCTGGTGGGCTGGATCGTCGACATGACAGGCTCGCCGCTCATCGTGCTCGCGGGCATCGCGCTTCTCGGCGCCGCCTCGTTCGTCGCGCTGCTTGCCCTGTCGGCGGACACCGCGCCTTGGGTCGTGGTCCTCGTCTCGATCGTCGCCGGGGTCTCTGCGAACACGTGGTCGCCCGTGTTCATGACGGCCATCGCGAATGCCGCGCCGGAGGGACGGGTCGGCGACTACAACGGCCGCGGCTTCTCCTACGCCGCGCTCGGCTGGACCGTCGCCGCACCCGTGGTGTGGTCGCTCATCGAGCTGTCCGGCGGGTACCGGCTGCCCTTCACGCTCCTCCTCATCACCGAGCTCGCCATCGCGGCGTTCCTGATCGCGCTCGCCCCGCGGCTCGAGCAGCGCCGGGCGACGGACAGGCCGCCGGACGCTGATCCGTCGCTCTGAGCACCGGCTAGAACATGTGCTCGCCGCCGTTGAGGTGGAGCGCCTGGCCGTTCACGAACGAGCCGGTGGTGCACAGGTAGAGGCAGGCATAGGCGATGTCGTCCACGTGGCCCCAGCGGCGCGCGGGGATGCGCGCGATCACGTCCTCCCTCACCGTGTTCGGGTACTGCGACCAGTCCCGCTCGGTGTCGATGGCGCCGGGCACCACCGTGTTCGCGGTGATGCCGGAGGGGCCGAGCTCCTTGCCGATCGCCTTCGACAGGCCGTGCATGCCGGACTTCGCGGCGATGTTGTACGCGCGGTTGACGAGGTGGCCGGTGAACCCGTCGTAGCCCGAGATGTGGATGACGCGGCCCCAGCCCCGTGCCTTCATGAGGGGCACGACGCGGTGGGCGAGGTAGAAGCACGACGACAGGTTCGTGCGGATCGCCCAGTCCCAGTCCTCGACGGTGATCGTCTCGAACGGCTTGTGCAGGCGCCGACCGACGTTGGAGACGGCGATGTCGACGGTGCCGAAGCGCTCGGCGACCTCGTCCACCATGCGGCCCACGGCGGCCGGGTCGGACACGTCGGCCATGACGGCCACCGCGGTGCCACCGGCGGCCTCGATGTCGGCGACCGTCCGGTCGACCTTCTCGCGGCTCGTCGCGCCGTTGACACCGACCGCGGCGCCGGCCTCGGCGAGGCGAAGCGCGATGGCGCGGCCGATGTTCTGGCCGGAGCCGGTGACGATGGCGACGCGCCCGTCGAGCCGCGTCGGGTGCAGCTCCGACGAGCGTTCCGCGACGTGTGCCATCACATGCCGATCATGTCGGCCCGGTCGACGACGTTCCGCACGATGCGCACCGAGGCGATGTCGATCATCTTGCCCTCGTACTGCACGGCTCCCTCGCCGCGGGCGAGCGCCTCGTCGTAGGCCGCCATCATCGCGCGGGCACGGTCGACCTCCTCCTGGCGCGGAGAGAAGACGTCCTGCGCCGTCTCCACCTGCGAGGGGTGGATCGCCCACTTGCCCACCATGCCCAGCGTCATCGCGCGGCGGCACTCTTCGCGGTAGCCCTCCGGATCGCGGAAGTTCGCATAGGGACCGTCGACCGCGTCGAGCTTGTGGGCGCGGGCGGCGATGGTGAGCTTCTGGCGCTGGTAGTGCCAGATGTCGCCGGGGTAGCCCTCGTTGCCGCCGACGTCCTTGATGGAGACGCCCTGGCTCGCCGAGTAGTCGCCCATCCCGAAGATCAGCGCCTCCAAGCGAGGCGACGCAGCGGCGATCTCCTCCACGCGCATCATCGCCTCCACCTCCTCGATGAGGACCTCGAGGCCGATGCGCGTCGTGCGCTTGTGCTTCTTCTCGATCATGGCGAGGAGCTTGTCGACGAAGGCGATGTCGTCCGCGCCCATCGCCTTGGGCAGGACGACGACGTCGAGCCGGTCGCCGGCGCCCTCCACCACCTCGATGATGTCCTCGTGGGCGTACTCGGTGGTGAGGTCGTTGACGCGCACCGCGAGCGTCTTCGCCCGCCAGTCGTGGGAGCGCAGCGCCTCGACGATCTTGCCCCGCGCCTCGCGCTTGGCGGAGGGCGCGACGGCGTCCTCGAGGTCGAGGAAGACGTAGTCCACGTCGAGCGAGGCGGCCTTCGCCATCATCTTCTCGCTCGATCCGGGGACGGAGAGCTCGCAGCGCCTCAGGCGCTTGGGGCGATCGACCATGACGTCTCCTTCGTTCGGACCGGCCTCAGGCGACGGCCTTCGACGCGCGCAGCGCCGCGCGGGCGCCCGCGTCGTAGCCGAGCTCGGTGAGGATCGTGTCGGTGTCCTCGCCGGTGAGCGGGGCGCGGCGGCGCACGCCCCCCTGCGTGGCGGACATCTTGATGGGGGTGCCGGCCACGGTGAGCGGACGGTTGGCGCCGGGCACGTCGACGTCCACCAGCATGTTGCGGGCGCGGAAGTGCGGGTCGGCGAAGATCTCGTCGGCCCGCAGCACCGGGCCGAACGGGATGGTGCCGCCGAGGATCTCCGCCAGCTCGGACTTCGTCCGCATGACGGTGAAGGCGGTGACGAGCGCGTTGACCTCCTCGCGCCGAGCGACGCGCTCCAGGTTGGTCGCGTAGCGCGGGTCGTCGGCGAGCTCGGCCTGGCCGATCAGCTTGGCGAACGGTCGCCAGAACTCGTCCTTCGGGATGCCGAGGCTGACGAACCCGTCCTTCGCCTTGAACAGCCCGAACGGGCACAACAGCGGGTGCCCGTCCCCCTCCGGCGCCGGCGCCACGCCCGTCGTCGACTGCTGGTAGACGATGCGCTCGGTCACCGCGAGGACGCCGTCAACCATGGCGATGTCGACGAACTGGCCCTCCCCCGTGCGCTCCGCGCGCCACACCGCACAAGCAATGCCATAAGCGAGGAACATCGCCGGCATGATGTCGCCGACGCCGGGGCCGATCTTGGTCGGCGCCCCGCCGGGGACGGGGCCCGTCACGCCCATGATGCCGCCCATCGCTTGAGCGACGGGGTCGTAGGCCGGCCAGTTGGTGTAGGGGCTCTCGCCGCCGCGCGGGTCGCCGAACCCGCGCAGCGCCGCGACCACGAGCTTGGGGTTCAGCGCCGCGAGGGCCTCGTAGCCGAGCCCGAGCCGCTCCATCACACCGGCGCGATAGTTCTCGATCACCACGTCGGCCTGGGCCACCAGCGCGGTGAATACGGCGCGCCCCTCGTCCGCCTTGAGGTCGAGGACGATGGACTCCTTGTTGCGGTTGATCGAAGCGAAGTAGCTGCCGTAGCCGCCCTGCTCCATCGTGAGCGCGCCCGGCAGGTGCGGCCCGATGCGCCGCGTGTTGTCGCCGCCTGGCGGCTCGATCTTGATGACCCTCGCGCCCTGGTCGGCCAGCAGCATGGAGGCGAACGGTCCCGCCAGCATCTGCGTGAGGTCGACGACCGTCAGCCCCTCGAGCGGCCCGGTCATGCCACGGGCCGCCAGTCGCGCGTCTTCATGAGGACGGTGCGCTCCACCTCGACGCACAGCGCGTCGTCCTGGTTGACGCCGTAGTGCTTGAACGTGACGACGCTCGCCCCCGCCTGCGGCGCCTCGCGCACGTCGAGCACCTCGGAGTAGGCGTAGAGCGTGTCGCCGTGGAACACCGGGTGCGACAGGCGCACCTTGTCGAGGCCGAGCTCGCGGATCACCTTTTCGCCGGTGTCCTGCGCGGCGAGGCCGATGACCATGGACAGGTTGATCCCGCCGAACACCACGCGCTGGGCGAACAGGCCCTTCGCCTCGGTGCGCATGCGGTGCTCGTTGAAGTGCCCCTCCGCGGTGTTCATCACGAGGTGGGTGAGAAGGACGTTGTCCATCTCCGTCACCGTCTTGCCCCGCGCGTGCCGGTAGATCGCGCCGACCACGAAGTCCTCCGCGAAGTTCGTCGCTGGGGCGCTGCGTGATGGCGCGGCCGTCTCGCTCACTCGGCGGCTTCCTTCAGGCCGCCGTAACGCTCGGCGAAGGCGCGCTCGGCGATCATCGCGTCCACCTGGGACTTGCCGAGCAGCTTGTCGGCGATGATGCGCTGCTGGATCTCGCTCGTCCCCTCGAAGATCTTCGTCAGCCGCGCGTCGCGCCAGTAGCGCTCGATGGGGAACAACTTGGTGTAGCCCGCCCCGCCGTGGATCTGCAGCGCCTCGGACGTCACCCGCTCGGCCATCTCGGAGGCGAAGTATTTGACCATCGATGCCTCCGCGTCGCACCGCTCGCCGGTGTCGATCTTGGCGCACACCGAGTAGAGCAGCTGGCGCGCCGCCTCCACCTCCGTCGCCATGGTGGCGATCTTGAAGCGGATCGCCTGAAACTCGCCGATGGGCAGGCCGAACTGGCGCCGCTCCTTGGCGTAGTCGATGGAGTCCTCGAGCGCGCCCTGGGCAAGGCCGATGGCGCGAGCGGCGGTGTGCGCGCGGGCCCCCTCCAGCCCGCGGGCCATGATCAGGAACGCGCGCCCCTCCTCCCCCATGAGCTGGTCGGCGGGCACGCGGTGCTCGTCGAACGAGAGCTCGTAGGTCTTCCAGCCGAAGTAGCCGATCTTGGGGATCGGCTGGCCGGTGATCCCCGCAGGGAAGCTGCCGCGCTCCTTGTGGATGAGGAAGCAGGAGATGCCTTCCCATCGCTTCGTCGGGCCCGACGGCTCGGACGTGCGCGCGAACACGATGAGGTAGTCCGCCGCGTCCGCGAAGGTGCACCAGTACTTGTTTCCGGTGATCACCCACTCGTCGCCGCGCCGCACCGCACGGCAGGAGATCGAGGCAAGGTCCGACCCGGTGCCCGGCTCCGACAGCGCCGAGGCGTTCAGGAAGTCGCCCGAGACGACCTTCGGCAGGTACTCCCGCTTGAAGTCCTCGCTCATCACCGACTTGATCCAGCCGCCCTGGGCGCGGGCGACCAGCGAGGCGACTGACATCCAGCCCCGTGCGAGCTGCTCGCAGATCAGGCAGTACTCGAAGTTGCCGAGCCCGAGGCCACCGTACTCCTCCGGCACGGTGATGCCGAAGTAGCCCATGTCCGCCATCTTGGCGCGCAGCCCCATGGGGATCTCGCCGTCCGGCCCGTCAAGCTCGTTGGCGACGGGCAGCACCTCCGCCATGGTGAACTCACGCGCCGCGTCGCGGATCATGATCCGCTCGTCGGTGAGGTAGCCCCGTCCGTCCGCCGAGGTCGTCATTGGCGTGTCCTCACAAGGTTGGATCGCTCGTACTCGATCACAGTGTCGCCATTCTGGTTGGTGCCCACGGTGTGCCAGGTGACGATGCCGTAGCCCTCACGCTTCTCGCTGAGCCGCGCGGCGGTGACGGTGGAACGCGCCGACAGGGTGTCGCCGGGGTAGACCGCCGCGCCGAACGTCAGCTTGTTGACGCCGAGGAAGGGGCCGCCGCCCTCCGACAGGTCCTCCACCGAGAGCCCGAACACGGTGTTGAACACCAGGAACGGGTTGATCGGCGACACCGGATGGCCGAGCGCCTGCGCTGCGACCGCGTTCGTGTACTGCGGGTTGTAGTGCATGGTCAGCGTGGTGAAGAGGGTCGAATCGACGTGGCTGAGGGTGCGGCCCCAGTGGTGCTCGAAGGTGCGGCCGAGGGCGAAGTCCTCGTATCGGTTGCCGCGCGGCCAGGGGACCGCCTCGCGCTTCAGCCGCGCGACGGTGTCGTTCATCGCGCCGCGTCCATCAGCACGCGAAGGTCGGGCGCTCCCTCCAACCCGTCGACCGCCTCGATCAGGGCGTCGGTGCGCGCCGCCCCGAGGATGGGCGCTGCCAGGGTCCGCGCCTTGCCGCAAAGCCGCTCCCACTGGGCCGGAACGTCGTCCGCCGGGACGCCGACGTTGCACTCCTGGACCAGCGTGCGACCGTCCGTCGTCTCGATGGCGACCGCGGCGGCGTGGCGCTGGGCGAGCTCGCGCCCCTCGAAGGCGATCCTCGCCCGCGCCTCGCCGAGCCTTGGGTCCTGGGCCACCGCGTCAGTGTACAGCGCGAGGTCCGCGGTGTCGGCGCCGTCGAGGGCGAGCGCGGCGAGGTGGCGGATGGAGAACTTGACCTCGAGCCCCGTGCCCGGCTCGAGGATGTCGCACACGTCGCGGTGGCTGTGCGGTGCGTAGATCGTCATCCGCGCCACCCCATCGAGCGACAGGCCCTCGCGCTCGCGCACCGTGCGCACCGCCTCGATGGCGGAGTGCGTGAGGTAGCACGCGGCGTGGTACTTGAAGAGCGTCGCCTCCACCGCGAACGGCGCACCCGGGTCGGGCCGCACGGGTTGCGCGGCGAAGCTCGACGACTGGGTGGCCGCGAACCCTTGTCGACGCGTCACCGCCCCCTCGCGCGCGGTGAGGCCGCGGGCAGCAAGGCGCGCGGCCATCAGCCCGCTCATCGCCGCCCGTCCGGCATGGAAGGGCTTGGCCATGGTGCCGAACATCGCCTTCAGCCCCGCGGCCTGCGTCGCGGCGAGGCCGAGCGCGGCCTCCGTGCGGTCCGCGTCGAGCTTGAGGAGCGCGGCGCAGGCGGCGGCCGCGCCGAACGTGCCGACGGTGCCGGTGGCGTGGAAGCCCCGCTCGTAGTGCTCGCGGCCGACCATCGCGCCGAGCGCCGCGCACACCTCGTGCCCCACGACTATGGCGGCGAGGAGTTCGTCGCCACGGGCGTCCTCGAGCTCGGCGAGCGCCAGCACCGCCGGCGCGACCGCGGCGGTCGGATGCCCCATCATCGCAGCGTTGACGTCGTCGTAGTCGAGGGCGTGACCCGTCGTGCCGTTGACGAGCGCGGCGTCCGCCGGGCGGGCGCGCTTGCCCGTGCCGATGAGCGTGCACCGGTCGTCGTCCCGCCCCGCGTGCTCGGCGCGCACGATCTCGGCGACGGGCTCGGCGGTGCCGGCGATGGTCACCGCGAGCCAGTCGAGGAGGGCGTGGCGGGCCCAGGCGAGCGCGGACGGCGAGGGCGCGTCGTTCGCCGCCCCGGCGATCCAGGCCGCGAGCGCTCGGGTGGTCTCCTCCGCCTCGGTCGCCAGCTGCACCTGTGCCATGGTCCCGACCTCCCCCGCGCTCGGCGATCGACATTCGGGCAGCCATGCTGGACCATCAAGCAGGCGATGCCAACGATCACGCTGGTGATGCTCGTCCCTCGCTGATCGTGGGTAGGACGAGGCGCGTCGGGCGGACTGGCTCACGACCCGGGACGGGAGGGGTGGCATGGCAGGTTGGCGCGACGCGACGCCGGTCCTCGTCGGCGTCGGCGAGGTGACCGAGCGCACCGACGACCCGGGCGACGGGCGCGAACCCCTCGCATTGATGGCGGAGGCGCTCCGCCGTGCCGACGCCGACGCCGGTGGGGGCTGGCTTGCAAGGCTCGACACGCTGAACGTGGTGAACTCGGTGAGCTGGTCCACGGTCGACCCCGTCGCCCGGCTGTGCAGTTTGATCGACGCCGCTCCCCGCACGAGGACGTACGGCGAGGTGGGCGGAGAGACGCCGATCCGCTTCCTCAACGAGGCTGCCGGCAGGATCGCCTCGGGCGAGGCCGAGGTCGCGGCGATCGTCGGGGCGGAGGCCGCCGACACCGTGCTACGGGCGAGCCGCTCCGGCATCGCCCTGCCCTGGTCGCCCGCCGGTCCGCCGCGCAGGCGGCTCGACTTCAAGGCGCTGTTCCATCGCGCAGTCGTCGCGAACGGGCTGACGACGCCGCTCATCGTGTACCCGTTCTACGAGGCGGCGAGCGCGGCCGCCTGGGGCCAGTCCCCGGCCGAGGCGACCGCCGAAAGCGCCGCGCTGTGGTCCCGCTTCGCCGCGAGCGCGGAGCAGAACCCGGCCGCCTGGATCCGCCGCGGCGCGAGCGTGCAGGAGATCGCCGAGCCGACGCCCTCCAACCGCAGGGTCGCCGGCCCTTACACCAAGCTGATGGTGGCGAACCCCAACGTGAACCAGGGCGCCGCGCTCATCCTGACGCGGCACGACCTCGCCAAGGCCGCCGGGGTCGGCGACGATCGCCTCGTGTTCGTCCTCGGCGGCGCCGGCGCGGACGAGCCGCGCGACTTTACGCGGCGCAACGCCTACCACCACTCGACCGCCATGGACGCGACGCTTCAGGCCGCCCAGCGCGTCGCAGAGGACAACGGCGACGCGCTCGAGCACCTCGAGCTCTACAGCTGCTTCCCGTGCGTGCCCAAGATGGCCCGCCGCACGCTCGGCCTCGGCGCGGACGTCGAGCCGACGGTGACCGGCGGCCTCACCTTCTTCGGCGCGCCGCTCAACGACTACATGACGCACGCCGCCGCGGCGATGGTGCGCTGGCTGCGCCAGGCCGATGGCGCGGGGCTGCTCTACGGACAGGGTGAGTTCGTCACCAAGCACCAGACCGCCGTGCTGTCGCGCACGCCGCCGCGGCGTCCGTTCGCGATCGACGCGGACGCCCAGGCGGTCGCCGACGCCCGTCGCGGGCCGGTGCCGCCCATCGACCAGGACCGACGCGGCGCGGCGGAGGTGGAGACCTACACGGTAGGCTACGCCCGCTCCGGCGAGCCGGAGTTCGCCGTGGTGTTCGCCCGCGCCGGCGAGGCCCGCGTCGTCGCCCGCTGCGACGCCGACGACCCTGCGACCCTCGCCGCCTTCGCCGCGCCGGACGACTGGCCCATCGGCCGCACCGGCCGGCTGGAGGAGTGCGGCACTGGAACGCCGCGCTTCGCCCTCTGACGGGTCAGCCGGCGAGCTCCTCGCGCAGCTCGCGCTTCAGCACCTTCCCCAGCGCGTTGCGCGGCAGCTCGGCGCGGGTCACGACGCGGAACAGGCGCTGGTGCTTGGCGAGCCGCGCGTTGGACCAGGCGAGCACGTCCTCCTCCGACGCCGTCCCGCGCGGCACGATGATCGCGACCGGCGTCTCCCCCCACTTCTCGTGCGGCACGCCGACGATGGCGACGTCGAGCACGTCGGGGTGGCCCGCCACGACGGGCTCCATGTCGGCCGGGTAGATGTTGAGACCGCCGGAGATGATCATGTCCTTCTTGCGGTCGACGATGGTGAGGAACCCCGTCTCGTCCATGCGACCGATGTCCCCCGAGCGCACGAAGGAGCGTCCGCGCTCGTCCCGCCACAGCGCCGCCGCGGTCTCGGCGGGCCTGTCGTGGTACTCGCGCAGCAGCCCGGGACAGTGGCCGACGACCTCGCCCGGCTCGCCAGCGCGGCACGGTCGGTCCTCCAGATCCACGATCCGGACGCTCTGCCCGATGATCGGCATCCCGACCGTGTCCGCCTTGGTGGCGTGATCCTCCGGCTTGAGCAGCGTCGCGATCCCCTCGGTGTAGCCGTAGAGCTCGAAGAAGGCGTGCCCGAGGTGGGACAGGACCTTGCGCTTTAGGTCGGGCCGCAGCGGCGAGCCCGCCGACAGCACGACCTTGAGCGAGGAAAGGTCCCGCTCCTCGAGGCGCACCCCATCGAGGATCATCGCGATCTGGCTCGGCACCACGAAGGCGTGGGTGATCGCCTCGCGCTCGATGGTGGCGAGCAGCGCCTCGACGTCGAACTTCTTCAGGATGTGCAGCGTGCCGCCGCAGAACAGCGGCGGGAGCACCATCAGCCAGGTCCCGGCCGTGTAGAGCGCGGTGGAGACCAGCGAGCGCGCCGTCTCGTCGTACCGCATCTCGACGGCGTTGGAGACGCAGAAGTACTGCCGTGCCTTGTGGGTGTGGACGATGCCCTTGGGCAGCCCCGTGGTGCCCGAGGAGTACATGATGGAGAAGACGTCCTCCATCGCGAGCGGCACGGCGGGCTCCTCCTGCGACGCGCCCTCGGTGAAGGCGGCGAGGGAGCGCCACCCACCGCCCTCGAAGCCGACGCCGACGAGCAAGGCGAGGCTCGGCACGCGGTCGCGAACGGGGTCGACGAGGTGGCAGAGGTCCTCGGACGCGATGATGGCGCGTGCCCCGGCGTCCGCGAGGAGCCCGGCGAGCTGGTCCGCGGTGACCAGGCTGGACGAGGGCACCAGGCAGGCGCCCGCCTTGACGACGCCGAACATCGCCTCGACCGCCTCCACCGAGCTCGACATCAGGACCGCGACGCGGTCCCCGCGGCCGATGCCGGCGGCGATGAGCGCGTTCGCGAGCCGGTTCATGTTGGCGTTGAAGTCGCGCCAGGTTCGCCGCGTCCCGCCGCACACCACGGCGAGGCGGTCGGGCCGGCGCCGCGCGTGCCCGGCCCACACGTCGGGCAGGAGGAGGTTCACGTCGTCAAACATTGGAGCCTCCGCGCCTCCCCGGCCAACGGTTGTCAGGACTTCTCCACCAAGGGGCAACCGCCCTCCTCGAGCGGCCGGACGATCTCCGCCGCAGGCACGCGGCGGATCACCTTGAGGAGGTCCCACTCGCCGGTGACCTCGGCCGGCGCCTTCACCTCGACGAGGAAGAGGTCCTTCATGAGGCGCCCGTCCTCGCGCAGCTTGGCGTTGTCGGCGAACACGTCGTCGACGGGCAGCTTCATCGTCGCCATCACCGCGCCGCCCGCGTCCGACCCCGCCGCCTCGACCGCCTTCAGGAAGTGCATCACCGCGCTGTAGACGCCCGCCTGGGCCTGGGAGGGGACGGCGCCACCCATGCGCTCGCCGAAGCGCGCCGCGAAGTCGCGGCTCGCTCGTCGCGGTCCCAGTAGTACCCGGTGAGGAACTGCAGGCCCTGCGCCTCCTCAGGCCCCACCGCCTTGGCGGACTGGACGTAGAAGATGAGCGCGGCGAGCTTCTGCCCGGCCTGCGTCACGCCGAACTCGCCGGCCTGCTTCGGCGCGTTCACCGTGTCGCCGGAGGCGTTCGCGAGGCCGATGACCTTCGCGCCGGAGGACTGCGCGGACAGGATGAAGGAGGCGTAGTCCGTGTTGTTGACGGGGTGGCGCACCGAGCGGAGCGTCTCGCCGCCCGCCACGGCGATGACGTCGCGCACGGCCTCCTCCATGGCGTGGCCGAAGGCGTAGTCCGCGGTGATGAAGTACCAGCTGTCGCCGCCCTCCGCGACGATGGCCTTCGCGATCCCCTGCGCGAGCGCGTAGGTGTCGTAGAGCCACAGCCCGCCGTTGGGCGAGCAGCCCTCGCCGTAGAGCGCCGCCGTCGCCGAGCCGACGTGGATCACCGTCTTGTCCGCCTCGCGCACGATGTCCTGCACCGCAAGGCTGACCGCGGAGTTGGAGATGTCGACGAAGAGGTCCGCCCCGCCGGTGTCGATGAGCTCGCCCGCCTGGAGCGCTCCGACGTCGACCTTGTTCTGGTGGTCCACCGAGACGACCTCGATGGGCGCGCCGTCGACGGTGCCGCCGAAGTCCTCCACCGCGAGCTCGGCCGCCGTCACCGACCCTTGGCCGGAGGTCGGCGCGTAGCCCGACGTCATGTCCGTGAGCACGACCACCTTCACGGCGCCGCCGCTGACCTCGGCCATCGCCGCGGTCGAAGCGAGGGCGAGCATCGCCGCCAGTAGGGTGCGCGTCATGGGATCCCTCCCTGTCGTCCTGTCCCGGCACCGGCGTAGTACGGCAGGCCGCAAGACGCCATCGCCGGCGTGAGGAGGACGGGTTGGCCCGGGACGTGCTTGACCCGCTGCAGCGCCGCCTTGACCGTCGCCCGGTGCGGCGCGCACCCTCGCGGTCGACCGACCGCAACCCGCCAACCCTGGAGCCGCCGATGTCCACGACGTCGTTCGTATGCCGCCCCTTGAGCCTCGCCTTCGGAGCCGTCCTGGCGCTCGTCGCCCATGGAGGTGAGACCGCCGTCGCGCAGGAGTACACCTGGCGCATCCAGTCGAACCTCAACGAGGGCGATCCCGGGCAGGTGGCGCTGCGCGAGGGGTTCGCCGACACCGCGTCGCGCATGTCGGGCGGGCGTATGGCGTTCGAGGTCTACCCCGTCGGCGCGCTCTACCCCGTGGCCGACGGGCTCGAGGCCGTCGGCGCGGGCGTCACCGAGATGGCGCTCCTCACGGGGGGTTACTACTCGGGCAAGGTCGGTCCCATAGCCATTTTGGAGACCGGCGTGCCCGGTTCCCTGCGCACGCCGGTGGAGCGCTACAACTTCTTCTACCGCCAGGGCTTCCTGGAGCTTGCGCGCGAGGCCTACGCGCCGTTCGGCGTGTACTACCTCGGCCCGCAGCTCTCCTCCTCGTGGGACCTCATGTCGAAGACGCCGATCACCTCGGCGGAGGACTTCGACGGCCTGAAGGTTCGCGCCTTCGGCATCGAGGCGGATTGGTTCGCGGCGATGGGGGCGAGCCCGGTCTTCATGGGCGGGGGCGAGATCTACACCGCGCTCGCGACCGGCGTCATCGATGCGGCGCGCTGGTCGAGCCCGGCAGGCAACTTCAACTCCTCGTTCCACGAGGTGGCGAAGTACTACGTGCAACCCTCCGCGATGCCGGTGCCCAACAACTTCTTCGCGGTGAACCAGGCGGCGTGGGAGGGGCTCCCCGACGACCTGAAGGCGATCCTGGAGGAGGCCGCCATCCGCTCCTCCCTCGAGTACCTCGCCATCGCCATCGAGCGCGACGCCAAGGCGCTCGAGGAGATGAAGGCGGCCGGCGTCGAGGTGGTGACCATCCCGGACGACGTGTGGGTCGAGATGGAGGGCGAGGCGCGTTCCCTCTGGCAGGCCTACGCCGAGGAGGGCGACCTTCCGCGGCGCGGCGTCGAGATGCTCAACGCGTTCCTCGCCGACCTCGGCCGCGCCGAGTAGCGCGCCGCCGTGCTGGCCCGCGCGGTCGCAGCCATCGACGCCGTCATCGCCGCGCTCGGCCGTGCGGCGGCGTTCACCGTCCTCGGCATCATCGCCGTCATCCTGTTCGAGATGGTGATGCGCGGCTGGCTCGGCCGGTCGCAGCCGTGGACCGGCGACGTCAGCGCGTGGCTCCTCGCGGCGCTGATCTTCCTCGGCGGGCCGTGGGCGCTGGCCCGCGGCCACTTCGTGCGGGTGGACGCGCTCTACGACCGGTTCAGTCCGCGCGCGAAGGCGCTCGTCGACACCTTGGTGTCCACCGCGCTGTTCGCCCTGTTCGTCGGCGTCCTCCTACGCTTCGGCTGGTCGTTCTTCGCCAAGTCCTATGCCATCGGCGAGGTGTCGGCGACCGGCGCCTGGAGCGGACCGGTCTGGCTCGCCAAGGGGCTCCTGCCGCTCGGCGCGGCCCTCCTCGTGCTCGCCTGGGCGAGCCACCTCTACCACGTGTGGGCGGGCCCGCCGGACGCGCGTCGTTGACCGACCCGGTCCTCACCACGTCGCTCTTGTTCGTCGGCATGGTGGTGACGCTCGGGCTGGGCGTGCCCATCGCCTTCGCCCTCGGGGGCCTCTCCATCGCGCTCATCACGGTGTTCTGGAGCCCGATGGCGCTCAACATGCTGCCGATCCGCGCCTTCGCGACGGCGACGAGCTTCGAGTACGTGGCGATCCCGCTGTTCATCTTCATGGCGGCGATGCTGCAGCGCGCGCGGATCGCCGACGACCTGTTCGACACCATGCAGCGCTGGTTCGGCGGCCTGCGCGGCGGGCTCGCCATCGGCACCGTGGTGATCTGCACGCTGTTCGCCGCGATGGCCGGCGTGTCGGGCGCGGCGACCATCTCCATGGGCCTCCTCGCGGTGCCGGCGATGCTCGCGCGCGGCTACGGCAAGGGCGTCGCCCTCGGCTCGGTGGCGGCCGGCGGCTCGCTCGGCATCCTCATCCCGCCGAGCGTGACGATGATCGTCTACGGCATCGTCTCCAACACCTCCATCGGCAAGCTCTACGCCGGCGGCGTGCTGCCGGGGCTCCTCATCGCGGCGCTGTTCTGCGTTTACCTGATCGTCCGCGGCGCCCTCGACCCTGAGGGCTCGGGCGGCACGACGATGGAGCGCTTCACCCTGCGCGAGAAGCTCGCGAGCCTCACCGGGCTCGTCGTCCCCGTCGCGCTCGTCGTCGCCGTCATGGGCTCGATCCTCACCGGCGCGGCGAGCGTGTCGGAGGCGGGCGCCGTGGGCGCAGCCGGTGCGCTGCTCGCCGCGACGGTGCTGGGGCGCATGACGTGGCGGCGGCTCACCGAGGCGTGCTTCGAGACGCTGCAGCTCTCCTGCATGATCTTCTGGATCGTCATCGGCGCCACGGCGCTGTCGACGTTCTACACCGCCATGGGCGCGGCGCGGCTCATCGAGGGGATCGCGCTCGGCCTCGAGGTGAACCGATGGGCGATCCTCGTCGGCATGCAGTTGATCCTGCTCCTCATGGGGATGCTCCTCGACACCGTCGGCATCATCATGATCACGGCGCCGATCTTCGTCCCCATCGTCATCAAGCTCGGCTTCGATCCGGTCTGGTTCGGCATCCTTTACATCATCAACATGGAGATCGGCTTCCTGACCCCGCCGTTCGGCTACAACCTGTTCTACCTGCGCGGCGTCGCCCCGCCGTCGGTCGGCATGGTCGACATCTACCGCTCCGTCGTGCCGTTCATCCTCCTGATGATGCTCGCCGTCGCCATCTGCATGATCTTCCCGCAGATCGTGCTCGTCCTGCCGAACGCGCTCTTCTGATGCGGCCCGCAGCGAACTTGACACCGCCAGTGCCCGGTCCGCTTCATGCTCGCGGCGACGGCGGCCTAAGGACGAGCGGGAGCGCGAGCGCATGACGGTCAGCGTGGGGGTGGACGTCGGCGGCACGTTCACCGACTTCCTGCTCGTCGACGGTGCATCGCAGTCGTTCCGCTCGGCGAAGGTGCCGACCACGGTCGACGACCGGGCGCGCGGCTTCATGGAGGGGATCGACGCGCTGGGCACGGCGCCGTCCGCCATCGACTGGCTGGTCCACGGCACCACCGCCGGCACCAACGCGGTGCTCGAGAGGAACGGCGCCGCCGTCGGCCTCATCACCACGGTCGGCTTCCGCGACAGCCTCGAGCTCGGCCGCCGCACGCGCCCGAACGCGTGGGGGCTCACCGGCAACTTCGAGCCGCTCATCCCGCGCCACCGGCGCCTCGAGGTGACCGAGCGCATGGACGCCGACGGCCGGGTCGTCCTCCCCCTCGACGAGGACGAGGTGCGCACCGCCGTGGACCGGCTCCTCGCCGATGGGGTCGAGTCGGTGGTCGTCCACTTCCTGCACGCCTACGTCAACGACGCGCACGAGGTGCGCGCGGCCGAGATCGTCCGCGGCTTGTGGCCGAACCCCTACGTGGTCGCCGGCCATGAGATCGTGCGCGAGATGCGCGAGTTCGAGCGCGGGTCGACGGCTGCGATCCACGCCGGCATCGCCCCCATCGTGGCAGGTTACATCGAAGGCGTCGCGGGGACCTTGCGCGGGCGAGGCTTCGCCAACGAGCTCCTCGTCATGCAGGCGAACGGGGGCATGATGGCTGCCTCGCTCGTCGGCGAGCAGGCGGTGCAGACGGTGATGTCGGGTCCCGCGGCCGGCGTCCTCGCCGCCGCGGCCATCGCCAAGGCCGCAGGGACCGGCAACGTCATCACCGCCGACATGGGAGGCACCTCCTTCGACGTGGCGCTGGTGGTCGGCGGCGAGCCCATCGTGTCGGCGGAGAAGGACCTCGCCTACGCGGTGCCGATCCGCATCCCGATGATCGACATCCACACCATCGGCGCGGGCGGCGGCTCCATCGCAAGGCTCGACCGCGCCGGCCTCCTGCGCGTCGGACCGCAGAGCGCGGGATCGTTCCCCGGCCCCATCGGCTTCGGTCGTGGCGGCACCGAGCCGACGATCACGGACGCGAACTTCCTCCTCGGCAGGCTGAACCCCGACGCGATCATCGGCGGCACCGGACGTGCGCCGATGGACGCGGTGCGCGGCGCGCTCGCCGACCTCGGCGCAGCCCTCGGGCTCGACGCCCACGAGGCCGCGGCGGCGATCCTGAAGGTCGCGGTCGCCGAGCTCGCCGGCGCGATCCGGCTCATCTCCATCGAGAAGGGGCACGACCCACGCGACTTCGCGCTGATGCCGTTCGGCGGCGCGGGGCCGCTTCATGCGGTGGAGATCGCCCGTGAACTCGGCATCCCGCGGGTCGTCGTGCCGCGCTTCCCCGGGCTCACGTCCGCGCTCGGCTGCATCCTCGCGGACGTGCGCCACGACTTCGTGCAGACGGTGAGCGCGCCCCTCGCGAGCGTCGCGAGGGCCGAGGCGGATGGGGTCCTAACCCGCCAGGCGCAGGCGGGACGCGACCTCCTGGAGCGCGAGAAGGTCGTCACGACGGCGGTCGAGGTTCGCCACGAGGCGGACCTGTTGTTCCGCGGCCAGTCCCACGTGCTGCGCGTCCCCATCGCCGGCGACGCGTTCGACGGCGAGCGCCTGCTGGCCGACTTCACGGAGGCCTACCACCGCCGCTTCGGGCTCTCGTTCCCCGAGATGGTGCCGATGCTCGTCAACTTGCGCACCACGCTGATCGGCCGGCGCGACCCCGTCGACCTGTCGCTGTTCCGCGCCATGCCGGACGGCGGCGAGGCGCGCCGGGGCTCGCGCCGCGTCTGGTTCGAGGACGGCTGGCACGACGCGGCGGTGTGGGACCGCGACCGCCTGACGCCCGATGCGCGCCTCGACGGACCCGCCATCGTCGAGCAGGGCGACGCGACGCTCGTCCTCGATCCCGGCTCGACGGCCGCGGTCGACGACGTCGGCAACCTCATCATCACGCTCTAGCCGCCTGGAGACACGCCATGGACGCACCGGTCACCGCCGCCGCCGCTGCCATCGACCCGGTCACCCTGGCGGTGATCGAGAAGGGTTTGCAGCAGGTCTGCTCGGAGATGGACCTCGTCCATGAGAAGACCTCGTTCTCCCCCGTCATCTCCGAGGCGTTCGACCGCTCCAACGGCATCTACGGCCTCGGCGACGGGCGCATGATCGCCCAGGGCGAGATCGGCCTGCCCATTTTCCTCGGCGTCATGCAGGAGACGACGCGCGCGGTCATCGAGAACCGGCCGGACCTTCGCGACGGCGACGTCGTCCTCGTCAACGACCCGTACTTCGGCGGCACGCACCTGATGGACGTCAAGATGGTGCGCCCGTTCCACTACCGCGGTCGGCCGTGGTGCTACCTCGCCAACACCGGGCACTGGCCGGACACCGGCGGCATGGTGCCGGGCGGGTTCAACTCCACCGCGACGGAGATCTACCAGGAGGGCCTGCGCATCCCGCCGGTGAAGCTCGTCGAGGACGGGCGGATGAACGACGACATCGTCAAGCTGGTGCTCGCCAACGTGCGCGTCGCCAAGGAGCGCATCGGCGACATCAAGGCCCAGGTCGCGGCGCTCGAGATCGGCGTGAAGCGGCTTACCGCGCTCCTCGACCGGTGGGGCTCGGACACGGTGGAGGCGGCGATCGCCGAGATCGAGGTGCGCGCGGAGCGGCTGATGCGCGCCCACCTGACGGACATCCCGGACGGCACGTACGCCGCGTCCGCCTACATGGACTCCGACGGCGTGGTGGACGCGCCGCTCGAGGTGCGCGTGGTGGCCACCATCGAAGGGTCGGACGTCACGTTCGACTTCGCAGGGTCCTCGCCGCCGTGCGAGGGTCCGATGAACTCGGTCTACGCGTCCACCATGTCGGCGGTCTACGTCGCGCTGAAGCACATCTTCCCGGACGTGCCGATGAACGCGGGCTGCTTCCGCCCCGTCACCGTGCGCGGCACGGAGGGCACGTTCCTGCGCGCCGAGCTGCCGCGGCCCGTGGCAGGGTGCGCGGCGGAGACCTCGCAGCGCATCGGCGAGGCCATCGTGCTCGCCCTCGCCGAGGCGATCCCTGGCAAGTCGTTCGCGGCCGGCGCGGGCTCGTCCGGCAACATCAGCCTCGGCGGCACCGACCCCGAGACCGGTGAGGGGTACATCATGTACAACTTCTCGGGCGGCGGCTACGGCGGCTGGTGGGACGGGGACGGGCTCACCAACGGCTGCTCGTCCATCGGCATCTCCAAGAGCCAGCCCGTCGAGATCCTGGAGCAGCGCTACCCGCTGCTGTTCGAGCGCTACGCGCTGCGTGAGGGCTCGGCCGGCGCGGGCCGCCACCGCGGCGGCTTCGGCGTCGACTACCGGCTGCGCATCCTGCGCGGCAAGGGAAAGGCGTCGTTCCTCATGGAACACGGCCGGTTCGGCCCTCCGGGCATCCTCGGTGGCGAGCCGGGCGAGCCCAACGAGATCCGCATCGGCCAGGGCGATAAGGTGCTGACGCCCGAGCACCTGTCGAAGGGCGAGGGCTACGTGCTGGGACCCGGGGACTGGGTCGAGGTGCGGACGCCGGGCGGCGGCGGCTACGGGCCGGCCGAGGAGCGCGATCCGGAGGCCATCGCCGAGGACCGCCGTCGCGGCTACTTCAGCGGCGACGCCTAAACCGCGACCTCCACCGCACACTTGGTTCTCCGCCGCCCCGCGTCACGTCGGCCCACGGCGTGTGGCTTACTGATGCGGACGGGCGCACCGACTCGACGCGGTGTCGGCCGGTGCGGCGGTGTCGGCGAGCGGCGCGCCGGCGGAGGCCGGCTACCTCGCCACCGCCGGCTCGAGGCGGCGGCCTTCGCCGACGCGCTGATGGTGGACCCTCGGGTACGGCATGCACGACGACCACACCGTGCTCGCTTTGGAGCGCCTCGCGCGGTCCACCGACGAGACCGTCGCTCAGGTGGCGTAGTCCTTCAGCACCTCGTCCGTGTCGCGGCCGAGGGCGCCTCCCGAGCCGGTGACGGCACACCGCGAGCGGCTGAAACGCGGCACGACGCCCTGCATCTTCACCGTGCCGAAGTCGTCGTCCGGTACGTCGACGATCGCACCGCGCGCACGGAACTGCGGATCCTCGTAGATCATGTCGATGGACAGGATCGGTGCCAGCGTCCCGCCCTCGCGCGCGAACGAGGCGACGATCTCGTCGAAGTCGTGCGTCGCGAAGTATTCGCGGAAGACGGCGTCCAGCGCGCCGGTGTTTTCCACGCGAACCTTGTTGTCGGCGAACCGCCGGTCGGTCGCGAGGTCGGGCCGGCCGATGGCCGCAAGGTTGCGCCTGAAGGTGGCGTTGGTGCTTCCCGACAGCGAGACGTGCTTGCCGTCCCGTGTGGGGTAGACGTCCGACGGCGCGGAGTACTGGTTCGCGTTGCCGGTGCGCTGCGGGATCCAGCCGACCTCGCCGTAGCCGATGGTCTGCGAGTCGAGGAGGCGGAACATCGCCTCGGTGAGCGACAGGTCGATCACCTGGCCGTGCCGCTCGGGGTCGTTCGCCACCGACACCAGCGCGACCGCGACCGACATCGCCGCGAACAGCCCGCCGATGGCGTCGCCCATGGGGTAGCCGGAGTGCATGGGCGGCCCGTCCGCCTCGCCGGTGATGTGGGTCAGGCCGGACATCGCCTCGAAGAGCCGCGCGAAGCCCGGGCGCTGCGCCGCCGGCCCGTCCTGGCCGAAGCCGGTGACGCGGGCAAGGACGAGGCTCGGGTTCTCGCCGATGAGGACGTCCGGCCCTAGTCCCCAGCGCTCCAGCGTTCCGGGGCGGAAGTTCTCGATCACCACGTCGAAGTCGCGCACCATCCTGCGGAAGGTCGCCGCGCCGTCGGGGGTGCGCAGGTCGAGCGCCACGAAGCGCTTGCCGCGGTTCGTCGTCTTCCACCACAGCGAGCGACCGTCCTTGAACGGCGGGAAGTGGCGCAGCCCGTCCCCCTCCCCCGGCAGCTCGACCTTGACGACGTCGGCACCGTAGTCGGCGAGGAGCGTGGCGGCGAACGGCGCGGCGATGATCGTCGAGATGTCGAGGACGCGCAGGCCCGCGAGGGGTCCGGTGCGCTTGGGATCGGTCATCGTTGGGTCCGTGGTGCGGTGGAGCGACGCGCGAGGAGGCCGGATGCGACCGGCCACAGGAGGAAGAGCGCGGTGAGCGCGAACAGCGTCGCCGCGATGGGCGAGGCGAAGAAGGCAAGGATGCTGTCGTTCGTGAGGATGAGCCCGCGCCTCAACCCGCTCTCGATCATCGGGCTCAGCACGAAGCCGATCACCACCGGCGCGAGCGGGATCTCCACCCAGCGGAAGGCGAACCCGACGAGGCCCATCACGACAAGGACGGCAAGGTCGAACGAGCTCTGGTTCACCGAATAGGTGCCCACCACGATGAGCACCACGAGGCAGGCGATGAGGAGCGGCTCGGGAAGGCGCAGGATCCTCGAGAACAGCGGGCCGAGCGTGGCGCCCATGACGAACATCACGACGTTCACCACGAACAGCGCCATGAACAGAAAGGTGACCAGCTCAGGCTGCTGCGCGAACAGCGTCGGCCCGGGAATGATGTTCTGGATCGTGAGGGCGCCGAGGAGCACGGCGGTGATGGGGTCGCCGGGCACCCCGAGCGCCAGGGTCGGCACCAGCGCGCCGGCGGTCACCGCGTTGTTCGCCGCCTCGGACGCGACGATCCCGTCCGGCGAGCCGCGGCCGAAGTTGGCCCGGTCCGGCGAGGTGCGCTTGGCCTCCGCGTAGCTGACGAGCGCGGCCGCCGTAGCGCCGACGCCGGGCAGGCTGCCGATGCCCGTCCCGATCAGCGACGACTTCACGAGGAGCCACCAGCGACGCCCGATGTCGCGCAGCGGCGGCATCGCGAAGCGCACGCGCTCCACGATCGCCTCGGGCGGGCCGGCCCGGTCGGCGACGCGCCACAGGACCTCCGACAGGGCGAACAGCCCGACGAGCACCGGGATGAGGGAGAGCCCCGCGGCGAGCTCGAACGAGCCGAAGTCGTAGCGGATGATGCCGGAGATCGGATCCGATCCGATCATCGCGAGGAACAGCCCAAACGCGGCGCCGAACAGGCCCTTCACCAGGCTCTCGCGCGCCACCGACGCGATGCAGGTGAGCGCGAACAGGCCGAGGGCGAAGTACTCGATGGGGCCGAACCTCAGCCCGAACCGCGCCAGCGGCGGCGCGGCCGCGGCGAGGATCGCGCACGCGAGGATGCCGCCGAAGGCGGAGGCGAACGTCGCCCAGCCGAGGGCGAGCGCCGGCTGACCGGCCCGCGCCATCGGGTAACCGTCGAACAGCGTCGCGGCCGACTGCGGCGTCCCCGGCGAGTTGATCAGGATCGCGGGGATGCAACCGCCGTAGACCGAGCCGCAGTAGGTGCCGAGGAGGACGGCGATGGACACCTCCTGCCCCAACACGAACGTGAACGGCAGGATCACGGTGATCCCGAGGACCGAGCCGAGCCCGGGCGTCGCGCCGATGAAGATGCCGTAGAGCGTGCCGAGGAGGATCGCCGCGATCGCCTCGAAGGAGGCGAGCATGCCGAGGGCGGAGAGGAGCGTGTCGGCGGTCATCGCGCGGGATCAGGCACGGTCAGGCACCAGGCCACGCCATCAGGCGCACGCCAAGCAGCTCGGCGAAGACGACCCACGTGACCGCCGCGAAGGCAACGGTGACGGCAAGGGTCGTGAGCGGACGGCGGAAGCCGAGCGCCGTCGCGAAGGCAGGGACGAACAGGAGCACGGCGATCCAGTACCCCACCGCGACGAAGCCGAGCACGAAGGCGAGCACGAGCCCGCCCGCCAGCGCGAGGCGGGGCGCGCTCATCGCGACGAGGCGGCCGGAAGCCGCCGACCGCAGCGAGGCGACGCCACGGGCAGCGATCACGAGCGCGCAGGCGGCGGCGAGGGTGAGCCAGACCCGGGGCATGAGCCCCGCGTCGTAGGCCGCGCCTTCGCCCATCTTATAGTCCGCCGCCGCGGTCATCGCGATGAGCGCGACGGAGCCGGCGAGGAGCACGGTGCCGGCGACGAGGTCGGCGAGCGCGCGGCGCACGGTCTCCGCCAGCGCGTCAGCGGCGCGCCATGCCGAGCGCGTCGATCACCTTGGCGTTCGCCTCGCTGTCGGCGTCGACGGCGGCGCGGAACCCCTCGGGTGGCAGGAACGCGGCGTTGCTCGCCTTCTCGCGCATCTCCGCGGCGAAGTCCTCGCTGGAGGCGGCGGCCTCGCAGGCGTCGGTGAGGCGCGTGCGCGCCTCGTCCGGAATGCCCTTCGGCGCGATGATCCCGCCCCACAGGACGTAGGTCACGTCGTGGCCGGACTCGCGGGCCGGCTTGGCGCCTGGGACGGATGCCATCGGTTCGTCGTCGAAGATCGTGATCGTCTTGAGGTCCTTGCCGACCACCGAGCTGCCGCCGACGATGGCCAAGTCCACGTGGCCGCCCTGCACGGCCGTCGTCGCCCCCGCGTCGCCCTCCATGGGCACGTGACGCATCTTCGCACCGACGTCCTCCAAGAGCCGCACCATGGAGATGTGCGGCAGGCTGCCGGGCCCTGCGGAGGAGTAGGTCAGCGCGTCGGGGTTCGCCTTGGCCTCATCGAGGACGTCCGACAGGTCCTCGAAGGGCGAGTCTTGCGCGGTGGTCAGCACGATGGGCGAGGCGAACACCTGGCAGATGTAGTCGAACGCGTCGAGGTCGTAGCCGACCGGCCTCAGGTGCGGCTGGATGATGAGCGGCGCCGACGGGACCATCGCAATCGTGTAGCCGTCCGCCCGCTCGCGTGCGGTCGCGGTCAGCCCGACCGTGCCGGACGCGCCGGTCCGGTTCACGACGACGATCGTCTCGCCGAGCTCGGCCTCAAGGTGCCGCGCGGTCAGGCGGGCCATGACGTCGGTGATGCCGCCGGCGCCGTAGGGCACCAGCATGGTCACCGGCTTCGTCGGATACTCCGCCGCCTGCGCCCCGGCGGCAAGGGTTGTGGCCAGCGCTGCCGCGCCCACCCATGCAAGATCACGCCTGGAAAACATCGACGCCCTCCCTCTGTGTTGTCGTTTTTGCTTCGTTCGAACGCGGCTGTTCCGGCACCTCGACGCGGCGCGCCACGTAGGGGCTGTCCGCGAGCTGGCCCTCCGGCATCGTCTCGCTGCGGAAGATCTGGCGCAAGTGCACCTCGTCCGGGCCGTCGGCGATGCGGAACATGCGGGCGTAGACGAAGGCGTGGTGAATGATGTGGTCGTCGCTGCCGCCCGCCGCGCCGAAGAGCTGCAGCGCGCGGTCGGCGATGGCCTGGAGGACGCGCGGCACGTGGACCTTCGCCATAGAGATGGCGCGCCAGCTCGCCTTGAACCCCTGCCGGTCGAGGGCGTCGGCCGCGGCGTGCAGGAACGTGCGGGACACCTCGATGTCGATGCGCGCCTCCGCGATCCACTGCTGGACGCTGTCGCGCTCGGCGACCGAGGCGCCGAACGTCCGCCGCTCCGCCACGCGCAGCTTCATGAGGTGCAGCAGCACCTCGGCGAGCCCGATGCAGCGCAGAGCGTGGTGCAGCCGCGCCGGTCCGAGCCGCACCTGCGCGCCCTCGAACCCCCGTCCCTCCTCGCCGAGAAGGTTGGCGCGTGGGACGTGCACCGCGTCGAACACGACTTCGGCGATGGGCGCCGGATGGTCCTGCCACCCCATGAAGCGCAGCTCGCGCAGGACCGTGATGCCGGGCGCGTCGGCCGGCACGAGGACCATGGAGTGGCGCGCGGTGCGCTCGGCCCCCGGGTCGGTGACGCCCATGACGATGTGGAAGTCGAGGTCCGGCCGTGCCGCCCCGGTGATGTACCACTTGCGCCCGTCGATCACGTAATCGTCGCCGTCGCGCTGGATCGTCGTCGCGATGTTGGTGGCGTCGGACGAGGCGACGTCCGGCTCGCTCATGGCGAACGCGGACGAGGCATGCCCCGCGAGGAGCGGATCGAGCCACGCAGCGCGCTGCTCCGGCGTCACCAACGCGTTCAGCATCACCATGTTGGGAAGGTCGGGCGCGTGGCAGTTGAACACGGCGGACGCCCAGGGCAGCCGGCCGAGCAGCTCTGCGATGGGCGCGAAGTCGCAGTTGGTGAGGCCGCGTCCCGGCGCGTCCGCCGGCAGGTCCGCGACGCCGAGGTTCCAGAGGCCGGCCTCGCGCGCCTCGGCGCGGAGCGGCTCGACGACGTCGGCCGTCGCGGTGCCGGACGCGGTGGCCGCCAGCCAGTCGCGGTGCCGGGGTAGGATCCTGTCCTTGAAGAACCGGCGCGCGTCGTCGGCGATGGTCGCGGTGGCACGGGCGTCCATGGTCAGCGGTCCGGGGCTGCGCGCTTCAGGGTGCGCTTGGCGATGTTGAGCTGGTGGATCTGGCTCGTGCCCTCGTAGAGCCTGAAGAGGCGCGCGTCGCGGTAGAGCCGCTCCACGCATGCGTAGTCCGCGACGTAGCCGGCCCCGCCGAAGATCTGCACCGTGCGGTCGGCAACGCGGCCGCACGCCTCCGACGCGTGGTACTTGCAGATCGACGCCTCCATGGTGACGTCCTCGCCGGCGTCGCGGCGACGCGCGGTCTCGAGCACCAGGGCGCGCGCCGTGTGCACGTCCGTCTGGCTGTCGGCGATCATCGCCTGGACGAGCTGGAAGTCGCCGATGGGACGCCCGAACTGACGCCGCGTCAGCGCGTGCCGCACCGCCTCGTCGAGGAGGCGGATCGCCGAGCCCGTGCAGAACGCGGCAAGGTTGATGCGCTGCTTGTTGAGCGCCTTCATCATGGTGTCGAAGCCACGTCCCTCAATGCCGCCGAGGAGGTTCTCCGCCGGGACGCGGCAGTCGTTGAACGTGATCTCGGAGACCGGCGAGCCCTCCTGGCCCATCTTGCGGTAGGGAGGGCCCGGGACGAGCCCTGGCGTCCCGGCCTCGATGAGGAAGGCGCTGAGCGCCCCCTTGTCCGCCCGGTCCGGATCGGTCCGCGCGATCACCGTGAAGAGGTCGGCGATGGGCGCGTTGGTGATGTAGGCCTTGCGCCCGTTCAGCACGTAGGACTCGCCCTCGCGCCGCGCGGTCGTCTCCACGGCGATGGCGTCGGATCCGACGTTCGGCTCGGTGAGGGCGAGGCAGCTCGTCAGCTCGCCCGACGCGAGGCGCGGCAGCCAGGCGCGCCGCTGCGCCTCGGTACCGTCGTGCACGAGCCCCTCCGCGCCGATGCCGGTGTTCGTGCCGGCGCGGGCGCGGAACGCGGTCGCTGCCTGGGCGAGCTCCATGTTGAGGCGTGCGAGCTCCTCGGTGGTGTGGCCGGCGCCGCCGTACTCCCGCGGGATGCTCCAGCCGAAGTAGCCGCGGCTCCGCATCTCATCCACGATCGCCTCGGGGATCGCGTCGCGGGCCGCCACCTCCTCCTCCGCAGGGATCGCCATGTCGCGCACGAACGCACGCAGCGAGGCTAGCGCATCCTCGAACGTCACGTTGATGAGGGGGGTGTCCATCCGTCCCGCTCCTTCGCGGTCTGACGCGCCATTGGCCAGGATGCCCAACGCGTGGGCAAAGCGCAACGCAGCGCCCCAAGACGCCCCGCGACGCTCAGGATCGCACCGCACGGCCGGACACCTGCTCGGCGTTCTCAGCCTGCGGGGCTGGCGATCACCGAGCTCCGCGAGCATCCGACGCGTTCGGCGCGCCGACGATGGCCGCGATGCGGCCACGGGCGGCGCCGACGTCTCCGCCCACGAGGTCGGCAGCAGCGCGCAACGCGGTGCGTGCGGCGACCGGGTTGCAGGCCGCCCACACGAGCGGGTACGTCGCGAGCCCCGTCCCCACGAGGACGAGGCTGCGCGCCAGCGGCTCCTCGCTGGCGAGCGCCGCCCCCACCGCCAGCACCACGCCGGCCATCAGCAGCGACGGCAGCGCCGCCGCGGCGAGGATCGCGAGCTGGCGCCACGGCGGGAAGCCCGACGCGCGCCACACGAGGGTGGCCCCCAGCGGCCAGAGCGCCCATTGGCGGAAGGCGAGCGCGGCGGCGACCCCTGTCAGGCCGAACCCGACGCCCAAGGCGAGCGTAGGCACGGCGACGACGATGGACGTGATGGAGATCAGCGACACGTCCCGCATCCGCCCGCAGCCGACGAGGATGGTCGAGTTGAACGAGGCCACCGGCACGCGCAGCGAGCCGACGGCGAGGAGCTGGAGCATGGGCACGGCCTCGGTCCATCGCTCGCCAAGCATGAGGGGGACGAGCGCCGGCGCCACGACGATGAGGCCGACCATCGCCGGCCAGAACACCCACGTGGTGAGCCGGATGCCGGACGCGATGAGCGCCCGGAGGCGCGCCCGCTCCCCCTGCCAGCGGCTGACCGCCGGGAAGGCGACCGCGGCGGCCGGGGCGCTCAGCACGCTGTGCATCTGGTCGAGCAGCCGGCGCGCCACCGCGTAGAAGCCGAGCGCGGTCGGACCGAGCACCTGGGCGATGACGATGCGGGGCAGCGCGTGCTGGGAGATGTAGGTGAGCCCAAGGTTTTCGACGCGGCGCATGGCGAAGGCGAGCACCTCACGCAGGGTGCCCCGGTCGCCCGTGAAGCCGGGACGCCAGGCGGCGGCGACCGTCAGCACGGTGAGGGACAGGACGCGACGCGTGACCTCGAGGCCGACGAGGCTCCACACCCCGGCTCCCGACAGCGCAAGGGCGACCGCAACGCCCACCGCGACCACCGCGCACGCGCCGCTCGTCGTGGCGAGCGTCGCGAAGCGGGTGCGTCGCACCAGGAGTTGCGTCGGCACCGCGGCAAGCCCGGTGAGGAGGGGCAGCACCGCCATGACGGTGAGGACGTCGCCGAGTTCCTGCACGTCGAACAGGCGTGCAGCGAGGTCGGCGGTCGCGAGGATCGTGCCGAACGCCGCGAGCGCGAGCGTGACGCAGACCGTGAAGGCGGCGCGCTCGTGCCGCCGCGTCACGTCCTGGCGCTGGACGAGGACGTCCGCGGTGTGCCCGCCGACGAAGACGTCGGCGAACCCGGTGAACAGCAGGCCGAGGGCATATATTCCGTACGCCTCCACGCCGAGGAGGCGGACGAGCACCACCGTGCCGGCCATGGCGACGCCGGCCTGCACGAGCTGCCCGCCCGAGGCCCACATCGCCTGGCCGATGAGGCGGCTAGCGGTCGACATGGCGCACCGCCGCTCCCAGCGCTGGCACCGGCTCGCCTCGCCCCTCCCCCAGCGCCCGTGCGACCCTCCGACGGCGGCCCGGCGACAGCACCCCGACGGCGGCGAAGTAGTCCGCAATCGCGGCGCTGGTGAGGAGCGGACCGTGCGCCTGCACGATGTTGGGGTTGGCGAGGCCCGCGTTGCCCTCCACAAGAACCGCGCCGTCCGAGTCGATCGCGATGTCCCAACCGGCGTAGGACAGCCCCGGCACCGCGCCAGCGCACGCCAGCGCAAGGGCGATGACGTCCCGCCAATGGGGCACCGTGCGCCCGGCGATGGGCGCGCCGGTGTCGGGATGGCGGTCGAAGGTGCGGCGCCGCCCGTCCCCGCCAAGCGCGACCGCGCTGCCGAGCCGTCCGCTTGCAAGGTCGAGCGCCGCGACGAGCCCACCCGCCTTGAAGTTGTCCGTCGGCGCCGAGGCGCTCGTCCCGAAGCGATGCGTCGCGCCGAGGAGGAGCGGCGTGGCGTCCCCGAGCCGCCCGGTCAACACACGCACCGTGTTGAGCGCTCCGGGGAAGATCGCCGCGACGTCGGGGTGGGGCTCGATGGCCGCCTCCACGACCATCACACCCGTCCGAGGAACCTCGGCCAGCGATCGCACCGCGAGGACGCCGCGGCCGCCGCTGCCCTCCGCGGGCTTGGCGATCATGCGCGCGGGCAGCACCGCCTCCGGCGCCGCGAACGCGCCGTGGAGCCGCACCGCGCCGTCCTCCACCACCGCGACGAGGTCGGCGGTGCGTGCCGGCACCTGTCCGACGCGGACCGCCTCGTGGAAGGCGCGCTTGTCGCTGAAGACCCGGCTCGCGTCCGGCGCGTTGAGCCGCGGCAGTCGGACCTCCACCTCGACGTCGGTCAGGAACAGCACCGCGTCGTGATCGCCGAAGGGGTAGAGCTCGGCCCGGTTCGACAGGAAGCCGCGGGCGAGGAGGGCCGGCCGCGTCGGCCCGGCGTTCGCGCGCTCGAAGCGCCACAGCGCCTGGTACGGCGCGAGCCGCCGGCGCACGCGGTAGGGAAGCAGGCGCACCGTCGGGACCTACCGTGCGACGATGCGACGGAACAGCGGCCCGACGCGCGGGTCGTCGAGCAGCGTGTCGTAGAACTGGAAGAAGCGTAGGCTCGGGTGGGCGTTGCCCTCGATCACCGTCGGCCCCGCCTCGGTCATCGCGACGTCCCAGCCGACGTAGACGAGCTCCGGGAACGCGTCGCCCAGCGCTCCGACGAGGTCGTGCACCCGGTCCCATCCGGGGACGACCACGCCGGCGATGGGCGCGCCGGTGTCGGGGTGGGCGTCGAGGAAGCGCACCGCGTTGCACTCCACGATGGTCACCGCGCGGTCGAGCGTCCCGGTGGCGACGTCGACCTTCGCCACGAGCCCGCCTGCGCTGAAGTTGTCGACGAGGCCGGAGCCGGCCGTCCCGAACCGGTGCACCGCCGCGGCGAGCACCGGACGCCCCGCAGCGTCGCGCATCATGAGGATGCGGATGGTGTTGAGCGTCGCAGCGTGGATCTCATGGGCGTACGGTGCCTGCACCACGAACGAGGTGGCGATGGCATCCTCGTCCTGGAACCGGTCGAGCTCGTCGAGGGACCGGCACAGGCGGATCGACCGGCCCTTCGAGCCGAGGGTCGGCTTGACGACGATGCGACCGTCGCGTCGCAGTGCTTCGGCCAGCGCGGCCTCGCCGCCGGGTGCGAAGCGCCAGCGTCCGGCGGTCGACACCGCGTAGACCCTCGGCGTCGCGAGCTCGCGGGCGCGCATCAGCTCGGCGAACAGCGCCTTGTTGTCGAGGACGTACGCGTAGTGCCCGTTGAGGCCGTGCAGGGCGGTCTCGCGGTCACGGTTCGTGAGGACCCCGCGGGTGTGTCCGCGGATCTGCCGGTACCAGTCCGCCTCGTTGGGGTGGAAGCCGGCCCACACGTCGCGGGCTCGGGCCAGCAGCGACCGGCCGGACGCCGCACCCTCGCGCAGGTAGGACGGTCCGAACCGCCGCACGAACCGGGCCTGGCGCGCCAGCGGCCTCAGCTGGCGCCGCACGCCACCGATGCGAGACGCGAGGGGCGGACCGGATGATCCTGCGGCGATGGCTGCCCCGTCGTCCACGGCTCAGGCCGCGGTGATGCGCAGGGCCGGCGCCGCGGCGGAGCCACCCCGGGCGAGAAGGTCGCCGAACGCCCGCTCGGCGGACGGCGGATCGAACACGTCGAACCCGCCTTCAGGGTAGAACGTGAGCTCGCCGAACACCACGCCGCGGGCGGTGTCGTAGAGGTCGACGCGGCAGAAGTCGAAGGGTGCGGCGAGCGTCGCCGCGACGTCGAGCATCTCACCCAGGCGGTCCGGCCGGGCGATGTTGCCGGCGTAGACCGGCGCGCGCCGGCGCTTGATCGGCAGCCGCCGCCAGGTCGTGTCGAACATCGTCTTCGTGCGCAGCCCGCCGTCCTCGCGCACGACCATGATGGCCTCCGGCTTCCCGTGGAAGGCGAAGATCTTGAGCTCGCGCAGCCCATCAGGGCCATCGGACGGCAGGAACTCCTCCACCAGCACGGCCGGAGGCACATCCTTGTAGGCCGGCTCGCGGTGGCGCCGCCAATGGTTCTGAGACAGCCTGTCCGCCAGGGCGAGGCGCGTGCCGACCCAGTCGAACGTCGCGCGGTCGTGGCACAGGAAGACGCCCCCGAAGTCGTGGTTGGACTTCACGACGAAGCGCTCGTCCGGGATCCGGCCCGGGCCCACGTCCGCCAAGCGGTTCGTGCTGAGGATCAGGCGGGTCAGGACGTGCGCGCCGACCGCGTCACGCACGTAGTCGCGCACCGCGATCTTGTCGGCGCAGCGGGTCTCGAGCGGCGATGGCGGACGCAGCTTCTTGGCGTTGAGCCGCTCGCTGAGCCCCCTCGGGCGGTCGAGGTCGAGGGGCAGTCCGACCTTGTCGGCGAACTGGCGAGTGACGAGCGCGCGGGTCGGCTCGCGGTCCATCGCCCGGTAGCGCCGCGCCCTCGCCAGCACAAAGCCGGTGCGCAAGGCGTCGGGCGCCACGGCCGCGGCACCGCGCAGGACGGCCTGCTTCGCGGACGATCGCCCCGCCTCGAGCTCGGGCGCCCTGGCGAGGGCGGCGTCGTCGATGGGTCGCACCGGAGCCACGGCGTAATACCGATCGTCGGTGGCCCGCGCCGCGCGCGCGGCGCGCAGGGCGCGCGGACCGGCAAGGGCGAGGAGGATGCGGGCAAGCGCCGTCGGCTGCGGGCGCTCGGCGTCACGCATCAGGGTGAGCCTGAGCTGGTGGGTGACCGAGTGCATCAGGTTGCCGAGAACCTCGTCGCCGAGCGGGCGGTCGAACGTCAGGACGGCGCGGCGGAACGCCCGCGCCTGGGCGAGCGAGGCGAAGCGGGAACGCGCCCCGTGCTCGAACACGGCTCGCAGCGCGCTGCGCTCCTGCGCGACCAGTTCGACGACACCGGCCGCCCTGGCCTCGGCCGCCGCCGCCGTCATGTCCTCCGTCGCCTCCGCCCAAAGTCCCTTGCGGCCCATGGCGGCGCTGCGTTGGAGCAGCGCGGTCACCGTTTGACGCGACGTCAGCGGCTCCTCCCCCGACACATCGCAGTAGGACGACAGCGGCTCGCGTGCGCGCACCTCGCCGAAGAGGCGGTACGCGTAGCTTCGCCACGTCTCCTCGATCTGCGCCGCGTTGACTCGAGCGGACTGCGGCCCCCGCGTCCTGTCGTGATGGCGTTGGTGGAAGACGACGCGGGGGACGGCGACCCCATGATACCGCTTCACCATGCGCAGGATCATCTCGTAATCCTGCGAGCGGGCGAAGCTTTCGTTGAACGGGCCGATGGCGGCGAGGCAGTCGCGCCGAACGAGCGTGGCGCACTGCCAGATGAAGAAGTCCTCGAGTAACTTCAGATAGAGCGCCTGACGATCGCGGGCCGCGTACGCGATGCACGGCGGCGACAACGGCGACGGCCACGCGCCGGTGAACTTGTCCACGAGGCCGTAGGCGAAGGCGGCGTCCGGCTCGTCGTGCAACGCGTTGTACAGCGTGCTCAACGCATCAGGGACTGCGATGTCGTCGTCGTCGAAGAACCATAGGAGGGGTTGGGTGGCATGCGCCATCCCGCGGTTCATCGCCGATGCCTTGCCGCCATTCTCCTTGCGGACCAACTCGATGGCACTGCCGAACCCGGCTAGGACCGAGCGCGTGTCGTCGATCGAACCGTCATCGACCACCACGATCTGTCGCGGCGGCGTCGTCTGCGACAGCAGGCTCTCGAGCGACTCACCGATGAGGTCAGCGCGATTGTAGGTCGGAACGATCGCGCTCACCGGGCGCGACTGCAGTCCGATAACCATAACACCCCTTCAACTTACACCGGCGCACCAACACACCCTTACACGCTAAGGGTGTTAACACGGGACGTCCCGAAGGAAAGCGAAAGATTGATGAAGCTACGAGAAACCCTCGATGAAGCCCCGGATGGGAGGTCGTTGCGCCGACGCGTAACGATCCCTCCGCCTTGGTGCAACGCACCTATGGTGCAGGGAGTTCACTGGGCCATCGGATTCATGCACGGAGGGGCTGGTAGGCGCACACGGACTCGAACCGTGGACCCGCTGATTAAGAGTCAGCTGCTCTACCAACTGAGCTATGCGCCCCCGAAGGCGCGGACATAGGCGCCAAGTGCGGGGGCGTCAACCGCACAGGGGTGTCAGGCGTCGCGGCCCGTGGACTTCTTCAGATAACACCCGGTGATGCGCCACGAGCCGTCCGGCTGCTGAGCGAGCGTGTAGAGCGCCATCCAAGACCGGCCATCGGCGTCGGAGAACATCACCTCCTGGGCAAACGAGGCCTCCTCCGTGGCGCTGTGGCGGAGGAAGACCGGGGAGCGCGCCTCCGCCACCGGCGCATAGCCGCGGCGCACCATGGTCATGAAGCGCTGCGGCGTCGGGAACAGGCGCTGGATGGCCGGGGCGGCGTAGGAGTACGCCTCGGCGGCGTCGCCGTCGCGCAGCGCCTCCATCTGCGCGAGGATGGTCTTGCGCACCTCCGCGGGATCGGCGGCGGCCGGACCGACCGTGGCGAGGCCGAGGACGGCCGCAAGGATGAACGAGACCGTTTTCATGGGCGAACTCCGTTTGGCCGAGGCGGTCGGCGGGGTCAGCTCGTTGCCGGACCGGGGTGCAAGCCCCAGGCCAGCGGACCATGACGGAAGCCTCAGAGGAGGCGAACGCGGCCGACCGCCGCAGCGTAGGACGCCGGCTAACCCAGAAGCTCGCGTGCGACCTCCGCGAGTTGCGGACCGAGATCCGGCCGGTCGAGCCCGTAGGCGAGGTTCGCCGCGAGGAAGCCGATCTTGGAGCCGCAGTCGTAGGTCGTCCCCTTGAAGCGCAGGCCCTTGAAGCCGTCCTCGCGCATGAGGGTCAGCATCGAATCCGTCACTTGGATCTCGCCGCCGGCGCCCTTCTCCTGGCGCGACAGAAGGTCGAAGATGCGCGGCTTCAGGATGTAGCGCCCGGTGATGATGAGGTTGGACGGCGCGCTCCCCGCCTTCGGCTTCTCCACCATGCCGGTGACGTCGAACACGTCGCCGCTGCCCGCGATCTCGACCACGCCGTACTGATCGGTGCGATCCTCCGGGACCTCCTCCACGGCGATGACGTTGGTGCCGTGCTCGTTGTAGACGTCCATCATCTGAGCCATCACGCCACGCTCGGCCTTGATGATGACGTCCGGCAGGAGGAGCGCGAACGGCTCGTCACCGACGAGGTGGCGCGCGCACCACACCGCGTGGCCGAGGCCGAGGGGGGCCTGCTGGCGCGTGAAGGACACGTTGCCCGCCGCCGGCAGCTCCGTCCGCAGCGTCTCAAGGGGCTCCGTCTTGCCGCGCTCGCCGAGCGTCCACTCGAGCTCGAAGGCGGTGTCGAAGTGGTCCTCGATGACGCCCTTGTTGCGCCCCGTCACGAAGACGAACTGCTCGATGCCGGCCTCCAGCGCCTCGTCCACCACGTACTGCAGCACGGGGCGGTCGACGACGGTCAGCATCTCCTTGGGCATCGCCTTGGTCGCGGGCAGGAAGCGGGTGCCGAGGCCGGCGACCGGCAGGACGGCTTTGCGGACGGGCTGCATGGTGGGCCTTTAAAGGGTTGGGTCGAGGCGGGCTCAGGTCTTACTGCGTAGCAGCCGATAGCGGAACATGCGCTCCAGCGTCAGCCCCACGAGCGGCGCGCCGATGACCCAGGCGAAGTAGTAGCTCGGCGAGAAGAACCCGGACTCGAACTCGGGAAAGTAGTACGTGCGCGTCAACTCCGTCGAGTGCAGGAACGGGTTCCACCACAGGACCTCCTGGATCTTCGGTGGCAACGACTCGGCCGTGTAGAACATTCCGGAGCAGATGTTGAGCGGCGCGGTCGCCATGGCAAAGATGAAGCCCCAGAACTTGAACCAGGTCTTGATCACCATGTTGAGGCAGGCGAAGCCCAGCGCGATGCAGGCGTTGCACACCGCGGGCACGATCGACAGGAGCAACGCCTCGGGCTCGTCGGTGCCGTAGAAGAAGTGGAACATCGCCGTGATGACGAGGTAGAGCGCCAAAACCGCGAGGAAGTTGGCGAGGATGCCGCCCATCACGAGGTCGATCGGCTGGATCTGGGGCAGGACGAGCGCCCGCTTCATCTTCCGGGCTGCGCGCTCGGCGCTGCTGACGCCGCCGCGAAACATGGACAGCGGCAGCGTGCCGGTCATGATGAAGAGCATGAGGTAGTCGCCCATGCCGGGCACGCGCATCTTGATGGTCGCGAAGACGACGCTCATCACGCACATCATCGCGAACGGCTCGAGGACCATCGCGAACAGTCCGATGGGCGACTCGGCATGCTTGGACTGCGTGTCGCGCTGGGCAACGCTGTAGACGACGCGGGCGGTGCTCGTCAGGGACGCGGCGATCGAAGCCATCGAGGCTCCCGTTTACGGAACAGTCTTTCGGTGCGGTCGGAAGCGCGCCGCGACGGAGTCGTGCTCGCGCGGATAGCACGGATCGGCGTCGAGGACATCGGCCCACGCGCGGCGCAGGTGGTCGGCCTCGGCGGCACGCTCGTGCTGCCAGACAGCGCCGCCCCGAGCAAGGAGGTCCGCGCTACGCCGCTGGCCGATGGTGACGCTCTCGTCGTGGACCGCGACGGACTCAGGGATCAGGCGATTGACGAGCCCCGCACGCCGGGCGCGCAGGCACAGGTCGACGTCGTTGAGGAGGACGGCGTAGCGCACCGCATCGAAGCCGCCGAGGGCGAGGAACACCTCGCGGCGCATCGCCATCAGCGCGCCCGTCACCGCGACGACCTCGCTTGGCAGGCGTTGGCGGTCCCGGTGGCCCGCGGCCCGCGCCGGCAGGAAGCGCTCGGCGTGCCGTACCCGCGCCTCGCCGGCGAGGACGAGGCCGGCATGCTGGACGCGCCCGTTGGGATAGAGGAGGCGCGCGCCGGCCGCCCCCGTCGCAGGGTCCACCGCCGCGGTGGCAAGCGGCGCGAGCCAGCCCGGCTCCACGAAGGCGACGTCGTTGTTGGCGAATACGAGGACGTCCCCCTGCGCCTCCCTCGCTGCAGCGTTGCACAGCGCGGCGAAGTTGAACGGCCGGGGGTCGCGGCGCACGCGCATCGTCTGCGCCGCCTCCTCGAGGAGCGCCAGCGCCTCCGGGTCGCGGGTGCCGTTGTCGACGAGGATGACGTCGAACGGCGCGTAGGCGGTCTGCGACAGCGTCGCGAGGTAGCGCGCAAGGTGCCGAGGAGCGTCCCGCGTCGCGGTGATCACGGTGACGCTGGGCCCCCTCGCCAGGGGACGCGTCCGGACGAGCGGCGCCGGGCGGACCGGTCGACGCCAGCCGGCCACGGCGACGGCCGCGCGCAGGAGGCGATCCCGCGGCTCCGCGAGCGGGCCGAGCCTGCGAACCTCGAGGCGCGGGACGACGACGGTGCCGCGCTGCTCGCGGGGGCGGAACAGGAGGCGTGTCGTCGGGACCGTGATGCGCAGCGCAGCTGCGTAAACTCCGGACCGGGGGCGCAGCACCGCCAGCCGGTCCCGCGGCGAGGTTGCAGCAGGAGAGAGCAGCGAAGGATCCACGAGCGCATGGTGGCCGCCAGCGTCGAGGATGGTCGCCTCGACCCTGTGCCATCCCGGAGCCAACGCCGGCTCGAACGCGAGGGCGAGGACGCCGGCCTCGCCCACCTCGAGCCGCGCTCCGTCGACGTCGACCGCCTCGGCCTCCGCGATGGGCGCGGCCCAACCGGCGGGCGTTGCCGGGCGCGTCCGGGAGGCGGTGGCAAGGCGCGGGGGTTGGCGCACCGGACCGAGCCGCCAGTCCGGCATGAGGGTGTTCCAAGGGGCGATGGGGCTCAGACGCGGGTCGACGTTCGTCCACCCATCCTCGACGGGCCAGAGGCGCACCTCGCCGAGCTGTTCGTCCGCCGCGAAGATGACGGTCCCGTCGTCGCTCGCGCGCAGCGGGACGGTCCCCACGGACGTCTCAACCGCCACCCGCACGGGGACGTCCGCGCACGGCTCGAGGCGCCACGCCCCCGGCGCGAGGCTGTTCAGGCCGCGCCAAGTCGCCGCGGCCGGGCTAGGTGCGGTCGCCGCAAGGGACGACGTCAGAACGCGAACTTGCCCGCCTCCGCGAGCGTCGGCAGGGCCCGGTCCTTGTCCGACAGCACCGCGCCGGCCGCGGAGCCGCCCCAGTCGATGGCAAGGTCCGGATCGTCGAAGCGGATGCCCCGCTCGCTGCTGCGGTCGTAGAGGCCGTCGACCTTGTAGGCGACCATGGTGTCGGGCACGAGCGTGCGGAAGCCGTGCGCGAAGCCGCGGGGCACCACCATCTGCAGGCCGTTGTCCACCGACAGCTCGGCCGAGACCCAACGTCCGTAGGTGGCCGACCCCTGCCGCAGGTCCACGGCGACGTCGAGGAGCGCGCCGGCCAGCGCGCGGACGAGCTTGGCCTGCGGGTGGGGGGCAACCTGGAAGTGCAGCCCGCGGACGGTGCCCGCACGGTGCGAGAGGCTCTGGTTGTCCTGCACGAAGTCGAACGCGAGGCCCGCCTCGGCCATGCGGGGTCCGTGCCAGGTCTCCTCGAGCCAGCCGCGGTCGTCGGTGTAGCGGCGGGGACGCACCAGCACCACGTCCGCGATGTTCAAGGGGATGATGTCCACCGGGGCCTCGTCGATGCAGTTGGGTCGCCGCGCCTGAGCGTGTAGGACGCTATGCTCAAGCGGGTAAAGTTAGTTTGGACGACGCGTGAGCCGACCCCTCATCCTGTTCGACCTCACACGGCTCCTGTCGGCCTCCGGGCGCTCCGCGCCGACCGGGATCGAGCGCGTGGAGTTCGCCTACGCGCGCTGGCTGAGCGGGCTGCCGCGCGAGGACGTGCGCTTCGTCATCACGATGCCCGGCGCGGTGCGACTCATCGCCGACGGCGCGGTGCCAGCCTTCCTCGACCGGCAGGCGGACGTGTGGGAGCGCGGTGCGCAGGGCTTCCCGGCGGCCCAGGCCATCCACAACGTCAACGACTTCCTCGCTGGCGACGCCGCGCCGCGCCCGCCGCACCTAGGCCACGTCTCCGTGGAGGAGCGTGCCCACCGCAAGGCTCGCCGCGTGGCGTCGCGGCGGTCCGGCAACTCGCGCTTCTCCAACTGGGCCCGAGAGATGGCGTCGGCGTGGGCGCGCGAGGCGCTGAGCCCGCTCCTGCGTCAGGCGCAACTCAAGCGACCAGTGGTCTACCTGCGCGCCTCCCTCGACCGGCTCGAGCGACCCGAGCCCGTGGAGCGGCTGAAGTCGGCCGGCGGCGTCGCCATGATCTGCCTGTGCCACGACGCCATTCCCATCGACTTCCCCGAGTTCGTCCGGCCGACCACCGTCATGCAGTGCGCCTCGCGCTACAAGACCGTTGCGGCGCACGCGGACGGGCTGATCGCCACCTCGCGGTACTGCGCCGACCGCGTCGCTCCGCTCCTCGGCCGCCGCACGCCGCCGATGCTCGTTTCCCACATCGGCTGCGACGCGTCGGTGCCGGTGGATCCGGACCTGCCGCCGCTCCTCGACGAGCCCTACTTCCTCGTCGTCTCCACCATCGAGGCCCGGAAGAACCACGCACTTTTGTTCAACGTGTGGCGGCGCATGGCGGCCGACCTCGGGTCCGCTGCCCCCAAGCTCATCGTCGCCGGCAAGCGCGGCTGGGAGGCGCAGTCCCCCATCGCCATGCTCGACCGCGCGACGGACTTGTCCAACCACGTCTACGAGGCCGGCGCGGTGCCCGACGGCGCGCTGGCCGTCCTGCGACGGCACGCGACCGCGGTCCTCATGCCCTCGTTCGTGGAGGGGTTCGGCATGCCCGTCACCGAGGCGTTGTGCTGCGACACGCCCGTCATCGCCTCCGACATCCCCGTGTTCCGTGAGATCGTCGGACACGCGGCCGAACTCATCGACCCCCTCGACGGTCCCGCCTGGATGGCCGCGATCCTCGACTACGCGACGCCGGGGTCGCGGCGACGTGCGGCTGCGGTCGACCATGCCAGGGCCTTCCGCCCGCCGGGGTGGTCGGACCACTTCGCCGCGGTCCGGCCGTTCCTCGAGGAGGTCGGCGATCGCGCGAGGGTGCCGACGACGCCACGCAGGACGGTACGCCTCGCGAGCGCGACGGCGTCCCCCTCCGCCTCGGCACGGACCGTGTTCTGACAGCTCTGCCCTGCGCGCGGCAGAGCTGGGTGCTGGCCTCTGCGCCTATGTTCGCGGTGCTCCATCCGCTATCAGACGGGCGCCGCCGGCCGTAGCGGCGCGATGGGGGAACGGTTTGAGCGCGATCATCGACATCAACGCACGGGAGATCCTCGACAGCCGCGGCAACCCGACGGTGGAGGTCGACGTGACGCTGGAGGACGGCGCTCACGGCCGCGCCGCGGTGCCCTCGGGGGCCTCGACGGGGGCCTACGAGGCGGCGGAGCGCCGGGACGGCGGCGACCGGTTCGGCGGCAAGGGGGTGAAGGCGGCCTGCGAGGCGGTGAACGGCGAGCTGTTCGACGCGCTGTCCGGCCTCGAGGCGCAGCGTCAGCGCCACATCGACGGGGTGATGACCGCCCTCGACGGCACACCCAACAAGGGCCGGCTCGGCGCGAACGCCATCCTCGGCGTCTCGCTCGCGGTGGCGCACGCCGCCGCCCGCTCCGCCGGGCTGCCGCTCTACCGCTACGTCGGCGGCATCAACGCTACGCTCTTGCCCGTGCCGATGATGAACATCCTCAACGGCGGCGCCCACGCGGACAACCCCATCGACTTCCAGGAGTTCATGGTGATGCCGGTCGGCTACCCCTCCTTCGGCGAGGCGCTGAGGGCGGGGGCGGAGATCTTCCAGGCGCTGAAGTCGAAGCTGAAGTCGGCAGGGCACAACACCAACGTCGGTGACGAGGGCGGCTTCGCCCCCAACCTGCCCTCGGCGCGCGCGGCCCTCGACATCATCATGGAGGCGGGCGCGGCGGCCGGCGCACGCATGGGCGAGGACGTCTTCATCGCCCTCGATTGCGCCGCCACCGAACTGGTCGCGGACGGCCAGTATCGCCTGGAGGGGGAACAGCGCACGCTGCAGCCCTCCAAGATGGTGGACTACCTCGCCGAGCTCGTCGACGGCTATCCGATCATCTCCATCGAGGATGGGATGGGTGAGGACGACTGGGACGGCTGGGCGCTCCTCACCGAGCGGATCGGCTCACGCTGCCAGCTCGTCGGCGACGACCTCTTCGTCACCAACGAGGCGCGCCTCGCCGAGGGCATCGAGCGACGGGTCGGCAACGCGATCCTCGTCAAGGTCAACCAGATCGGCACCCTGACGGAGACGCTCGACACGGTGGACCTCGCGCACCGCTCGGGCTACCGCGCGGTGATGAGCCACCGCTCGGGCGAGACCGAGGACACCACCATCGCCGACCTCGCCGTCGCCACCCAGTGTGGCCAGATCAAGACGGGCTCGCTCGCCCGATCGGACCGCACGGCGAAGTACAACCAGCTATTGCGGATCGAGGAGATGCTGGGCTTCAGCGCCCGCTACGCTGCGCGGGGCTTGCCGGTGGGGGTGCCCGCTCGTTGAGCCTCGGCCCAGCCCGCTCCTTTACACACGGGACGACGCGGAGCCACTGACCCATCCTGAGGCCCAGCCACACCCCGCGTCGCTCGGAGGCGCGGGCGCATGGCGACCGTCATCATCGAAGGCGCGGTGCACGAGACGTCGTTCGCCGTCCCCGGGTACGTGCTGGCAAGGCCCGGGACGACCTATCAGTTCGCGTCGAGCTCCTCCGTGGTGGCGAGCGCCACCGCCATCGAGGGCAAGAACCTGCGCGACAACGCCCTCGCCATCGCGGGGACCGTCACCTCCACCGGGTGCTCCGCGATCGAGGTCGACGGCCTCGCGATCGGCTCCATCGCCATAGCGCGGAGCGCCACGCTGACCGCGCCCAGCGTCGCGGTCCTCCTCAGCGGCGACGGCGCGCGCCTCACCAACGACGGCACGATCCGATCGACCCACTCGGGAGGGATCTCGCTCCTCGGCAACGGCAACGACGCGACGAACTCGGGCACCGTCGAGGCGGCGATGAATGCCTTGTTCATCAGCGGCAGCGGCAACAGCGCGCGCAACATCGGAACGATGACGGCCGGCTACGCAGGCCCGGTCGGCGCCTCGGCGATCTTCGTCCTGGGCGTGGCCAACACGGTCGTCAACGACGGCTCGGTGAGCGGTGGCGACGTCGGCGTGCGCATCGCCGGCTCCGGTGTCCTTCTGTCCAACACGGGTGAGGTGTTCGGCGTCGCCGGCGCGGTGGAGGTGGCGGCGTCGGCGGACGACACGGTGATCGAGAACGACGGGCGGCTGCGCGCTGCGTCCGGCGTCACCGTGGTCCTCGCGACCGGGGTCGAGCGCACGGCGCACCTCGTGAACACCGGCACCATCGACGCCGCCACCGACGATGCGCTCGCCATCCTCGGCGGCGACGGCCGGGAGACGGTGGTGAACGCCGGCACCGTGCGTGGCGGCGTCCACCTCGGCGCCGGACCCGACGTGTTCGACGGGCGGGGCTACGGGCGGGTGTTCGGCATCGTCGACGGCGGGGACGGCGACGACAGCCTGTCCGGCAGCCTTTCGGCCGACACCATCCTCGGCGGCAGCGGCAACGATACGATCGTCGGGAGCGACGGGGCCGACCTCCTGTCCGGCGGGAACGAGGGGGACGTCATCGAGGGCGGCGCCGACGACGACACGCTCCTTGGCGAGGACGGCTCCGACCGCGTGTCGGGTGGCGACGGCCACGACCTGTTGAGCGGCGGGAGCGGTGACGACACGCTCCATGGCGACGGCGGCAACGACGTCCTGCGGGGCGACCTCGGCGCGGACGCGCTGTCGGGCGGCGCGGGCGCCGACACCCTCGACGGCGGCGCCGGTGCCAACGTCCTTCGCGGCGACGATGGCAACGACCTCCTCCTCGGCGGCACCGGCAACGACACGCTGGACGGCGGACCGGGAGCCGACGACCTGCGCGGCGCGGAGGGCGACGACGTCCTGGCGGGTGGCGAGGGCGACGACACCCTGCACGGCGAGGCGGGCAACGATCGCGCCGACGGCGGCTTGGGGGCCGACGTGATGCGCGGACGCGAGGGCAACGACACGCTCGCCGGTGGCAACGGCAACGACACCGTGGACGGCGGCACCGACGACGACGCGCTCACCGGCGGCGAGGGCGACGACGTCGTCGTCGGCGGGGACGGCGACGACGCCCTTTGGGGCGACGGCGGCCGCGACATGCTCGACGGCGGCGCAGGGCGCGACCTCCTCCACGGCGGCGACGGACACGACACGCTGTGGGGGCGAGACGGCAAGGATACGCTGCGTGGCGGGGCGCACGACGACCGCCTGGCCGCCGGTGCGGGCAACGACGCCCTGTTCGGCGAGGCGGGACACGACGTGCTCGACGGGGGGGACGGCAACGACGCGCTCTTCGGTGGTGTCGGCGCCGACCTCCTCATTGGTGGCGGCGGTGACGACTCGCTCGTCGGCGAGGCCGACGACGATCGCATGTTCGGCGATGACGGTACGGATGAGCTCGTCGGAGGGGACGGCAGGGACCGCCTCGAGGGTGGCCCCGGCGACGACACGCTCCATGGGGAGGCGGACAACGACCGCTTGTTCGGGGGGGACGGCGCCGATCTCATGACCGGAGGGGACGGCAAGGACCGCCTGGACGCCGGCGAGGGGAACGACCAGCTCGAGGGCGGCGCCGGCGACGATCGGCTCGACGGTGGTGCCGCCAAGGACCGCATGTTCGGCGAGGGTGGTGACGACACCCTCGACGGCGGCGACGGCAAGGACGTCCTGCGCGGCGGGGACGGCGACGATGTCCTCTTCGGCGGCGGCGCAAAGGACAAGTTGTCCGGCGGCATGGGGGACGACGTCCTCATCGGCGGCGCGGGCAAGGACAAGCTGACCGGCGATCGGGGCGCCGACCGGTTCGTCTTCGCGCCGGGGGACGAGCGCGACAGGATCGGCGACCTCGAGGCCGGCGACGTCATCGACCTCACCGCCTTCCGACTGTCGGCAAGACAGTTCGACGCCTCGGTTCGCGAGAAGGGCAATAAGGTCCTCATCGCGCTCGACGACGCGTTCATCGTCGTCGCCGGCACGAGCCTCGGGGAGGTGGACGACGCCGTCCTCCTATGAGGCCGTGCTTCGAGCCCTGGGGTCGCCCCAGGCCGCAGCGAGCCGCGCCGCCTCCGCCGCCAGCGTCCCTCCCTCGATGGCCCGTCGCAGGTCCGCCATGAGCCGCTGGTAATAGGCGATGTTGTTCCAGGACAGGAGCGTCGCGGCGAGGGGTTCGCCCACGCGCACGAGGTGGTGCAGGTACGCGCGCGGGTACTCCCGTGACGCGGGGCAATCCATCCCCTCGTCGAGGGGTGTGGGGTCGTCGGCGAAGCGCGCGTTCTTGAGGTTCAGCTTGCCGTGGCCGGTGTAGGCGAGGCCGTGGCGGCCGGCCCGCGTCGGCAGCACGCAGTCGAACATGTCGATGCCGCGCGCCACCGCGCCGACGATGTCCGAGGGGGTGCCGACCCCCATGAGGTAGCGCGCCTGCTCGCGGGGCAGCCGCGGCGTCGTGGCCGCCACGGTGGCGAACATCGTCGCTTGGGGCTCGCCTACGGCGAGGCCGCCGACGGCGTAGCCGTCGAAGCCGAGCGCAACGAGGCCCTCGGCCGAGCGGGCGCGCTCGTTCATGTCGGTGCCGCCCTGGACGATGGCGAACTGGAGCCTGCCGCCGCCCTCCGCCGTCAGGAACGCGCGTCGGGCCCGCCGCGCCCAGTCGAGGCTGAGGGTGACGGCGCGGGCGACGGCCTCGGGGCTTGCGGGCAGCGCGACGCACTCATCGAGCTGCATCTGGACGTCGGCACCCAGCTTGAGCTGGATCTCCACCGCACGCTCCGGCGTCAGGCGGTGCATCGTCCCGTCAACGTGGCTGCGGAACGTGACGCCGTCCTCGTCGATGGTGCGCAAGGCGGCGAGCGACATCACCTGGAAGCCCCCCGAGTCGGTGAGGATCGCCCTCCCCCACCCCATGAAGCGGTGCAGCCCGCCAAGCGCGGCCACGCGGTCGGCGCCGGGTCGCAGCATCAGGTGATAGGTGTTGCCGAGCACCACCTCGGTCCCCGTCTCCGCGACGTCGCGCAGCTGCATCGCCTTGACGCTCGCCTGGGTCCCGACCGGCATGAAGGCGGGCGTTTCGATGGTGCCATGCGGCGTGATGAGGCGGCCGCGGCGGGCCGCGCCGTCGGTCGCGAGGAGCTGGAAGGTCACCGGCGCGCGAGGACGGCGGGGTCCGGCAAGAGCAGCGAGGCGTCGCCGTAGCTCGCGAACCGGTAGCCGCTGGCGAGCGCGTGGGTGTAGATCGCCCGCATGCGGGGGAGCCCGACGAACGCTGCGACGAGCATGAGGAGCGTCGAGCGCGGCAGGTGGAAGTTCGTCATCAGCGCGTCGACGACGCGGAACCGGTGGCCGGGTCGGATGAAGAGCTGCGTCGAGCCGGCGAACGGCGCGAGCCCGTCCGGCTGGGCCGCCGTCTCCAGGAGGCGCAGCGCCGTGGTGCCCACGGCGACCACGCGCCCGCCGGCCGCACGGGTCGCACGCACCTGTTCAACGGTGGCCTCGGGCACGAGGCCGACCTCGGCGTGCATCGCGTGTGCCTCGATGCGCTCCACCGTCACCGGACGGAAGGTGCCGGCGCCGACGTGGAGCGTGACCGTGGTCATCGCGACGCCGCGCGCCGCCAGCTCGCCGATCAACGGCTGGGTGAAGTGCAGCCCGGCGGTCGGCGCGGCGACCGAGCCCGGCGGCGCGGCGTAGACCGTCTGGTAGTCCACGGCGTCGCGCGCATCGGGCGAGCGCCGCGCGGCGATGTAGGGTGGCAGCGGAATCGCGCCGACGGACAACGGGTCGCCATCGAAGCGCACGGTGACCTCACCGCCGTCGCGCGACAGCACCGTGGCGTGGAGCGTGGCGTCCGGGGACGGTCCGGCGATCAGGATGCGGTCGCCGCCGGCGAGCCGCTTGGCGGGACGGGCGAAGGCGCGCCACACGGGCTCCGGCCCGGCGACGGCCGCTTCGAGCAGCGTGAGCTCGACGCGCGCGCCGCCGCCTCGGCGGAGGCGATCGCCCGACAGCCGCGCTGGTAGGACGCGGCTGTCGTTCACCACGATGAGGTCGCCGGCGTGGAGCAGCTCCGGCAGGTCGCGGACGACGGCGTCGCGCATGGGCTCGCCGGGCGCCGAGATGAGGAGCCTTGCCGCATCGCGTGGAGCCGCCGGACGCAGCGCGATGGCCGCGTCCGGCAGGTCGTAGTCGTAGTCGGCGAGCGCCGTGCCGTCGGCGCGGTCCGCCTCCCCCAACGGTCAGCCGTCGGCGGCAATGCGGGCGCGCACGATGCGGTCGGGGTTCGCCACCGCCCCGTTGTTGGCGCGCGTCCCAGCCTCCAGCGCATCGACGTGCTCCATGCCGTCGAGCACGCGGCCGAACACGGTGTACTGGTTGTCGAGGAACGAGGCGTCGTCGTAGACGATGAAGAACTGCGAGTTCGCGCTGTCGGGCTGACCGCCCCGCGCCATGGACACCGTGCCGCGCACGTGCGCCGTGTCGCTGAACTCGGCCCTGAGGTCGGGGAGGGAGGACGAGCCCGTGCCCGTCCCGGTGGGGTCGCCGGTCTGGGCCATGAAGTCGGGGATCACGCGGTGGAATGGGACGCCGTCGTAGAACCCCTCGCGGGTGAGCGTCTTGATGCGCTCCACGTGGTTCGGTGCGACGTCGGGCAGGAGCTCGATGGTGACGGGCCCGTCCTCGAGCTCCAAAATCAGCGTGTTCTCAGTGTCTTGCGCCGCGGCGTAGGCGGTGGAGACGAGCGCCATCGCGGCGGCGGCGAGCAGTCGGGCAAGCATGGGAGGTCCTTTCGATCGAGGCTGGAAGCGAGTGCGACCCCGCCTTTTCAACCCATTCAACGCCCTCGTGCGATGCGGGTTCAGCGACGCGCCCGCGCATGGAGCGCGTCGGCGACGTGCGGCGGCGTGAAGGCCGACACGTCACCACCGAGCGCCGCGATCTGGCGCACCAGCGTCGCCGTGATGTGGCGGACGGCAGGCGAGGCTGGAAGGAACACCGTCGTCAAACCGGGACGCAGCGTGAGGTTCATCCCGGCCATCTGCATCTCGTAGTCGAGGTCGGTGCCGTCGCGCAACCCACGGATGAGGAGCGACGCGCCATGCTCCAGCGCCGCGTCGGTCACGAGGTTGCGGAACGAGGCCACCGCGAAGCGCTCGACCCTGTCCCCTCCCTCTGCCCGCACCGCCTCGCGCAGCATCTCCTCGCGCTCCTCGAAGGCGAACATCGGCGCCTTCCCCGGGTGGACGCCGATGCCGACGACCACGCGATCGGCCACAGCGAAGCTGCGCATCAGGACGTCCATGTGTCCATGGGTGACGGGATCGAAGGAGCCTGGGTAGAACGCAGTTCGCATGACAAAAGATTCCGGTTCGCGTCGTCGGTGAGCGGCAATCGCTACCGAAACATTAAGGTCCGCGCGCGAAGCATCGTGAGGCAAAAAGGGTGGGACACGACCAAAATCGCTTCAATGCGCATCGTTGCACCGGAACCCGTTCACCAAGAGCGCGTTCCCATCCCATGCCAGCGTTGCCTTTGGCGACGGTCGAAGCCGCGGATTGCGGCGTGAGACCACCGACGAGCAGCGGTGCCCGGCAAAACCCAGCCGCGACGCTGATCGTCGCCGCTGGCCGGCCGGGACCGACTGTAGGGCAGCGACGGCGCATACGGAGAGAACGATGATCGATCGCCTTAACGCCCCCGTCGCTGGCACGCTGTTCGCTGCCCTCATCGTCGGCGCCGCGACCCTCGGAGGCACCCTGTCCCACGACGAGCCGGTCGCCCAGAAGGCGGACCGCTTCGCGACCGTCGGCGATAGCCTGTGCGATGGCCAGTCCTGGCCGAAGCTGTCGAGCGAGTGCTTGGCCTGGGTCGAGGGTGAAGCGGCACCCGTCCGCTTCGTGACCTTGGCGTCCCGCGACGCCGAGGCCCAGACCACCGTCCTCCATCGTGTCCATGAGGCAACAGAACTCCACTAACGCCCATCCGTAAGCGGGTCCCAGGTCGCCGCTGCCATAAAAGTGCCTAATTTTCGTCGGCAACCGTTGCAATTGCACTGGACAGGCTTACCTTACGGTAACGTAAGTGGGGTTTGTCATGGGCAACGTGTTGGTTCGGAGTTCGATCGCGACCACAGTCGCCGGCGTCCTGCTCATTGCGGCGACGCTCTCCGCCGGGACGTTCTTCCAGGCCCCTACGAGCGTGGGGACCAAAGGCGATCTGCCGCCTCACGTCGCGTCGCAGTGGTGCGATGAGGCAGATTGTGCCGCGGACACCGCGATGCTGGACGGGTATGTGACCGCAGTGCAACGCGACGTCGATGCGGGTGTCATCACGCTGACGCGATCCCTCCCCTTGGGCGATTGATCCGACCGCGAGCGGTGCGGTCCCGAGCGCCGTACCCGCAGCCTCGGCGCGACGCAAGCATCCTCGACGCGTGAGAGGGTTGCTCGCCCGTCGGGTAGGGTTGCTCGCCCGTCGGGTAGGGCTGCTTCAGAAGCGTTCACGTCGAGCCGACGCGCCCAGCGCGGCGTGTCCTGACACTTCCTCCGATCAGCGGATGGTGCCTGACGCCACCGCGCGTCGCGTCACAAGGCCGCCGATGACGGCGGGTCAGCTCCTTCCTCGGCCACGACGTCCTCGCTGACCCGGTCCACCGACACGACACGCTCGTCGGCCGCGGTGCTGAACACGATCACGCCCTGCGTCGAACGCCCCGCCACGCGCACGCCGTCGACGGGCACGCGGATGAGCTGACCCGCGTTCGTCACCAGCATGATCTGATCCGTGTCCTCCACCGGGAAGCTTGCGACAAGCGGCCCGTTGCGCTCGTTCACCACCATCGCAGCGATCCCCTTGCCCCCCCGCGCGGTGACACGGAACTCGAAGGAGGACGTGCGCTTGCCGTAACCGTTCTGCGACACGGTGAGGATCTGCTCCTCCGCCGCGCTCATGGTGGCGTAACGCTCAAGGTCGACGAAGCTGCCGGCGCCGTCGTCCGCCTCCTCGGGCGGTGGCTCGGCCTCGCCCGCGACGGCCCGGCGCATCCTCAGGAAGGCGGCGCGCTCCTCGGGGTTGGTGGCGAAGTGGCGCAGGATCGACATGGAGATCACCGCATCCCCGTCGCCGAGCGCGATGCCACGCACGCCGCTCGAGTTGCGCCCGAGGAAGACGCGCAGCGAGGACACGGGGAAGCGGATCGCCTGCCCCTGCGCCGTCGTGAGAAGCACGTCGTGGTCCGGCGTCGCGATGGCGACGCCGACGATGCCGTCTCCCTCATCGAGCCGCATGGCGATCTTGCCGGCGCGGTTGACGTTGGTGAAGTCCGACAGCTTGTTGCGCCGCACGTTGCCCTGCGTGGTGGCGAACATGACGTCGTACTCGCCCCACGTCGCCTCGTCCTCCACGAGGGGGAGGATCGAGGTGATGCGCTCGCCCTCTTCCAGCGGCAGGATGTTGGACAGGAACTTGCCGCGCGCCTGTGGCGCCGCGAGCGGCAGGCGCCAGACCTTCTCCTTGTAGACCTGCCCGCGGGAGGAGAAGAACAGCACCGGCGTGTGCGTGTTGGCGACGAACACGCGGGTCACGAAGTCGGCGTCCCGGGTCGACATGGCCGAGCGGCCCTTTCCGCCGCGCCGCTGCGCCCGGTAGGTGTCGAGGGGCACCCGCTTGATGTAGCCGGCGTGGGACACGGTGACGACCATGTCCTCGCGGTTGATGAAGTCCTCGTCCTCGAGGTCCGGCCCGCCCTCGACGATCTGCGTCCGCCGTGGCGTCGCGAACTCGTCGCGCACGGCGGCGAGCTCGGCCTTGATGATGCCCTGGACCCGCGAGCGCGAGGACAGGATGTCGAGGTAGTCGCCGATCTCGCCTGCGAGGGCCTTCAGCTCGTCGCCGATCTCGTTCATGCCGAGCGCGGTGAGCCGCTGCAGGCGCAGGTCGAGGATCGCGCGGGCCTGCTCCTCGGAGAGGCGGATCGTGCCCTCGTCGGACAGCACGTGCCGCGGGTCGGCGATGAGCGCGATGAGCGGCCCCATGTCGTGCGCCGGCCAGTCCCGCGCCATCAGCGCCTCGCGTGCGCTCGCGGGGTCCGGCGCGGTCCGGATGAGGCGGATCACCTCGTCGATGTTGGCGACCGCCACCGCGAGGCCCACCAGGACGTGCGCCCGGTCGCGCGCCTTGGCGAGCAGGAACTTGGTGCGCCGGGCGACCACGTGCTCGCGGAAGGAGATGAAGGCGGAGAGCAGATCCTTGAGGTTCAGCTGCTCCGGCCGGCCACCGTTCAGCGCGACGATGTTGCAGCCGAACGAGGTCTGCAGCGGCGAGTAGCGGTAGAGTTGGTTGAGCACCACGTCCGCGTTGGCATCGCGCTTCAGCTCGATGACGACGCGCATGCCGTCCCGGTCGGACTCGTCGCGCAGGTCGCTGATCCCCTCGACGCGCTTCTCGCGCACGAGGTCGGCGATCTTCTCCACCATGGTGGCCTTGTTCACCTGGTAGGGGATCTCGTCGATGATGAGGGCCTCGCGCTCGCGCGCCATCGTCTCCACCCGCACGCTGCCGCGCATGAGGACCGAACCGCGGCCGAGCTCGTAGGACGAGCGGATGCCCGAGCGGCCGAGGATCAGCCCGCCGGTGGGAAAGTCCGGCCCGGGCACGATCTCCATCAGGTCGGCGACGGTCATCGCGGGCTCGTCGATGAGCGCCACCGTCGCGTCGATGACCTCGCCGAGGTTGTGCGGCGGGATGTTCGTCGCCATGCCGACGGCGATGCCGCCCGCGCCGTTGACCAAGAGGTTCGGGAAGCGCGCCGGCAGCACCGTCGGCTCGCGCTCCGAGCCGTCGTAGTTGTCCTGGAAGTCGACGGTGTCCTTGTCGATGTCGTCGAGCAGCGCGGTGGCGACCTTCTCGAGCCGCACCTCGGTGTAGCGCATGGCCGCGGGGGCGTCGCCGTCGACGGACCCGAAGTTGCCCTGCCCGTCCACGAGCGGCAGGCGCATGGAGAAGGGCTGCGCCATGCGCACCAGCGCGTCGTAGATCGCCGAGTCGCCGTGCGGGTGGTACTTGCCCATGACGTCGCCGACGACACGGGAGGACTTCTTGTACGGCCGGTTCCAGGCGTAGCCGTTCTCGTCCATCGTGTAGAGGATGCGCCGGTGCACCGGCTTCAGCCCGTCGCGCACGTCCGGCAGCGCGCGGCTCACGATGACGCTCATCGCGTAGCCGAGGAACGACTTCTCCATCTCGGCCGTGATGGAGACGCCGGTGATCCCAGGGGGACCGCCCCCGCGAGGCCCAGGATCCATCGGACCGTTCCCGCCGGTCTCGTCGCTCACGCCGTCCCCTTACCCTTATGGTGTCCCGGTGACATAGGCGACGCCCTTCGGCTGCGAAAGCCCGGCGACAGCAGCTACCACTCTAATGCACGATCCTCAGCCCCAGCCCCCATTTCGAGCTGCGTCCCACGCAGCATGAACGTCTGCTTCCGGCAGATCTCGACGTGGCCTGTACGAAAGACCCCAAGCGCTGGCTGCCAGCCTACCCCAATGATCCATAATACGATTCGAAAAAACGACTGCAATACCATCCTTGTAAAATCAAACAACATCTCTCGAACGTCTTCGTCTAATGGGATCAGAAAGATTTCGCCTTTTTTCTCGGCACCATATGGAAAGATGAGCAAGTTTACTTCTTCGGGACGCCAGAACAACCAGTCACTGCCACGCGCCGGTCTTTTTTTGTCACCATACAAAATGTCATTAATTTCCCATATAGATGCCGGCCTGTCTCCACCGTACGAGCACAAGACATTACCGGAAGTGTTCTTAGTCCCCGCCCGATAACAGAAAATTGACTGATTAGAAACGATAGTAAACACATTCTTTTCCAACGGGATAGCCATCAATATGTGGTACATAGCATCTTTGGGAAAGACCCATTTTTGGCTGGACAAATTGTATTTTATCCATTCCAGGAAACCACCCCACGACCGATTTTCACCGAAAATAGCGTCGTTTCGGAGAGCTATTGTAGCGTGATATGACGCTAGCCGGTTAATTAGCGTGTATGGGTGCGTACGCGGTATATCTAGCATTGCCAGTTCTTGTTGCCCCCGATTGACTGTCATACGAATGAGCTCGCTCGCACCTGAACCGACAGCAGCGCATTCTCCAAAGGGAGGTATTTCTTGTGGTTTGTTGAATACTATACAACCTTTATTTTTATAGTCAAGTACAAATTCAATTTACCTGTAACCATTAACTAACTCACAGAGTGTTTCGATCGGACTATTCTGCATGGATACCAAATAAATTGATTGTTTGATTTCGAAAAACAGATTCTTTATTTGAAATTCTTGTCCTTCTGCAGCAATACCTAGATAATCGCCAATAAAGTACGTTTTTCGATATAGCTGGTCTGCATTTGCCGCCATGTTTACGGGCCAGGCCATTGCAGTACCTGGATGGATGAACGAACCAAGCTCCCTCCCATCCCAAGTTACCATCATGTCAGAGATGATCGCCGGTACGCCCTTTGGACGGATGTACAAACAAGCTGTCATCCAGTTTTCTCCGCGTGTCCATGTTGATGGAAGAATGATTCCAATGCTTTGTTTGCGTCAACCGAAGCGCACCAGCAGGGCCGTCGCGTCGTCGGACGGCTTGAAGCGAGGGTAGCGCGTGCAGTCCGGGTCCGTGCGCTCCACCGCGCGAAGGGCGTCGCGCGCGCCCGCAAGGTCGTCGCGCGCGGCCGACAGCAGCGTCGCGCCAGTATGCAGGCCGTAGTCGTCGATGGCGGCCTCGAAGCCGTCGGTGAGGAACAACGCCTCGCCGGACGTCGCCTCCACGCGGTGGCGCCGTGCGCGGCGCGTGCAGTCGGCGTCGGGGGCGAAGATCGAGTACCCGTCATCGGTGTTGGCGAGGTTTCGGACGGTGCGCAGGAACGCCACGACCTCGGCGTTCCGACCGCCTCCGGACGCCATCATGCTCCTCGCGTTCGCCGCCTCCCTCGCCCGTCCCTCCTCGGTCCCGCCCCGGCGCAGCGTGGCGCCGTCCGCCTCGATCCACACCGCGCAGTCGCCGAGCTCGACGATGTCGACGACCTCCCCGAACCGGGCGACTAGCACCGCAGCCGTCGGGACCTCGTAGCGCACGGCCGGCGGCCGGCGGCGCTCGGCGAGGAAGCGCGCCTCGGCCCGCGCCGCCGCCGCGGACAGGAGGTCGAAGGGGTCGCTCGTCGCCTCCACCCCCTCGCGCAGCGCCTCGTCGAGCACGCCGGTGAGCCAGGCGGCGTCGCTCGGCGCGGGAAGCAGCGCATCCTCGCCGAGGCCCGTCGCGCCGTCGATGACCCAGGCGAAGCGGCCTGATGCGCCGAACCCGTCCTCGTTCGCCTTGTCCGCACGGCCGGGGTCCGACAGCGCGGCGACGACCTCGATCAAAAGGGGATGTCGTCGTCGAACGGCTCGTCCGCCGCCGGTCGCCCCTCGCCGCGGTCGGCGTAGCCGCCACGCTCCGGAGCGCGGTCCGAGCTGCCGCGGTCGAAGCCGCCGCCTCGGTCCGCGTCCCCGCCCTGTCGACCGTCCAGCATCTGCAGGACGCCGCCGAAGTTCTGCAGCACCACCTCAGTGGAGTAGCGCTTGACGCCCTGCTGGTCCTCCCACTCGCGGGTCTGCAGCGAGCCCTCGACGTAGACCTTGGAGCCCTTGCGCACGTACTGCTCGATCACCCGGCACAACCCCTCGGAGAACACGACGACGCGGTGCCACTCGGTCCGCTCGCGCCGGTCGCCGGTGCTGCGGTCGCGCCACGTCTCGGACGTCGCGATGCGCAGGTTGGCGATGGGGCGACCATCCTGGGTGCGACGGATCTCCGGGTCCGCACCGAGGTTGCCGATGAGGATCACCTTGTTGACGCTGCCGGCCATGAGCTTCTCCGAGGGTGTGCGAGCCTAACGGTCATCGCCCCCACTTACCGCGGCCGGGCGCGGCAATCCACGCCTTAGTCGTCCCCGCCGTCGCCGCTGTCCCCGAGCCCAGCGGCGTCCGCCTCGAGGGCTGCGAGGAGGCCGTGCCGCTCAAGCTTGGCGCGCATGGGGTGGACCGCCTCCACGGGGCGGTTCGAGTAGGGCATGCGGGTCTGAAGCACGCGACCGAGCACCGAGCGGTCGAGGCGGAAGGCGAACGCGTTCACCTCGTGCAGCACCTCGGCCAAGGTCCTGAGCTCGTCCTCGGCAAGACCCGGAGGCGGGCTCTCCGCCGCGCCCCCGTCGGGCAGGACGATGCCGAACTCCTCGCGCAGGAAAGCCACCTCGGCGGCCGCCCGACGGCGCACCTTCGCCTGCGTTGCCTCCGGGATGACGTAGCGCGGCCCGCCGATGTGGTTGAATGCGCGCTGCTGGTCGTAGGGCATCGCCCGGCCCTCGGTCAGGTCGAGGGCGCGGTCGAGGAGGTGGATGGCGAGCACCGACAATCCCTCGTTGACCGCGGACCGCCTCAGTTCGGGCGCCGCGCCCGGTACGCCGAGCGTCGCCAGGACGTCGTCGATCACGTCGCCGGCCGCGAGCTGGGCACGGTCGTAGGGCCGCACGGTGAGGTTTTCGGCGCCGACGGCGCGGCGCCAGCGCTCGACGATGGCGCTGATCGGCAGGACGCGCGCCCGCTGCGCGACGTCGGCCAACCGCTGGCCGGTGCGCACCCCCTGCGCCGCCGCGCTGATCGCAAAGCCGACGGGGTCGCGCACGTAAAGGAGCACCCGCACACGCGAGGCGACCTTGCCGAACGTCAGAGCGCACTCGGCCGCCTCCTCGTCGCTGAGCCGGAGCAGCGTCTCCGAGCTCACCACCGCCTGGTCGAGCCCGCTCGCCCGCGCCTGCTGGAGGAAGTCCTTGACGATGCGCGGCTCGCCGGCCCGCCTGGTGCGCGCGCTGAACGGTCGTTGCCAGGGGGTGGTTGGTGCGCGTCGCGCCGTAGTAGAACAGGCCGTGCCGCGCGAGGACGGCGCCGTTGTCGCGGAAGGTCGCCTGCAGCGAGGTCGTGCCGGTCTTGGGGTGACCGATGTGCAGCGTCAGGACGTCCATGGGAGTGGCTGCCCAGCAGCGTGAGGGGAAACAAGGGGAGGATCACCCCCGCGCCCGAACGCGTCATTGACCGGCCGCGCCGTGCGTCACAGGTTGCGGTCAACATCCCCGCAAAGCTCATGGGGCACGCCATGTCCGAGCGCAAGCCCGCCCCCGAACGCCAGCTCGTCGTCCGCGGCGCGCGCGAGCACAACCTGAAGAACGTGAGCGTCACGCTGCCGCGTGACCGCCTTATCGTGTTCACCGGGCTGTCGGGCTCGGGCAAGTCCTCGCTCGCCTTCGACACGATCTACGCCGAGGGCCAGCGGCGCTACGTGGAGAGCCTGTCGGCCTACGCGCGCCAGTTCCTCGAGATGATGCAGAAGCCGGACGTCGACCAGATCGACGGCCTGTCGCCGGCCATCTCCATCGAGCAGAAGACCACGAGCCGCAACCCGCGCTCCACCGTCGGCACCGTCACCGAGATCAACGACTACATGCGCCTCCTGTGGGCGCGCATCGGCGTGCCCTACTCGCCGGCGACGGGGCTGCCCATCGAGGCGCAGACGGTGTCGCAGATGGTGGACCGCGTGCTCGCGCTGCCCGAGAAGACGCGGCTCTACCTGCTCGCGCCCATCGTGCGCGGCCGCAAGGGCGAGTACCGCCGCGAGCTGGCGGAGCTGCAGAAGCGCGGCTTCCAGCGCGTCAAGATCAATGGGACGTTCCACGAGATCGAGGACGCGCCGGCGCTCGACAAGAAGTTCAAGCACGACATCGACGTCGTCGTGGACCGCATCGCCGTGCGTCCCGACCTTGCGACGCGCCTCGCGGACTCCATCGAGACGGCGCTGCGCCTCGCCGACGGGATCGCCATCGCCGAGTTCGCCGACGAGGTCGACGGGGGCGCGCCGCGCCGCATCACCTTCTCCGAGAAGTTCGCCTGCCCGGTGTCGGGCTTCACCATCGCCGAGATCGAGCCCCGGCTGTTCTCGTTCAATGCGCCGACGGGGGCCTGCCCCACCTGCGACGGGCTCGGCACGACGCTCACCTTCGAGGCGGACCTCGTCGTCCCCGACACGGCGATGACGCTGAACGGCGGCGCGGTGCTGCCCTGGGCGCGGACGGGCAACACGAGCCCGTACTACACGCAGACCCTGCAAGCGATCGCGGCGCACTACGAGGTCGACATGATGACCCCGTGGCGCGAGCTGCCGGAAAAGGTGCGCGACGTCATCCTCTACGGCTCGGGCCGCGAGAAGATCGCCTTCACCTACGACGACGGGCTGCGCTCCTACACGACGAAGAAGACGTTCGAGGGTGTCATCACCAACATCGAGCGACGCTGGACCGAGACCGATTCCTCCTGGGTGCGCGACGAGCTGGCGCGCTACCAGTCGGACGCGCCCTGCCCCGCCTGCAACGGCTTCCGGCTGAAGCCCGAGGCGCTGGCGGTGAAGGTCGGCGGACGGCACATCGGCGAGGTGTCGGCGCTGGCGATCCGCGACGCCGCGCCGTGGTTCGAGGCGCTGCCGGACGCGCTCACCGACCAGCAGCGCGAGATCGCCCGCGCCATCCTGAAGGAGATCCGCGAGCGGCTGCGCTTCCTCGTGGACGTCGGCCTCGATTACCTGCAGCTCAGCCGTGGCTCACGCACGCTGTCGGGCGGTGAGTCCCAGCGCATCCGCCTCGCCTCGCAGATCGGATCGGGGCTGACGGGCGTGCTCTACGTGCTGGACGAGCCGTCCATCGGCCTCCACCAGCGCGACAACGCGCGCCTCATCGAGACGCTGAAGCGGCTGCGCGACCTCGGCAACACGGTGATCGTGGTGGAGCACGACGAGGACGCGATCCTCGCCGCCGACCACGTGCTCGACATGGGCCCTGGCGCCGGCGTCCGCGGTGGCACCGTCACCGCCGAGGGATCGCCGGCCGCGCTCCTCGCGAACCCTGCCTCGCTCACCGGGCAGTATCTGTCCGGCGCGCGCGAGATCCCGGTGCCGGACAAGCGTCGTGCGCGCAAGAAGGGTCGGACGATCAAGGTGGTGAACGCGACCGGCAACAACCTGCGCGGCGTGACGGCGGAGATCCCCCTTGGCCTCTTCACCGCGGTCACCGGCGTGTCGGGCTCCGGCAAGTCCACCCTCGTCATCGAGACGCTCTACCGGGCGGTCTCGCGCAAGCTGAACAAGAGCCGCGAGCAGCCCGCGCCGCATGAGGCGATCACCGGGCTCGAGCACCTCGACAAGATCATCGACATCGACCAGTCGCCCATCGGCCGCACGCCGCGCTCCAACCCCGCCACCTACACCGGCGCGTTCACGCCGATCCGCGACTGGTTCGCCGGGCTGCCGGAGTCCAAGGCGCGCGGCTACGGGCCCGGCCGCTTCTCGTTCAACGTCAAGGGTGGGCGCTGCGAGGCGTGCCAAGGCGACGGCGTCATCAAGATCGAGATGCACTTCCTGCCGGACGTCTACGTCACCTGCGACGTGTGCCACGGCAAGCGCTACAACCGCGAGACGCTGGAGATCGCCTTCAAGGACCGCTCCATCTCCGACGTCTTGGAGATGACCGTCGAGGACGGGTGCGAGTTCTTCTCCGCCGTGCCGGCGGTGCGCGACAAGCTCGTCACGTTGAACGAGGTGGGGCTCGGCTACATCCGCATCGGCCAGCAGGCGACGACCTTGTCTGGCGGCGAGGCGCAGCGCATCAAGCTTGCCAAGGAGCTCTCCAAGCGCGCCACGGGGCGCACGCTCTACATCCTCGACGAGCCGACGACGGGGCTGCACTTCGCGGACGTCGAGAAGCTCCTCGAGGTGCTGAGGAAGCTCGTCGACCAAGGCAACACCGTCGTCGTCATCGAGCACAACCTCGAGGTCATCAAGACGGCGGATTGGATCATCGACATCGGCCCCGAGGGCGGCGACGGCGGCGGTGAGATCGTCGCGGCCGGGCGGCCGGAGGCGGTGATGAAGGTGTCACGGAGCCACACGGGCCGCTTCCTCGCCGAGCTCCTCGCCCGCCGTGGCGCCGGCGCGCGCGAGGCCGCCGAGTGAGGCGCGCCCCATCGCCATGGAGCTGATCGGCCTCACCGAAGAGAGGCTCACGTTCCACGACTTCCTGGCGCGCCACGCCCATGCCGTGCCGGCGCGGCGTGGCTTCTACATCGCGCTCTACCCCAACAAGCAGACGAACCGACGGCTCGTCGATGGGCTCGATGCGCTGCGCACGCACGCACCGGGGCCCGAGGACGTCGTGTTCCTCGACGCCTCCAACGAGAACTCGCGCCGCCTCGACGACGACGCGGTCGAGGCGCTCGCGGCGTTCAACCGCGAGACCGGCGTGCCGCGCGGGCGCGTGGTTCTCGTGGCACAGGGGAGCGGGCTCCCGCGCGAGGACGGTGCGCGGCGCGAACCGATGAACTGGCTCGCCTACCACCACTGGCCCGTACGCCTCGCGCGGACCTACGAGGCGATGGAGCTGACCGACTTCAGCTACGACGCGCTCGCCGACGCTCCGCCGCGCTTCCTCATGCTGAACCGCACCGTGCGTCCGCACCGCTACCTGCTCATGGAGGCGATCCGCCGCTCCGCGCTTTCGCAGGTGGTGCTGCGCTCCGACCATAGGGTGGAGGGGAGCCACTCGCCTCGCCGCATGGCTGAGGACGTTGCGCGAAACTTTCCCCGCCTCGCCCACCTTGCCCCGGACCGGGACGCCGAGGGTTGGAGCGAGGGCACCGCCGACTTCGACGACAGGCAGAGCGCCGCCTTCGGCCGCCTCGGCCCGATGCCGGTCTCGTTCCCGGAGGCGCCGGTCCGGGCTACGATGCTGTCGATCGTGACCGAGACGGACTTTCGGGCTCCCGTCGTGCGCGTGACGGAAAAGTCGTTCAAGCCGTTCGTGACCCACCGTCCGTTCGTCCTCGTCGCGGCGCCGCGGAGCCTTGCGCTGCTGCGCGACTTCGGCTTCGCGACGTTCGGCGCGGTGATCGACGAGAGCTACGACAACGTTGTGGAGCCGGAGGATCGCCTCATCGCCGTCCTCGTCGAGCTGGAGCGCCTGCGACGGGCGCTCGAGGCGGCGGGGGCGCGCCGCGCGTTCCTCGACGCGGCGCGTGAGGCCTGCGCCCACAACCAGCGCCACCTGCAGCAAGGCTTCGTCGAGGAGCTCGACCGGCAGACCCTGCGAACGCTGCGCTACGCGCTGGCTCGCCCGCCGCCCACGCTGTTCACCGCAGCGTGCGAGGGGATCGCCTGACAAGCGGATCGCTGCGCGCGGACCAGACGGGCAGCGGCCGGATGCCCTCCCATGGTGTTCACCGCACCGTGCGAAGGGTCGCGCGATCAGCGAGCCCGGCTCCTGCGCGGATGGGACGGGGAGCGGCCGGACGTCCTCCGCGCTGCTCACCTGCACCGAGCAGGGTCAACGTCCGTTCCGTGCGCCTACCAGACGGCAGCAGTAGGAGGCGTCCCCGCTGTCCACAACATCGTACGAGGGCATCGCCGGATCAGCGGAGCGGCCTCCGGGCGGACCAGGCGGGCAGCGCGAGAGCACTTTCGGTTTAGTCGTACGCATAGCCGCAGTGGCGGATGTAGCGGCGACATTCGTCGGGATGGGAGCGGTCGAGGAGCGCGCCGATGGTGTCCCAGAGGTCGTCGCGGGTGCGCGCGGCGGCCTTGCGCAGGAGCGCCTTCAGCTTGCCGAACACCATCTCGATGGGGTTACGGTCGGGGCTGTAGGGCGGAAGATGGAGGACGCTGGCGCCCGCCGCGGCGATCGCCTCGCGCACCCCGGCGACCTTGTGCACCGCGAGGTTGTCCATCACCACGACGTCGCTCGGCGACAGCGACGGCGCGAGGAACTGCTTGGCGTAGGCGAGGAAGGTGCGTCCCGTCATCGGCCCCAAGAGGACGAGCGGGGCGATGATCTCTTAACGCGCGCAGACCGGCGACGAACGTCGTGGTCTTCCAATGTCCATGACGGGCGCGATCGACCAGCCGGTCGCCCTTGGGCGCTCAGCCCGTCCGGCGGACCATGTTGGTGGACGCCCCGGTCGCGTCGAGGAACACGAAGCGGTCAGGATCCATGAAGCCCTGGAAGCCGCGCCAGCGATTGCGGGCCTTCGCGACGTCAGGACGCTCCCGCTCTGCTGCGCTCAGCGACTTCTTTTGTGCCGCAGCTCAAGCCGTTGCAGCATCGACCAGACCGCCCACAGCGACACCGCCGACCCGCCGCGTCGGCGGATGGCCGCCCTCAGCTCGGCCAGCATGATGCTCCCGTTTGCAGCCACGAGCGTGCGGATCGCCGCCTCGTGCGCGGCCAAGAGCGGCCTGCGATAGCCGCCGATCCGCGCGGGCTCGACGCTGCCCGTGGCCCGAACGCGCTGCAGAGCTTGACGACCGTCGAGGGGCTGACGTCGAAGCGGGCCGCCGCCTGGCGTGCCGAAGCGCCCGCATCGACCGCCTTGACCAGACCTTTCTCAGATCGTTGGACAGCGGCGCCGTCGTGCGAACTCCAAACGCGAAGCCGCCCCCTTCAGAGTTTGATTTGCCCGATCCCTCGCAACCCTAAAGTGCTCTAGATGCCGGACACGTTTCGCGGCGATCCAGATGCGGATCGCTGCGAGGGTGATGGCGGCGAGGTTGTCAGGCCGGCGATCGGACCGCGTGGCGATGCCGCGGAACCTTTTGACCCGATTGAAGGACCGCTCGACGAGTTGGCGCTCGCGGTCGAGGCGGCGGCTGAAGGCGAACGTGGTCTTACAGATCACGCGTGGCGGGATGTGGGCCCATGCGCCGCCTCCGCTCGCGTGCGCGCGGATCGCGTTGGTGTCCTATGCCCGGTCGGCGATGAGGATGGAGCCTGGCACGAGGCCGTCGATCAGGCCGAGGGCGGCCGGTGCGTCGCCGGCCTGTCCGGGTGTCAGCGCGAGGCGGATCGGTCGTCCCTCGGGATCGACGAGGGCGTGGATCTTCGTGGTCAGGCCGCCGCGGGAACGGCCCATGCAAGCGATCGTCCCCCCCCATTCAATGGTGGCGGCGTGCTGGTGGACGCGCACGCATGAGGCGTCGATCATGACGATGTCGCGGTCGTAGCTTCCGACACGGCGGCCAGGATGCGGTCCGAGATCCCCTTCGCCCGCCATCGGACGAAGCGGTTGTAGAGCGTCGTGCGTGGTCCGTAGCGCTCGGGCAGGTCGCGCCAGGGCGACCCGGTCCGGAACCGCCAAAGGATGCCGTCGATCACCCGTCGGTCGTCGACCCGAGGCACGCCTCGCCCGTTCGTCGGCAAGAGCGGCTGGATGATCGCCCCCCAACATCGCGTCGCTCAAATGGTGCCGGTCCGTGTCGCTCCCTGTGTGAACGAGGGCAGACCAAACCCGATGAGATTTCACCGATCGTTGATGGGGACGCGGCTGAGGACGCCGTCCAAGCTGTTCACCGAACCGTGCGAGCGCGTCGCCTGATCAGCGGACGACCCGTGCGCGTACACGACGGTACGCGGCAGCCCGCCGTGCATGCTCTTCGCAGTACCGTCTCTTCGCAGTACCGTGCCTGACGGCGGGTCGGCCCACGCGCGTCCTGGACGAGCGGCGTCCAGACCCTGCCCCCGCTGTTCACAGGGCCGTGCGAGGGCGTCGCCTGATCAGCGGATCGGCGGGCATGGACCAGACCGGAAGCGGCAGGACGCCGTCCACGCTGTCCACCGGACCGCGCGAGGGTGTGACCCGATCAGCGAAGTGCCCACGCGGAACCAGATGGGCAGCGGCAGGACGCCGTCCTCGCTGTTCATCGTACTGTCCGAGGACGTCGCACGATCAGCGGATCGGCCTGCGCGCGGAGCTGACGGGCAGTGCCGGGACGCCTCTACGCTGTTCACCAGCTCGCTCAAAGATGTCGCACGAACAGCGGATTGGCTTGCGCGCGGATCAGACGAGCGGGCGGCGGGACGTGTCCGTGCTGCTCGCCACGTCGCTCGCGGATGTCGCTTGATCAAACTATCGGCCCCGGCGCGTGGCAACAGGCAGCGGCAGGCCTCCGTCTCCGCTGTTCGTTGCGCCCTCCGAGGGAGGCGCACGGTCAGCGGACCGGTCCGCGCGCGGACCAGACGTGCAGCGGAAGGACGCTTCCTCGCTGTTCCGCGCCGTAAGGGAGCGTCCCTAGGAAGCCGATCGGCCCGCGTGCGGACCAGACGTGCAGCGGCAGGACACGTCTGGCGTTTCCCGCGCCCTGCGAGGGCATCGCGTGATCAGCGGACCGACCCGGGCGAACCCCACGGGCAGCGGCAGGATGCCGTCCATGCTGTTGACCGCACCACCCGCGAGTGTCGCGTCATCGGCGGATCGGCCCTGCGCGCGGACCCGACGGGAGCGGCGGCACGCCCTCCATGCTGCTCACCGCGGCAGGCAAGGCGTCGCGTGATCAGCGGACCGACCGGGGCGAACCCGACGGGCAGCGGCAGGATGCCGTCCATGCTGTTGACCGCACCACCCGCGAGTGTCGCGCCATCGGCGGATCGGCCCTGCGCGCGGACCCGACGGGAGCGGCGGCACGCCCTCCGTGCTGCTCACCGCGGCGGGCAAGGACGTCGCGCGATCAGCGGACCACCCGGGCGAACCCCACGGGCAGCGGCAGGATGCCGTCCATGCTGTTGACCGCACCACCAGCGAGTGTCGCGCCATCGGCGGATCGGCCCTGCGCGCGGACCCGACGGGAGCGGCGGCACGCCCTCCATGCTGCTCACCGCTGCGGGCAAGGACGTCGCGCGATCAGCGGACCGCCGCCCCCGCGCGCCTCTCAGGCGGGCAGCGACGGCACGCCATCCATGCTGTTCACCGCGTCCGAGGGCGTCGCATGATCAGCGCATCGGCCCGCGCGCGGACCAGACGGGCAGCGGCAGGACGTCAGGCGGGACGCCGTTGGCGTGCGGCCAGGAATCGACCGCCCATGCTGCGTCGCCGGCGACGACGACGGCGGTGGCGTGCGGGTAGCGCCCGTCGAGGAAGTAGCCGCGCGACACGGGCCGCCCCACCCGATGATGGCGCAGGAGCCCCGCGCGCTCGGCGACGAGGAGGTAGCTCGTCGTGTTCGTCGCCTCGTCGATGCAGTCCATCTGGCCGCGTTCGCCGGCGTTCCACAGGTCGAGGCCGCCCACGTCCCTAGTCGAGCCTACCTCCGGGGCCACGCGTCGCTCCGCCCAAGCGACCAGCCGTCGGATGCCGGCGCGCTCGGCCGAAGCGCTGGACGCCGCCCCGACGATGCCGCGCATCGTGGCGACGTCCCTGGAGGTGAAGACGACGGCCGTCTTGCGGCGGCAGCCGAAGCCGTGACAGACGACGACGCGCCCGCCGTCGCGCGGGGCGACCGCGTCGACCGCGTCGAACCACGTTGCCGGCTCGCCGCGATGGAGGCCGACGCAGCCGCCGAGCGTGAGCGCTGTTGCCAGCCCCAGCGCACGGGCTCGCCATCGTCGTCCTCGCACCCTTGCCTCCCCATGCGACGAAGGCTTGCCCTCGGCTCGCTGGCTTTGACGTCAACAACGAGGTCCCACGCCGGGCTTGCGCGAAGCCCTCCTCACCGCATACTCGTCGCCATGGCAACCATCGACGTCATCGGCGGGGGACTTGCGGGCTGCGAGGCGGCGTGGCGCCTCGCGAGCGAGGGCATCCACGTCCGCCTCCACGAGATGCGCCCGGCGCGGATGACGGCTGCGCACAAGACGAGCGGGCTCGCCGAGCTCGTCTGCTCCAACTCGTTCCGCTCCGACGACGCCGCGAGCAACGCCGTCGGCCTGCTGCACGCCGAGCTGCGCGACCTCGGCTCCCTCGTCATGCGCGCGGCGGACGCCCATCAGGTCCCCGCCGGCGGCGCGCTCGCCGTCGACCGCGAGGGCTTCTCCGCCGCGGTCACCGGGGCGATCGAGGGGCACACGAACATCACCGTCGTGCGCGGCGAGGCGACGCGCCTGCCGGACGGCCCGGCGATCCTCGCGACGGGTCCGCTCACCTCCGACGCCATGGCCGCGGCGCTCACCCGGGCGACCGGGGCCGACGCGCTCGCCTTCTTCGACGCCATCGCGCCCATCGTCTACCGCGACAGCGTCGACATGGACGTCGCCTGGTTCCAGTCGCGCTACGACAAGCCCGGGCCGGGCGGCACCGGCGCGGACTACCTCAACTGCCCCATGGACCGCGACCAGTACGGCGCCTTCCTCGACGCGCTGCTCGCCGCCGACCGTGTCGCCTTCCACGCCTTCGAGGACACGCCCTACTTCGACGGCTGCCTGCCCATCGAGGTCATGGCCGAGCGCGGCCGCGAGACGCTGCGACACGGGCCGATGAAGCCCATCGGCCTCACCAACCCGCACGCGCCGACGCATAAGCCCCATGCCGTGGTCCAGTTGCGCCAGGACAACGCCCTCGGCACGCTGTTCAACATGGTCGGCTTCCAGACCAAGCTGCGCCACGGCGCGCAAGCCGAGGTGCTCCGCCTCATCCCCGGGCTCGAGCGCGCCGAGTTCGCTCGGCTCGGCGGGCTCCACCGCAACACCTACATCGACGCCCCGCGCCTGCTCGACGGCACGCTGCGGCTGAGGACCGTGCCGAACCTGCGCGTCGCCGGGCAGGTGTCCGGCTGCGAAGGCTACGTGGAGGCTGCCGCGACGGGCCTCATGGCGGGCCTCTTCGCGGCGTCCGAGGCGCTCGGCCAGCCGACCGGGGTGCCGCCGCAGACGAGCGCCATGGGCGCGTTGCTCGCCCACGTGACGGGCGGCCACCTCACCGACGAGGCAGCGGGTGGCGCCGACCGGCCGCGCTCCTACCAGCCGATGAACGTCAACTTCGGGCTGTTCCCGCCCCTCGACATCCCCGATGCGGCGGCGCGGGGCGGACGGCGCGGCAAGCCCGGCCGCAAGCTTGCCTACACCGAACGAGCGCGGCAGGACTTCGCTGCCTGGCGCGAGGCAGTGCGACGCGTCGAGATGGCGTGATCTCGCCAGCTTCATCGACATTAACGCCAAGGCCACAAATCTGATGTATAGGACGTCGTCGCTAGGTTCGGGGTCGCTAGGTTCGGGTCAGCCGGCCTCGGCGTCATACGGCCTCAGCGTGCTGCGCCGGGGAAGCCATTGTGGCGAGCCGCGACCAACTTGGTGTGCAACATGCGTACAGCTGTGACGGACCCCTCGGTGCACTACCGCGACATCGTGAACTCGATGGTCTCGGCGATGCTCGTCCTCGACCGCGACTACGTCGTTCAGTTCGCGAACCTTGCATACTACCAGTTGTTCGGCGGTTCCGAGGAGGAGACCCTTGGCCACTCGGTGTTCGACATCCAGAACGCCATCTGGGATGAGCCGGCGCTGCGCACGCTGCTGCATTCCGTCATCCCGCACAACGTCGACGTGAAGGGCTACACGCTCGAGCAGACGTTCCCGGTGATCGGCGCGCGCATCCTGAACCTCTCGGCGCGGCAGGTTTCGCGCTCGGGCGCGCCGACGGACCAGATCCTCATCGAGGTCGAGGACGTGACCAACGCGGTGCTCGCCGCGCGCGCGGCGGACGAGGCGCTCGAGCACACCGAAGCGATGATGACCGAGATCCACCATCGGGTGAAGAACAACATCGCCTCGATCCTGTCCATGCTGCGCATCGAGGGGCGCGAGCTCGCTGACGGCGACGCGCGTGAGGTGCTGCAACGCATTGCCCTGCGCGTCGATTCCATGGGCTCGCTCTACGAGCTCCTCGCGGTCAACGCCAACACCGGACACGTCGGCCTGCTCGACTACTTCGGGCGCGTGTGCCGCTCCATCGAGCAGATGGCTGCCTCCGAGCACTGCGGCTGGGCCATCGAGGTCCGCGGCGACGACGTGCCGGTGGGTGTGGATGACGCGATCGCCATCGGCGCGGTGGTCAACGAGCTCGTGGCGAACGCGGCGAAGTACGCGTTCAACGGCCGTCAGGACATCGGGCGCATCCGCGTCCACCTGCAGGAGCGCGGCGGCGAGATCCACATCGCCGTGACCGACAACGGCTGCGGCTTCGACAAGCACCACGTGGACCCGAAGTCCACCGGCCTCGGCATGCGCCTCGTGGACATGTACCTCGCCACCATGGGCGGCGCGATCGAGCGCGACACCGGCCCGCAGGGGACCGCGTGCTACATCACGATCCCGCACAAGCTGCGGCCGGACGACGTGGCCTCGTCAGGCAGGCTCCACGCTGCGCCGACGATGAAGCGGCCGACCATCGTGGGTCGCCCCCGGCCGTCGGCGGATGCGCGCACGACCGACAAGCAGGGCGGCGTGCAGGGCGGCCGGCCGGTGCCGGGACGGGCCGGCGACGGAATGCGCGTGCCGGCCTCTCCGAGTTCGGACTAACCGGGCCGACGCGCTTCAGGCAAGGAAGGACTTGATCGTCTCGATCGCGAGGCGGTCCCAGAGCAGCGGCGCGTGCCCCTCGTCGGGGATGATCAGCGTCCTCAGGTTGCCGTGCCGGCGCCGCATCGCCTCCACCGTCGCCGCCGACAGGAGGTCGGAGTGCGCGCCGCGGATGACGAGCAACGGCTTGTCGCGCAACATTGCAAACGCACGCCAGAAGTCAGGCGCCGGATCGGCGGGTGTGTAGCCGCGCACGTTGTCGGCGAGCGCTGGATCGTAGTCGAGCGTGACACCGCCGTCCTCGGTCGGCGAGGCGAGCTGTTCCGCGAACCGGAGCCACTTCGCCCGCGCCATCCGCGGGAATTGCGAGCGTTGCACCTTGTACAGGTGGTCGGCGAGGGCCTCGTAGGAAGCGTGGCGCATGTGCGTCCCGACCCCGGCGGCGATGCGTGCGAGCCCTGAACGGTCGATGGTGGGCCCGATGTCGTTGAGCACCGCACGCTCGATGCGCTCACCCTCGTGCATGGCGAGGAGCATGGTGAGGAGCCCGCCGCGCGAGGTGCCCACGAACTGCGCCGTGCGCACGCCCCAGGCGTCCAGCGCGCGGATAAGATCGTCGAGCTCCTGCGGCGCGGTGTAGGTCGAGCCGGGTGCACGCCCCGAGCGCCCGCGGCCGCGGGACTCCACCACGATCACACGCCGAGCCGCACCCCCGTCGGTGTGGGAGAGGGACCGTGCGAGCGCGGTGAAGTCGCGCGCGTTGCGCGTCAGCCCCGGTAGGCAGACGACGGGAAGCCCGCCGGCGTCCTTGCCGTAGACGTCGGCGTGGATCGTGATCCCGTCCGGGGTGATGGCGGTGAGCGAGGCGGTCAGCCTGCCCTCCCCCGCGACAGGTCCGCGTGGATGGCGAAGCGACCGGTGCCGAGCGCCTCGCGGTAGACCTGCACGGTCTCGATCACCCGCTGGACGTAGTTGCGCGTCTCCGGGAACGGGATGTCCTCCACCCACATGACGGGGTCGACCTTCGGGTCACGCGGGTCGCCGAAGCGTGCGATCCACTCGGAGGCGCGGGCCGCGCCGGCGTTGTACGCGGCGAGCGTCAGGACGTAGGAGCCGTCGAACGCGTCGAGCCGCTTGGCAAGGTAGGCGGCGCCGAGCGTGGCGTTGTGCGCCGGATCGGACGTCAGCTTCGCGGCCGAGTGCGCCATGCGGAGCTCCCGCGCCACCGCGGCAGCGGTGCCCGGCATCAGCTGCATCAGCCCTCGCGCGCCAGCCGGACTCACCGCCGCGGCGTTGAACTCGGATTCCTGCCGCGCGACGGCGTAGACGAGCGCGAGGTCGACCCCGTCGGGGAGCCGCACGCCGTCCGGGATCGCGCCGATCGGATGCGCGAGCCGGCCGACGTCGAGCCCGGTGCGTTGTGCCGCCTTGGCGACGCTCAGCGCAGGCCGCATGCCGCCGGCGCGTTCCGCGAGCGTTGCGACGAGGACGGCCTGCCCCGGCGTGGGGACGGTTCGGGCGAGGTGGTCGAGGAGGGGCGCGGCCCGGTGGCCGTGCCCCGCGGCGACGAGCCGGGCTGCCGCCGTCGCGACCTTGGAGAGGGCGAGCGCAAGGCGGTCCTTGGCGGTCGCCGCCGGGGGGCGGCCGACGCCGGTCCCGGAGAGGCCGAGGGCCACCCGCGACAGCTGCCCGTAGTACGTGGTCCCGTGACGGCTCGCCTCGCGATGGTGAGCCTGCGCTGCCGCCTCGTCGCCCCGCAGGGACGCCGCGCGACCGCGCCAGTAGGCGGCACGCGAGAGCGACAGCGGCGTCGTGGAGATCGCCGCGAGCTCGGCGAGGTGCACCTCGGCGCGCCCACCGTCGGCGAGGTAGCGGAGCGCGAACCAGCCGGCGTGGAACGCCTCATCCGCACGAGCCCCAACGCTCGTTGCAAGGCCCCGTGCCACGAGCGCGTAGGCCGCCCGCCCCTCGCCGCGCTCGGCCATCATCCGGGCGACGATCCGCGCCTCGGTCCACCAGGCGTCGCCGTCGACCTGCGTGCCCCTCGGGGCGCCGTCGAACAGCCGCGTCGCGCGGTCGACCTCGTTCGCCCGCCGCGCTGCCTCGATCTCGGCCAGCAGGTACCCGGAACGCCGGCGCAGGCCGCGGGGTACGTCCGCCAGACGCTGCGACGCGTCCGCTGATCCCGTCGCGACGGCGACGCGGGCGTCGACGTAAACGCGCGCTTCGGCACCGAGCTCGCGGCGCAGGGCGCGCACCTCCTCGAACCGGTCCTGGGCCACCAGCATGTCGACCCTTGCAAGGTGATCGCCCTCGGAGAGCCTGGTGCCGAAGTCCTCGAGGTAGCCGGCCTGCAGCACCGTCCCCAGGGGGTCGCCGAGCCAGACCGCGCGCACCCGCTCGGTCGCCTCCGCGCCACGACCCGTCAGCATGAGCGCGTTGGCGACGAGGCGGGTGCCGACCGCCGTCACCGGGCGCTGCTGGAGGGCGGCGAGCAGGACGTCCGGCGCGGGCGCCTCGCGGGCGATCGCCTCCTCGAGGCGCTGCTGCAACAGCTCGGCGCCCGGCCAGCCCTCGCTCCGCGCTGCGATGTCCGCGAGCATCGCGGACGTGAGGTGCCGCGTGCCTGCCCGCACCAAAAAGGTGTCGACGATGAGCCGATCGAGGGGGTCGGCGAGCCCGTTGCGCCTGGCGAGGGCCTCGCGGTAGCGGTCGGCGCGTAGGGCGTCGAGGGCGTCCTTAAGGGACCCGTCCCGTCGTCCGTGCGGCTCGAAGGGGTCGGCGGCCGTGATCGGCTCGGAGGAGAACGCGCTCGCGGCGGCGAACAAGGCGGCCATCGGGTCGTCGGCTGCCGCCACAGGGGCTGGTGAGGCCGCGAAGGCGGAGACCGCGGGCGTGGCGTTGCTGGGGTTCCGCCGCGGATGGGGGCGTGGCAGGGGCTCGGCGACGCGTTCGACCCCCGTTGCCACCTGTGCGCCGGGGCGTCCCTTGGGCAAAGGTCCGGCCAGCGCTGCCGTGGCCGCCATCCCGCCCACCAACGCCAACGCCAGCCACGTGCACAACCGCATTGCGTCCCCCGAACCCACTGTGCATGACAGCCGGTAGCTCGATCGGATTACCACTTCGGCAACGTTTCGCGCCAAACTGCGACCGAGCCCCGGACGGGAGCTGCCTCGGCCGTCGCATCCGAAGCATGAAGGGAGGGCGCGCGATGTTCAAGGGATCGATGACGGCGCTCGTGACGCCCTTCCGGGACGGTGCGGTCGACGAGCGTGCCTTCACCGAGCTCGTGGAGTGGCAGGTCGCGTCCGGCACCGAGGGGCTCGTCCCCGTGGGCACCACCGGCGAATCGCCGACCCTCACCCACGAGGAGCATCGCCGCGTGGTCGAGCTGTGCGTCGCCGCCGCCGCGGGGCGCGTGCCTGTCCTCGCCGGCGCAGGCTCGAACGCGACGCGTGAGGCGATCGCGCTGGCGCAGCACGCCGAGGCCGCCGGCGCCACCGGCGTTCTGGTGGTGACGCCGTACTACAACAAGCCGAGCCAGGCGGGCCTCAAGGCGCACTACGCGGCCGTCGCCGGGGCGACGTCGTTGCCGATCGTCATCTACAACATCCCTCCCCGCTCCGTGGTCGACATGACCGTGGAGACCATGGCCGAGCTCGCCGCCGAGCACGTCAACATCGTGGGCCTGAAGGACGCGACGTCGAACCTCGCACGGGTCAGCCGGCAGCGAGCCGTCTGCGGGCCGCAGTTCGCGCAGCTCTCGGGGGAGGACGCGACGGCGCTCGCGTTCAACGCGCACGGCGGCGTCGGCTGCATCTCCGTCACCGCGAACGTCGCCCCGCGGCTCACCGCCGACTTCCAGGCAGCCTGTGCCGCCGGCGACTACGCCAAGGCGCTGGAGCTGCAGGACACGCTCATGCCGCTGCACGACGCGCTGTTCGCCGAGCCGAGCCCGGCGGGCGCGAAGTACGCGCTTGCCAAGCTCGGCAAGCTGAACAACGAGCTGCGCCCTCCCCTCGTGCCAGCGAGCCCGAGGGCGGAGGCGCTCATCGACCATGCCATGGCGCACGCTGGCCTCACGTAACGCGACGGGGTACCGGCGCGCCGCCCCGTTCCCATGTGTGCGACCACCCCTTCGACCCGAGAGCACTGATGGCCAAGCCCAACCCCGACCCCTCCTCGCGGCCCGTCGCGGAGAACCGCCGTGCGCGGTTCAACTACGAGATCCTCGACACCATGGAGGCCGGCATCCAGCTCCAGGGGACGGAGGTGAAGTCGCTGCGCGAGGGGAGGAGCAACATCGCCGACGCCTACGCCGGTGAGTCGGGCGGCGAGCTATGGCTCTACAACGCCTACATCCCGGAGTACCAGCAGGCGAGCCGGTTCAACCACGAGACCAAGCGGCCGCGGAAGCTCCTGCTGCACCGCCGCGAGATGAACAAGCTGATCGGCGCGGTGGCGCAGGAGGGGCTCACCATCGTCCCGCTGCGCATGTACTTCAACGGTCGCGGCCTCGCGAAGGTGCAGCTCGGGCTCGCGCGCGGCAAGAAGGTGCACGACAAGCGCGAGACGGCGAAGAAGCGCGACTGGCAGCGTGACAAGGCCCGGCTCCTGCGCGAGCGGGGGTGATGGCGTCCGAGGCGCCGCCGCTCGCGATCGTCACCGGCGCGTCGAGCGGCATCGGCGCCGCCATCGCCGCGCGCATCGCCCGTCCGGGGCTCACCGTCGCGCTGGTGGGCCGCTCCGCCGAGGGGCTCGCTGCGACGGCGGCGGCGGTCGAGCGGGCTGGCGCCGTGGCTCACACCGCACGCCTTGACCTCACCACCGACGCCTTCGAGGCCTTCGTAGGGCGCGTCGCCGAACGCCGCACGCTGACCGCGTTCTACGCGAACGCCGGGGTCTCGGCCGGCCCCACCAGCGCGGACGTCCTGGAGAGCGTTGAGGACACCGAACGGCTGGTCCGCACCAACCTGTCGGCGACGATCCTGTCGGTCCGTGCGGTGGTGGGTGCGATGCGCGCGCAGTCGAGGGCGTCTCGGCCGACGCGCCGGATCGGCGTCGTCGCGTCCATCGCGGCGCTCTTGCCGGTACCGGACCTTGCCGTCTACTCGGCGACGAAGGCGGCGCTCGTGGCGTACGCCCATGCGCTGCGCCCGCGCCTCAAGGCGGACGGGATCGCGCTGACGGTGACGTGCCCGGGGTTCGTGGCGACGCCGATGTCGGCCCGCCACCTCGGCGCGAAGCCCTTCACGCTGAGCGCCGCCGCCGCCGCTGCCAAGATCGTGCACGCGGTGGAGGCAGGCCGCCGCACGGCCGTCTTCCCCCTGCCCTGGCGACTCCTCGCGATGGCCGCTGCGGTCGCCCCCGGCGCGCTGATCGACGCCCTCGTCCCGAACTTCGCCGCGACGATCGAGCCCGATCCACGGCGCTTGCCGCCGGCCTAGAGCATCCTGGGTCGTCTCGGACCAGATCAGATGCTCTAGCTCGCTGATCGAGAAAGGCTTCTTGGGGTTGGGTGGAACTACCCAACCCTGAACCGCTCTAGCTGGCTGCCGAAGACGTCGGCGGAGAGCGTCGCCGGATGGTGGTTCCCTCGTCGGGGGCGAGCGGGCGTGATCGGCAGCGCGTGGGTCGCGGGACGGGTCGGAGGGATGGTCTTGTCCGTGCCGCTCGCGGGGCGGGGGCCGCAGGACCGCCCTCCGCGCGGGATCCGCGCGCCTTGCGATGCGGCGCCGGACAAGCTCGATCCGCGGGTCGCGGCGCTCCCATCGCGGATGGGCCGCCCGTCGATCCCACCGGAGAGGTGGCTCCGGGCGACGCGGCTCAGGCGCTCTACTCGGTGCGCTCGCAGCGCCAGTCCATGGAGGCGGTCGACTTCGACCTCCTGTTCCCCCGGTTCGCCGGGCTCGGGCTTGGGCTCCGGCTCGACAACGCCATCCGGCATCCGACCACGTTCCCCGCGATCGGGTGCGGCCGATGGAGGGCGACGTGGCACGTGAGTTCCGTGCCGCGCTCGTCGCGCTGCCGGAGGCGAAGGCGCTCATGTCGGCCGAGCACTCTTCCCGTCGACGGTACGCCGATCGAGGCGTGGCCCCCTATGAAGAGATTCAGGCGGAAGGGACGACGCCACGCCGCCTCCGGGCGGCAGCGGGCGCAGCGCCGGCGCGGGCTTGCGCGGCGGGACGCGCTCCGACGCGACCCATGCGTCCGCCACCGAGCCCGACGCCCGGCTCCACCGCAAGGGCGACGACGGCAAGGGCGGGCTCGCCTTCGCGGGCCATGTCCCCATAAAGAACCGGCTCGGCCCCTGGCGGCGGGCGCGCCGGCGGCCCGCACGACGGGCCCGGAGGAGCGGAGGCGACGCTCGCGCTCCTCGACCGCCATCACCATCAGCGGCGCCGCACCACCCTCGGCGCGGACCACGCGTGCGACGTGGCGGCGTTCGTCGGCACGCTTACACGAGTCAAGGTGACGCCGCCCATCGCGATCAACGGCGCGGTCGGCAAGCGGGGCCGAACCCGCCGCACCGTCCTCGTCGGCAGGACGCTGCGCCACGCGGGCGATGCGGCGAGCCGGCGCCGTCGCAAACGGTTCGGGAGGTGTTCGCCGGATCGAGGCGCAGGCCGGCTTCGCCAGGGCCGAGGTGGCAGCCTCGCCGAGGTCGACACCGCCTTCACGACGATCGCAGCCGCCGACGCCCTCCGACGCCTCGCCGGACCGGTGGTGACGGCGCCTTGATCCAATGCACGACACGACACGGCACGACACGGCACGACACGGCACGACACGGCACGACACGGCACGACACGGCACGGCGAGGCACGGCACGGCACGGCGAGGCACGGCACGGCACGGCGAGGCACGACCGGACCGGGCCGTCGGGCAACCGCTCCGCTCGCATCACCCGCACTGCTGCGCTGCTCGCGATCCGCAGCGCGCCCACGAACGGCACGTGTCCAGCAGCCTGCTCGCGCGAGCGTCCTAGAGCGGTTCGCGCTCGATCCGGGTCATAGCCTGCGGCTTTGAAGTAGGCGCGTGCCTGTGCTGGCGTGACGAGGTCGAGGACCTCGCCGATGCGGTCCCACAGGTCGTCGATGGGTTCGCTCGGCGGCCTTGCGCAGGAGAGCCTTGATCCTAGCGAACGCCATCTCGATCGGGTTGAAGTCGGGGCTGTAGGGCGGGAGGAACATCGGATTGGCGCCGGCGCTCTCGATCAGATCGCGAACGCGTCTGCTCTTGTGGCTGCCGAGGTTGTCCATGACGACGATGTCGCCCGGCGACAAGCGCGGCGCGAGAACCTGTTCCACATGGGCCTCGAACCCGACACCGTTGATCGCGCCCGGCCCAGGACCATTGGCGCGACGATCCCGGCCAGCGAGGGCCCGGCGACCAGCGTGGTCGTCTTCCAGGGGCCGAACGGCAGCGCCATGCGCAACCGCTCGCCCCGGGCGCAGCGGCCGTGGGTGCGGGCCATCATCGTGTTCGCCCAGGTCGCGTCGATGAAGATCACCTGCTCCGGGTCGAGCTCGTCCTGACCGTCGAACCAGGCGCGTCGGCGGGCACGGACATCCGCACGCGCCTGCTCGGCCGCGTGGCCGGTCCTTGTTTACGCGTGATCCCGTGTCGCCTGAAGAAGCGCGGCAGGGCCGGAGATGGAGACCGTGCCCCCGGTCTCGCCGAGCCGGGCCTTCAGCGCCACCAGAGTGTTGTCGCCGGTCTCCTCCAGGATCGCCAGGATGCGCGGCGCGTGGGCTTCGGTGACATGGGACCAGCGGTCGCCCGCCTGGCGCGGCACGAGCCGGTCCGTCGCCACTCCTCGTACCATCGGATCGCGGCGGACGGGGCGACGTCGAACCGTGCCGCAGCCTGGCGACGGGACATTGCGTCGTCGATGGCGCGCACGACGCGAAGGCGAAGATCATCAACGAGCAGCTTGGGCATCACGGCTGACCCTCCACCGCCAGCCATGACGGTGGATCAGACTTCCCCAGATTCGGAATCCCAACCCGATACACAACGAGCGCGAACTACTCTAGGTCGCAGAAGGTCAGGCGTCGAACCACCCATCAGACCTTGAAGGCGGTTCGACCGTCATGGCGTCGAGAACGATCCAGCCGGGCGAGCCATGCACCGGGCCTCATCGTGGCGGAGTCGAACGTGCTCCCTTGATCCCTCGGCCGATCCCTTTGCGCGGCCATCCGCAAGCAACTCCGCCGATCACTTTCGGTGCGCTGCATTTGAGCGGCTGGCTACGGTCGGCTCGACGTCCGACCGTGACACGTCGGGTTCCCCGTCCGCGATTCTTTATGCGGGCGGGTCCGCCAGCGTCGCGAGCGTTGCGCGGTCGGCGAGGCCACTTGGTCCGACGAGCAGCGCGACCGGGGCGCCGCCGATCGTCCCCATGGGGAGGCGTTGCACCACGAACGGGTCGCCGCGCGCCGTCATGCGCACGGCCGTCCCGTCGGCGAGCTCCATCCCCTCGCGCAGGATCCGCAGCGACGCGGCGTAGGCCACGTCCCGAGCGGCGCGCGCTCCGATCCCGGGCCGCGGGGCGACGACTACCTCGTAGCCGACGAAGGGCAAGAGCCCGCGGGTAAGCGCGGCCGCCGCGCCCGCGGCCCGTGGGTCCGTCGCGGCGCGGGTGGAGAACGCCACCAGAGGGTCGATGGGCACTTCGCCGACGACGAGGGTGCGCAGGATGCCGTGTGACGCCCGGGCAGGCACGACCACGCCGGAGCCCTCTACGTGCACCGCCAACGCTCGGCTGGTCGGTAGGCTACAGATGATCGTCGACACGACGAGGCCGACCTCCGCTGCTGCCAGGCGACCCGCAAGGTCGTTGTCGAAGGGAACGGCGCGCAGAACCATGCGGGTGATGTGACGGTGGAGTGCGGAGCCGGCGTCCCACGGTCCCCGGAACGGCGTGTTGACGTCCAGTGATGAGAGGCGCCCGGCGTGCTGCACCACCTCCATCCGCGCGAGCGAGGTGATTATGGTGGCCTGCCTTCCGTCCTCCTCGACCGTTGCGCCCCGGAACGGGCGAGCCGTTCGGCGAACACCGATACGATGGCGCTCATCGGAAACATGTCCGGCGCGGCCTGGAGCACGTCGAACACGAACGCCTCGGGATCCGCCACAACACCCTCCACCGGACCGGACCTTCGCGGCTCGACGCGGTACAACTTAAAGGTGGTTGGCTTGCGTGGACCCTACCTGCCGTGGGGCGCGTCCGCGTCGGCCCGTCAGGTTGGCCGCTCACCGCTCAAGGGGCGCTATGAGGCGGCAGCGGTGCGGCGCTCGCAGGCTGCGTCCCGCCTCCCAATCCGATCCCATCGAGGATCCCGACGCTGCTGACCTCGATCCGCTCGAACTTCTTGCCCGCCCGTGCCACTGTGCGCCGTGCCATGACCAACACCCCCCACGGCGAGACCGCCGCCCCGTCGGGGCGCCTCGCCGAGAACATCGCCGTGTTCGCTCGCGTCCTGCGTGACGCGGGGTTGCCCGTCGGCCCGGCCCACGCGGTCGACGCCGTGCGCGCGGTGGAGGCGGCGGGCATCGCCTCACGCACCGACGTGCGCGCCGCGCTCCAGGCCGTGTTCGTGCGCCGGCACGATGAGATCGCCGTGTTCGATGCCGCGTTCGATGCCTTCTTCCGTGGCCGCAACCTCCTCGACAAGATGATGGAGCTGCTGTCGCCGGTAGTCGATCAGCGACGCCCGCCTGAGGCGCCCCGCGCTGGGGCAGCGAGGGTCTCCGCTGCCCTGTCGCCGCCGCGCCGGCCGGAGGCGACGCCGCCCACCGAGGTCGAGCTCGACGCGCGCCTTACCGCCTCGGACCGTGAAACGCTGCGCACCAAGGACTTCGCGCAGATGTCGGCGGCCGAGCTGGAGGCGGCGCGGCGCGCCATCGCCCGCCTCGCCTTCGACGTCGACAGGGTGGCAACGCGCCGCCGCGTCGCCGCCCCACGCGGCCGCTTCGACCCCCGGCGCTCCATGCGCAGCGCCATGCGCACGGGGGGCGAGCTCATCGCGCCGCGCCTCACCGCGCCTGCCATCAAGGCGCCCCCCGTGGTCGCGCTGTGCGACATCTCCGGCTCGATGGCAGACTACTCGCGCGTGATGCTGCACTTCCTTCATGCGCTCGGCGAGCGACGGCGCGTCGCGACGTTCCTGTTCGGCACGCGCCTCACCAACGTCACGCGCGCTCTCACGCGACGCGACCCGGACGAGGCGCTGGCCATGGCCTCGAGCCAGGTCGCCGACTGGTCCGGGGGCACGCGCATCGGCGAGGCGCTGAGGACGTTCAACAAGGACTGGTCGCGGCGCGTCCTGTCGGGCGGCCCCATCGTGCTCCTCGTCACCGACGGGCTCGAGCGCGACGGCGACGTGCGCACGCTTGCGCTCGAGGCGGACCGCCTGCACCGGTCCTGTCGCCGGCTGCTGTTCCTCAACCCGCTGCTTCGGTTTAAGGGGTTCGAGGCGCGCGCGCTTGGCGTGCGCACGCTGCTGCCCCACGTGGACGCCATGCGGCCGATCCACTCGGTCGAGAGCGTCGCTGACCTCGCCGCCGCGCTCGGCGGTTGACGCGGAGGAACCCATGCGCGGTGTCGTCCCAGCCCTCTTCGCCTGCATCCTCTTGGCTTCGCCCGCGCCGGCGCAGACGACGGCGAGCGGTGGGGCGAGTGCTGACGCGCCGTTCGACCCCGTCGCCGCGACGCGCAACCTCCTCGCCGACCGTCGGGTCCCTGGCCTGCGCTCGCTGCAGATCGGCAACGTTGATGAGGCCGGCGCAACCCTGCTCCTGGTCGACGTGACGGCCGAGTTCGTGCTGGAGCCCCCGTCGATCAGCGGTGCCGCCGAGGGCAGCGTGATCGTCGCGATGACTGCGCCGATGGTCCTCGTCGACGGCCTGTCGCTGGACGGGGAGCGCTACCTTGCCGAGGCGATCCGCGTCCCCTCCGCGCAGCTCCTCTTGACCGTCGCTGGGGCGGACGAGGGCGTCGCGCTGCCGCTCGGCAGGCTGGCAGTCGAGGCGCCGTCCTGGCCGGCCGCCCCGAAGACCGGTGAGGGCAACGCGCCGATGCTCGCGGCCGTCGAGCCGGCGATGCGCTGGCTGAGCGCGATGGCGGCGGACGCGGTGACCGTGGACTGGCCGGACGGGCTCGCGACGGACGCCGCGAGCCTTGCCGAGGGGGCTCCCAACGACCTGCCGCGGGCGATCGCCGAGGGCATCGCGGACGGCGCCGTCGAGCAGCTCACCGTGCTGGTGCCGACCGCCGCGACGCGGCCCGCCCCGCTCGTGGCGAAAGGCATCGACCTTGGCGCGCTCGCGGACGCGGTGTTCGCCACCTCGGGTCCGGCGACGCCCATCCTGGAGGAGGCGCGCCTCACGGACCTCGCCTACGACGTCGGCGGCGAGCGGACCGAGGTCGAGGAGGTCGTCGTGCGCGGGCTCAGCATGGCGCCCGCGGCGCCCTCCCTCGCGACGCGCATCGACGCCATGCTGTCGATCGCCGCGGCCGGGCGGACGCCGGACGCTGCGGTGGTCCTCTCCGCCGTCGCGCCGCTCTGGGACGGCTTCGCGCTGGACGAGTTTGCCGTTCGCGGGGTGACCGGCAGCGGCACCACCGAGGACGGCGGGCCCGTGCGCTCCGCCCTGGGCTCGGCGGCGATCAACAACCTGACGATGACGGGTCCGATCTCGGCGAGCGTCGAGGGGTTCGAGACCAGCGTCGGCCCGTTGACGCTGTCCCTCGGCAGCGCCGGGCTCGATGGCCTGTCGTTGCCGACGGCGGAGGCGCTCGCCGAGGCCGTGGAGCGAGTGGCGCGCTTCGAGGCGGCGGAAGACGAGGCACCGCCGCGCTCGCCGGCGGAGATGCAGGCGCGCCTGGCCGACATGCTGGCACCCCTGTCCGCGCTTCCCAAGCTGACGCGCGTGTCGCTGCGCGACGGCGCCATACGTGAGGGCGAGTTCGGGCTTACCCTGTCGCGCTACGACCTGGTGATGGACGGGCACGTCGGCCGGCTGCCGGCGCAGGTCGCGCAGGAGAGCGCCTACGAGGTCCGCCTGAAGGCCGGCCCGAACGAGGGGATACAGCAGCTTCTCGCGGTGCTCGGCACCGACACGCTGCGCGTTCACGACCGCACCACGTTCCGCTGGTTCCCCGACGGGCGCGTGCGCCTGCGCAGCGCGACGCGGGTTCCGGGTCTCGGCGCCTACGAGTTCACGCTCGCGTTCGCCGGCGTGCCGCGCCGCGTCCTCGAGGAGCCCCAGCGGGTCCTCGAGGCGCTCGCGCTCGCAACGTTGGAGCGCGCCTCGCTGACGGCGTCGGACGAGGGCGGGCTCGCCATGGCGATGACCGCGTTCGAGGAGGCGCGCGGCCTGCCG